>NZ_NOXZ01000018.1:0-21465 GCF_002258225.1 Rhodococcus sp. RS1C4 | reverse complement strand
CCGGCTTTCGTCGTCGCCCACTCGTTGTCTCCGGGTCCGACGAGTGGGTGGTGGATATCGCAGCCGAATGTCAGATCCCCGATGTCGGTGCGCCCGCCCTGCGCCCATTCTTCGATGTGGTGGGTTTGCGATCGCGTCGCCGGACGGGTGCAGCCGGGGAAACTGCAGCCGCGGTCGGCGGCGATGAGCACGATGCGTTGATCAGCGGAGGCGAGTCGTTTGGTGCGGGCCAGGTGCAGGGGCCGGCCGTCGTCGTCGAAGAGCGCGAGGTACTGCTCCGCGTGGGAGGCCATTCGGATCGCATCACGCATCCGGATGGTGGTCCCGGCCGCGGTCACTGCATGCCCGGTAGCCGCGTGCAGGTCCTTCCACTGCATGACGATCACCGCGGTGACCGGCAGCCCGCGGTGACTACCGAGCTTCCCGGACGCCAACATCTGCCGCGTGATCGCCTTGAGTGCATCATGCTGTCGACGTCCCACACTGCGACGATCCCGCCGCGCCCGCTCGACCACCTCAGGATGGTCCTCCGAACCGGCGCTACCACTGGACCCACCGGACCGACCGGAACCCGCAGCATCACCGGCGCTATCACCCCCACCACTGCCCCCACCACTGCCACTGCCACTGCCGTTGCCGTTGCCGTTGCCGAACAGTGTCGGTTCGGTCGATGCTGCGTCGGCTGTGCCTGCCTGCGGTGTGGGTTCGGGTGGGTCGGTGAGGGGTGAGGCGTCGTCGGGGTCGAGCATGCCGGGTTTGGCCCATTTCTCGAAGATCGCTTCCATGTACGCACCGGTTTCGGGGTCGACGACGAAGCAGCCTTTGCGTAGACCGTCGGGTCCGGGTTTGCCCATCTTCACGTAGCAGCGCTCGGCGAGAGTGCTCTCGTCGGTCAGATCCCCGTCCGGGTCGAGCAGGTCGTACAACCGGCGAGCGGCGGCCGCGAACTCGTCCGGACCGAGCTCCCGAGCCAGCTGCGCCAACTGCCGCTCCGCGCTCGCCCGCGTCTCGACATCGCTTTTGCTGCCCAGGCGCCGGAAGAACTTGCGGATCACCTCCTGCGGTTCCTCGTCGAGCACCCCCTCCTGCGCGGCAGCAGCTGTCGCGGGCAGTTCCGGGGCCAGACGTTCCCCCGTCATCGCCGTGCGGGTACCGAGGGTCTCCGCCAAACGGATACGCTGCCCAGCCCGCCTGCGGGAGATCCGCAGCAACACCGCCAGAGCGTCGGGGACCGATCCCCAGATGTCGTCGAGACCACGCAGATCCATCAGATCCGCCAGCCAGGTGTGCGACTGCCCGAACAACGACCGCGTCACCGCCTCGGTACGCACCAACACCGCACGCTGATCCGCCGTGCTGGCGCCGCGCATGTTCATCCGACTCAGAATCTCCACCTGACGCTCCAACGTCGCCACCACCTGAGCCAGATACGCCGCCTCGATCGGCAACACCGACCCCGTACTGTCGACCGCCGCGTCACCGACCGCCGCGTCACCGACCGCCGAGTCACCGACTGCTGTCCCCGAACCCTCATCCCCCATGAGCATGACACCACCATAACCAGACCCACCGACAAGTTTTCGAACACACGTTCGCATGAATAACGCTGTGCAAGTTGAACTTTGAACGACCCGTGGTGTAGCTGGCCACACCTTCGGCATGGTGGCCCGCACCCTCGATTCGTCGGCCCTGACAGGCAAGGCTGAGTGCATGACAACTCTGGTGGAGATCGAGGCAGTGGATACTGAATCAGCCGGAACGGGAGAGAGGGCGAGATCGATGACGAGCCTGATACTGCGCGCGCCGATCGACGGCCGCACCTGGCGCGAGGGCGGCTATCTTCTGGTGAGCTCGATGCTGGGAGCGCTGGGTGCTGCGTATCTGTTCGTCGGATTCATGTTCGGAACGGTCCTCGTCGTACTGCTGGTGGGTATTCCGATCTTGGCTGTGGTCATTGTCGGAGCGCGTGCGTGGGGTGTTGCGTTCCGTCTGCTGTCGGATCGACTTCTGGGTACGCACGTGCCTGCGCCGCAGCCGTTTCGGTGGCAGGGCGTGGTCGGGTCACTGGCCGCTGCATTGACCGATCGGGCGGGATGGCGCGCGATCTTGTTCATGGTCATTCAGTCGGTCGTGGCGCTGGCGAGCGCATTCGGAGCATTTCTCTTTCTTGTCATCGCGCTCGCGATGGCGTTGTCTCCGGTCGTCGGAGTTGTCTTCGATCCGACTCAGCTCGACAGCGACGGCAACGTGCGGCATTCGTTCGTGTCGTTCGGCTCCGTCTACTTCGACACCTGGCCGCAGATGATCGTGCTCGTTCTGCTCGGAATCGTGTGCCTCTTCGTTGCACCGTGGCCGATCAGACTGCTGGCCGCTGTCGAGCGCTTCCTGATCGAGGCCTTGCTCGGTGAAAGCGAGTACGACGTACGGGTCGCACAACTGGAGACGACGCGCGCTGTGGCGGTCGATGATTCGGCCGCGACGTTGCGCCGGGTGGAACGAGATCTGCATGACGGAACCCAGGCACGTCTGGTGACGATGGCAATGGCCTTGGGCCGAGCCGAGGACAAACTCGCACGAGGCGAGGACGCGACAGAATTGATCACCGCCGCCCACGGCGCGGCCAAGGACGCGCTTCGCGAACTCAGGGAGGTCGTTCGCGGTATCCACCCGCCGGCATTGGATCTCGGGCTCGAGGCGGCACTGAAGACACTCGCGGCTCGGTCGGCCGTGCCGACCGTGCTCTCGGTTCACCTGGGGTCCAGGCCCAGCAGGAGTGTCGAAACGATCGCGTACTTCAGTGTGGCGGAACTCCTGACCAACATCGTCAAGCACGCTCATGCGTCGACCGCATGGATCTCGGTCCGTGAGGAGCAGAACCGGGTTGTCGTCGCCGTGCGGGACAACGGAATCGGCGGAGCCGTACCCGGTGCCGGAACAGGAATCACCGGGCTGGAGTCGAGAGCATCGACGGTCGACGGAACGATGACAGTGGCCAGTCCGGCAGGTGGACCGACGGTCGTGACCCTGGTGCTGCCGATGACCGAGAAAGGATGATGTCGTGAGAATCGTCATCGCCGAGGACAACGTCATCCTGCGGGATGGTCTGGCGCAGCTGCTGATCGAACGTGGCAACGAGGTGTGTGCGGCAGTCGGAAACGCCGAGGCGCTGGAGGCCGCCGTCGACGAGCATCGTCCCGACGTCGCGATCATCGACATCAGGATGCCGCCGAGCTTCACCGACGAGGGTCTCGTCGCGGCAGTGGCACTTCGACGCCGACGCCCGGAGACGGGGGTCATGGTCTTCTCCCAGTGGGTCGAGACGCGCTATGCGGCAGAGCTGTTGGCGGACAGGGCGTCGGGAGTCGGGTATCTGCTGAAGGATCGTGTCGCCGACGTCGGCGAATTCGTCGAGGCGTTGGCTCGCGTCGCGGCGGGCGGCACCGCTCTCGATCCCGAGGTGATCACCCAGTTGATGGGCGCCAGCAAGCGGCGGACGTCGTTGGACAGGTTGACACCCCGTGAACGGGAGGTGCTCGCATTGATGGCACAGGGTTTGACGAACTCTGCGGTGGCGTCCAAGCTGACAGTCTCCGAGCGGGTCGTCGAGAAGCATGTGGGCAATGTCTTCGCCAAGTTCGATCTGCCTCCCTCGGATGCGCAGCACCGTCGAGTGCTGGCCGTGCTCGAGTATCTGGACGGTGTTCGGACGTGAACGCGGATTGAAATCAGGCTGAGCGAAAGTCGCGAACCGGGAATCCAGGGGCCTCGCCGACTGGTTGTCGGAAGAATGACTATCGGAGTTGCGCTCAGCACCAGTGACGAGGGAAATGCGGTCGACGACGTGGTCCGTCAGGCGACGGTCGCGGCGTCCGCGGGATTCGATTCCGCGTGGTTCGGGCAGAGGTTCGACTACGACGCGATCACCCTGGCCGGAATCGTCGGACGGGAGGTTCCCGCGCTGAAGGTCGGTACCTCGGCTGTCCCGATCTTCGCGCGTCATCCGCTGTTGGTGGTGTCGCAGGCGCAAACCGTACAGGCTGCGACTCAGGGGCGGTTCCAGCTCGGTCTGGCATTGGGCGCACCCGACCTCGTCGAGCGAGCGTTCGGCGTGACCTACTCGAAACCCGTCGACCGGGTTCGTGAATTCCTCACCGTCGCCAGATCGCTCGTGGAGACGGGAACCGCCGATCATCACGGCGAGTTCATCACCGCCGCGCCGCCGTTGCCGACCACCGTGGCCGGCGCCGGCACGGATCTACCATTGCTCGTCGCTGCGATGGGACCGCGGGCGCTACGGGCCAGCGGGGAACTCGCCGACGGCATCCTGCCCTTCCTGGCCGGTCCGCGGGTACTCGAGACGAGCATCGTTCCCCAGGTGAACAAGGCTGCCTCCGGCGCAGGCCGGAAACCGGTCCGCGTCATCGCGTTCGTTGCCGCGCTCGTCACCGACGACGTGGACGCCGGCCGGGCCGCCGCCGAGGATGCCATGTCCTTCTACGATGCCATCCCGTCGTATCAGCGGGTGGTGGCCGAGGAAGGGGTGGAGCGGGCGGCCGAATTGGTACTGGTCGGATCCGCAGCCGACGTGAAGGCAGGAATTCAGCGCTACTACGATGCAGGTGCGACGGAAGTCGTTGTCACGCAATCAGGTCTGCTCGGCCCACGTACACAGGAAGACACCTGGGCGGCTATCGCGCGCTGACGGCTCGGGGAACGTCGGCGCGGAGTGTGAAGTCGGTGACGAATTCTCCGTCCTCGGGGACGAATCGGCGTCGGGGATCGTAGTTCTCCACGTCGAACCGATTCAGAGCAGGTGAATGTGTCGTGACGGCTATCTGTCCGCCGTCGACGTCGAATTGCAGGAGGCGTTGGAAGCCTGTGGCGCGTTCGCCGTCGACCTCGAAGTACTGGTAGTCGGCGAGGAGTTGGACGACGGTGCGGCCGGTGTCGTCGACCTCTCTGTCGACGACGGTGGCCTGCCCGTCGACATGCCCCGACAACACGAGGAACACCGATTCGTACGGCTTCACGAGGCGGTTCCAGATCTGTTGACCCGAGCTGGCGCCGATGTCGCCGAAGGCCATCAGCTTCTTCTCGCCGCCTTCGTCCAGGTAGTAGTGGGTGCCGATCACGACGTTCCGATCCGGATGATCGTCGAGAACCTGCTCGGCCCACTTCATGACCTTCTCGGGCGGGTTGTATCCGATGTAGAGCATCAGGAACTTCGCGCCTGCGATGTCGATCAGGTCGTAGTGTGCCGAATTGTCCTCGGCCGTGAACGAATCACCCCACCACGGCTGATCTCGGTATCGCTGAGGGCCGAAGTATTCGTTGTACAGAGCGTGGTTCTGCTCGTGCATTCCGGGCACCAGTTTGCCCGCGACATTCCACAGGTTGTCGTGGTTGCCGGGGAGCACCCCGTGCGGAACACCCGCATCCTCCAGCCGCTTCATGGACTCGCTCGCAGCCTCGAATTCGATGCGCGACTGCGCATCCGGACGGCCGGGGCTGATCCAACTCTGGATGATGTCCCCCGTGTGCATGCTGTAGTCGATGCCGTACTTCTCGGCATTGTCGACGGTCCACTGCGTCATGTCGTCGTAGACGGTGGGATCGTCCCGCGAGATGTACTGAGTGTCACTGATGTGTTGCAGCGCGAAGTCGTAGGTGCCCGGCTCGGCGAAAGCGCCGTCGGGAGAGGCGTTGTCGTCGACGAAGGACCGATCGGCGCGGGGGCTGTCGATGATCATCACCTCGACGTCGCCGTCGATTCCCGTCACGGGCGCCGCGAGAGTGATGTCGCCCCCGCTGGTGTCGGGGCGGGCGACGGCGACGGCCTGCCCCCAGGAGTCCGACCCGGGTGCGCGCACATGCATTGCAAGATCGTTGGTGTTGACGGAGGTGCCGTTCCACGTGAGAACAGCGGATTCGACTCCGGGGGCGAACGTCGCGGTGTAGCGGAGGTACGGGAATTCGTCCCACGCCGATGTGCGGGAGGCGGAGCCCGACGACTCCTCGACACTCGCGGTGCCGTCGCCCACTCCGGCGACCATGTCGGCGGACACCGCCTCCGGAACGGAGGTGAGTCCGAGGGCGGGTACCGCCGTGGCGGGTGCCTGCGACCGGATCTCGCCGGGGGCGGCCACGGCGTCGGCGCCGACGAGAGCACACGCGAGCAGGAGAGATCCGATGGTCGGGGCGGCCTTCACTCTGTCCAGGCTACCGACGCTCGGGAGTAGGTGTCGGGGGCGAGAGTGACGGCCCGATCACGGACCGAAACGTCACGTTCGCTGAGGTAACGCCTCGGCAGCACGCGTCAGCCGGGTGGCAGCGTCGCGAACGCGTTCGATCTTCCGGTCCAGGGCTTCGCCTTCGAATGCCTCGACTCGTCCGCCGATGCTGATGGAGGCCACGACGGCTCCTCCTCGTCCGAGGATCGGGGCGGCGACAGCGGCGACGCCGGTCAGGTAGTCGGAATTGCTCACGGAATATCCGGCAGTTCTGACGGCGTCGAGGTGCTCGCGCAGGCGGGTTGCGTCGGTGACGGTGTGTTCGGTGAATGCGTGCAGATCGCTCTGTATCCACTTGTCACGCAACGTGTCCGAGTTGGCGAGCATCACGATGGGGCCTGCAGCAGCGTGGTAGGGCAGCACCGAGCCGATGTTGATGCCCGCGACCACCAACGGATTGTTCCCTTCGAGCCGATCGATGCACACGGCACCTTCCTCGGCGGGAACCATCAGGTAGGCGGTGTCCCCGAATGCGTCGGCGAGTTGGGTCATGTACGGCCGCGCTGCCGTTCGGATGTCCAGGTTCACCAATGCCGCCGAGCCGATTTCGAACACCGGCATCGCGACGCGGTATGCCCCGTCCGCCGTCCGGTCGATCCACCCAGCGTGAACGAGAGTGGTCATCAAGCGATGCACCGTCGTCTTGTTCATCTCGCTCGCCGCGGTGAGATCTCCGAGAGTCCAGACCGGGCGGGAGGCGTCGAAATGCTCCAGCAGAGTGCATGCCTTGAGGACGGCTCCGACGATGTCCCGTCCCGCCTGGGTGTCGGACTGGAAGGGCGCAGCCACTGGTTACTCGCTTTCGGGGGTAGTCCGTGATCGGTCTGGCCATCATACGAACCGGCGTCTTCGGGGTGCCGTGTTGACATGTGACCCGGACCACTCTAGCTTCGTATCACGAAATACGGAACTCATTCCGCAATACGGAACGGACTCAGTGATGACGGCTTCGACACCCACCCTCAAGGACCTCACCTCCGCCGGACTCGTCTACGCCCCCGGGGTGTGGGACGGTCTGACGGCCAAGCTCGCCGAGCAGGCCGGATTCGACGCACTGTGCGCGTCGGGATTCGCGGTGTCCGCTGCGCTCGGACTCCCCGATGCCGAGCTGTACACCATGACGGAGAACCTTCAGGCCATCAGGACCATCCGGGAAACCTCGAAACTTCCCCTGGTCGCGGACATCGACACCGGCTACGGCAACGCCGTCAATGCTGCACGAACCGCGACGAAGTTCGTCGACGCAGGCGTGCAAGGAATGTTCATGGAGGACCAGGTGTCTCCCAAGTCCTGCCCCATCTGCGTCGGCGACCCGGTGGCACTCGTCGACGTCGAAGAGGCGACGGGCAAGATCCGTGCCGTGCGAGACTCCACACCCGACACGGTGCTGCTCATCGCGCGCACCGATGCTCGGGGCGACGACGCGATCCGTCGTGCGCAGGCATACGTCGAGGCGGGCGCGGACATGATCATGCCCGTCACCAAGACGTTCGAGACCATCGAGGAATGGGAGCGTTGCCACGACGAGGTAGGCGTTCCACTGATGGCCACGCTGACGGCATCGACCTGGACCGAACGCGACTTCACTCCGGAAGTGCTGGAGCGCATCGGAGTTCGACTCGCCCTCTTGCCGACGCAGGTTCTCATGGCGGCAACTGGCGCCGCACGGACGGCACTGCGGCGCCTCGCCGGGGGCGAAGCTCCCGCCGCGGTCAGCGCCGACGCACTGTCGCACCACGAATTCGTCGACCTCATCGGCTTCTCCGACGTCGAAGCCAAACAGCGCAAATACCTCCCCGAGGCTGCCAAATGAGTCCCCACCCGACGAGTCCCCACCCGACGAGTCCCGGCTACACCATGACCGAGAAGATTCTGGCTCGCGCCTGCGACAGCGAGACGGTACGCGCGGGTGAGAATCACCCGGTCCGTCCGGCCCGCATGATCGCCTACGACTTCCCCGGGTACACCGACGTGATGTTCCGTCAGATGCGGGAGGACTTCGGCATCACCGAGCTCGAGGATCCGAGTCGGTACGTCGTGTTCATCGACCACATGTTGACGAAGAACAACGACAAAGAAGCCGAGGTCCACAAGGTCACGCGTGACTGGTGCGAGTTCTACGGGATCGAACTGCACGAAGGCCGCGGAATCGGCCACCAGCTGACTGCCGAACTGGGACTGGCGATTCCGGGCGACTTCCTCGTTCATTTCGACGGCCACATCAGCGGCGTCGGAGCGTTCGGAGCGCTCGGGTGGGGAATCCGACGCGATCTCATCGAGGCATGGGTGACCGGGAAGGTGTACGTCGACATTCCAGCCACCACACGGTTCGATCTCGTCGGTGAATTCTCCCCGGGCGTGGACAGCAGAGACCTCGTCCACACCATCATCGATCTCGTCGGCGCCGACGGATGCGCGCACCAGGTCATGGAATTCGGCGGTCCCGGCGCTCGGTCGATGAAGATCGATCACCGTCAAGGACTGTGCGGCATGGCAATGTTCACCGGTGCAGTGTCCGCGGTGTTCGAGCCGGACGAGACGTCGTTGGCGTACGCGAACACGGTTGCACGCCAGAGCTTCGAGCCGGTTCACCCCGACGCCGACGCCGTGTACGCGGCCCGGCACACCATCGATCTGTCGGAGGTCGTCCCCCGCGTCGTACAGCCAGGCTCGGCGCGCGCCGCGAACACCATGACCGCGAAGGAGGCCGCCGGAACGCCGATCACCAAGGCCTTCATCGGATCCTGTGCGAGCGGGCGCATCGAAGACCTTCGTGCCGCTGCCCTGGTGCTCGACGGCAACACCATCGCCCCCGGCGTCGAACTGAACGTCGTCCCGACCTCGCAGCAGGTACACGAGCAGGCCGAGCGCGAGGGAATTCTGGACGTACTCCGATCCGCAGGGGCCACCATCGCGGTGTCGAGCTGCGACTTCTGCTTCGGCTATCAGAAGCCACTCCAGGCAGGTGAGAACTGCATCTCCACGGGAGTTCTCAACATCTCCGGCCGGATGGGTAGTTCCGACGCGAACATCTACATGGGATCGCCGTACACGGTTGCGGCGAGTGCCCTGGCCGGAACCGTTCGAGAATGGAGTTCATGACGTGAGTGCCTATCCACCACCACCCGACGTCATCGAGGGACGAGTCGCCTGGATCTTCGGCGACGACTTCGACATCGACCTCGTCGTCGGGGTCTCCAACATCAAGTCCTACGACCCCGACCACCTCAGGTCCGTGTGCATGCACGCCTACGACCCGGGGTTCGTCGACCGAGTTCGGCAGGGAGACATCATCGTCGGTGGCCGGAACTTCGGATACGGTCACCCGCACTACCCGCCGATGGTCGCGCTGCGCAACGCCGGAATCGCAGCGATCGTCGCCGAGTCGTTCTCGCCCGGATTCTGGCGAGGCGAAACGTTCAACGGGATGCCGCTCATCACCGTTCCCGGAGTGTCCACCGCCGTGGCGACGGGTGATTCCGTGACGCTGGACTGGCGCTCCGCGACCCTCCGCACCGACGACGGAACCGAACTCGTCGGCTCGCCCCCGAACCCCAGGACCGTCGCCGTCATCGAGGCCGGCGGATCCTACGAACTCCTCATCGCCGAACACCAACTCGCACAGCAGTCACTCGCACAGCAGTCACTCGTACAGCAAGGACAGCCGACATGACCAATGCGCCGCACCCATCCACGAGGACCGACGTGGCAAGCCCCGGAAAGTCGAACACCACCGCCAGACGGGCCGCGATCGCCGGCGGCGTCGGAACTCTGATCGAGTACTACGACTTCGCGGTGTACGGGTTCCTCGCCGTCGTCATCGCTCCGCTGTTCTTCCCGTCCACCAGCCCGGGAGTGTCGATCCTGGCAACACTCGCCGTGTTCGGCGTCGCCTACGTCGCACGTCCCCTCGGCGGCATCTTCTTCGGCCGCCTCGGCGATCGACGTGGTCGGCGATCCGCTCTGGTCATCACCGTCGTCTGCATGGGCATCGCCTGCGGCATCCTCGGGCTGCTTCCGACGCACTCGTCCGTCGGCTACCTCGCTCCGGTTCTGCTGGTGATCATCCGCCTGGCGCAGGGGTTCTCGGCCGGGGGTGAGATCGGCGGCGCCGCAACGTACATCGCCGAGTCCGCGCCGCCCAACCGTCGGGGATTCTTCGGATCGTTCACGCCGATCGGTTCGACACTCGGATTCGCCGTCGCCGCAGCGGTTGTCGGTCTGGTCGCCCTCGTCACCACCGACGAGCAGATGTCGTCCTGGGGATGGCGAATTCCGTTCCTTCTCGCTCTGCCCCTGGCTGTCGTCTGCCTGCGGGTGAGGTTGAAGCTCGAGGACAGTCCCGAATTCGAGGAGATGGCCGAGAAGAACCAGGTCACCAAGAGCCCGCTGTCCGACGTGGTGAAGCGCAACCCGTGGTCGGTGCTGCGCGTCGTGGGTATCGCGATCGCGATGAACGGGTCCGGGTACATCGGCCTGACGTACTTCAGTGTGTACCTGATCAACGATCTGGGGTTCTCCAAGGACGCGGTGTACTGGACATCCGCGATCAGTATTGCGTTGGCGTGCGCCACGTTCCCCCTCAGCGGCATGATGACCGACAGATTCGGCCGCAAACCCGTGCTGCTCGCCGGATACCTCGCGTACATCGTGATCGCATTGCCCGCGTTCATGATTCTCGGTGCCACGGCCAGCATCGTCGTCGTCGGAATCGTGTACTTCGTCTACATGGTGCTCAACGGCGTCGTCCAGGTACCCGCGTTTCCTCTCTTCACCGAGCTCTTCCCCAGGTCCGTTCGCTACACCGGAGTCTCGCTCGGTTTCAACATCGGCACCATCGCTGCCGGTGGTACTGCTCCGTACGTCGCGGCGCAGCTCGTCGAATCGACCGGCAACGCCATGTCTCCCGCATACTGGGTCATGGGTGTCTGCGCGATCGGCGTCGCCACGGTTCTCACCATTCGCGAAACCGGAAAGACAGCCCTGCCGGTCTGATGCGGTGAGGGCATACTGATTCGCATGACGCGACGGGTACCGGACACATCGACGCCGGCGGTCAGGGTCGGCATCTCGGGTTGGACGTACGCACCGTGGCGTGGTGACTTCTACCCCGAAGGTCTGGCACACCGCCGAGAGTTGGAGTACGCGTCAAAACGGCTGTCCTCCATCGAGATCAACGGAACGTTCTACGCAATGCAGAAGCCGGCGAGCTTCGTGAAGTGGCGTGACGAGACGCCTGAGGACTTCGTGTTCTCCGTCAAGGGCGGGCGGTACATCACCCACATCAAGAGGCTCGTCGGCGTCGAATCCGCTCTCGCCAACTTCTACTCGACGGGTGTGTTGAGCTTGGGACCGAAACTCGGTCCATTTCTGTGGCAGTTACCGCCCAACCTGCAGTTCGACGCCGGTGCGCTGGCTGCGTTCTTCGATCTACTGCCCCGCACGACCACGGAGGCCGTGGCTCTCGGGGGCCTACGGGACGACAAGCTGCCCGACGACAGGGTCAGTCTCGTGATCGACGGTGACCGCCCGTTACGTCACGCACTCGAGGTGCGGCACGACAGCTTCCGATCCGACGAGGCCGTCGAATTGTTGCGAGAGAAAGATGTAGCGTTCGTCGTCGCCGACACTGCCGGACGCTACCCGTTCATCGATACGCCGACGTCGGACTTCATGTACCTCCGATTACACGGCGACGAGGAACTGTACGCGAGCGGTTACGACGATGCCGCCCTGGACAAATGGGCTCATCGCATCGCGCAGTGGACGGCCACGGGCCGAGACGTCTTCGCGTACTTCGACAACGACGTCAAGGGCTTCGCTCCGTTCGATGCGATGAGGCTGCGCGAACGTATCTGACTACTCGAACTCCATGCGGACCGAGCTGGCGCAGAAGTGCAGGAGAAGCACGAATCCGTTGATCGACACGACGATCGGCGCCCATACGAACACGGTCATCATCGGGCTGAGACCGTCTTCGACCACCACCCAGACGGCAATCACCGTCGTGAACAGTGTGCAGAGCGCGACGTGCGTCGCGAGCATCCACCGGCCCAGGAAGAAGCCGACGAACATCCCGATCTCGATGAAGAACGCAGTCTTGGCCAGGGTGATCGCGGGTGGTGTGGTCGAGGAGAAGACTGCGAGGAAGATGGCGATGTCGGATCCGATGACGAACACGAAGGCCGGGCCGATGCGAGGCCACGGCGACACCCACCACCACACTGCGGCGGCGAAGGCGAACAGCATCGATGCCCACGTGACGGCTACTCCGGCCGTGGTGGCGGGGGCGTACCCCGACGCGAGTTCCAACGCCGGGATGATGGCCATGCTCAGGGTCGCGAACGCCAGCACACGTTTGACGATCGTCGTGATCGCGAGCGACGCCATCGCGTCGACGACCCACTCGTACCGCTCTTCCAGCGTGTCGCCGGCTGCCGACATCCCGATCCCCCGATTCTGTACGGTCCCGCGATCGGAGTCTGACACACCAGGAGGGGGTCCTACGGCGAAACCGGTTCGGTATCAGTCGATCACGTCCACGATTCTGTGACGTGTCACAGTGATCGGGTGCCGTCGAGCATGGCGATCAACAGTTCGCGGGGCAGAGCCAATGGCGGCATCGAGTTGAGGTGGATGGCGTCGTCGGACTTGTCGTTCTTGAACTCGGCCACCTCGTCGTGCAGCCGCTCCATCGTGACGTCGAGGCGGTTGGCGCTGTCCGCGGCCTCGGTGAGCTCGGCCAGCAACGGCGCCGGAATGGTCCCGGAGTACTTGTAGAAGATCTTGTGTTCGAGGCTCGCCCAGAAATCCATCGCGATGGTACGGATCTGCAGTTCCACCGGCACCGGTTGGATACGGTCGCTCATGAACACCGGAATCTCGACGATGAGATGAAGGCTCTTGTAACCGTTCGGTTTCGGCGTCGCGATGTAATCCTTGACCTCGAGTACACGCACGTCGGTCTGGCTGCCGATCATGTCCGCGATGCGGTACGTGTCGGAAATGAAGCTGCACGTGATGCGAATGCCTGCGATGTCGACGATGTTCGACCGGATGTCGTCGAGGGTCAGCGGGCAGTTCTTTCGTCGAGCCTTGGTGATGATGCTCTCGGGGGTCTTGAGCCGTGAACCGACGTGCTCGATCGGACTGTACCGATGGATGTGGGTGAACTCCTCCTTCAAGATGTTGATCTTGGTCATGAGTTCGTCGATGCCGAACTTGTACCCCATCATGAAAGCAGATTCGGGCGGATTGCGCAATCCGAGTGTGCGCAGGTCAGAGCGGTGTAACAACGGATCTCGGTTCAGCGACTATAGTTCGGTCACGAACTGTGCCCACGGAGCCATACGGAACCCCGCCCGCCCATACCGTGACCGCTACAGTAAATCGCTACAGTGAGGATGCATCGATGGTCGAGAAGTTGACCGCGGAATCCCTACCCCACCAGCGCAAAAGCGATGGACTGTGGGTTGCGGACGCCTACTACAAAGGCAAGCGGCACACCTTTACATCGAAGGTGAAGTCGACGGCCGTCGCGAAACGTCGGGAGTTCGTCCGCTCCATCGAAGACGGATTGAAGTACGCCAACGACAAGACGACGATGGCGACGTTCATGCAGCATTGGATTGAGACAATCAAAGGCCCGAAGCTGCGACCGAACACGCGCCGCGGTTACGAGTCGAAGATCCGTAAACACCTCACCCCGGCACTGGGCAAGTATAAGGTGCGGTCACTGGAGCCGGAACACGTCGAAGAGCTGCATCGGCGGATGAAGGACAACGGTGTCGGTGCCGGCGTCATCCGGGACACGCACGGCATCCTGAAGGAGATCCTGAAGGAGGCGATGCGCCGAAGTATCACGACCCGCAATGTCGCGGATATGGTGAGTGCCCCGAAGTATCGTCCGAAGGGGCGCGGGCATCTGACGGCCCCGGAGGCGCGGAGGATGATTGCGACCGCGCAGGAGTCGAAGGATCCGTTCGCGCTGTTGTGGGAACTGCGATTGTTCACGGGGGCGAGGCAGGGCGAGACGCTGGGGTTGACTGTCGATCGTGTGCACATCGATGACCCGGAGGCTGCGTGGGTGGAGTACACGTTGCAGCTTGCGTCGATTCCGATGCGGCACGGCTGCCCCGATGATGATCCGTGCGGGAAGGGCCGCGCTGACTACTGCCCGCACCGTGGCTTCAAGGTCGAGGATGAGTTTCGGGCGCAGATGACGCAGTTGCATGGGGCGATGTGTCTGGTGCCGACGAAAACGGAGTCGTCGATGCGCGCGGTGCCGATACCTCCGGGTTTGGCGTTGCGGCTACGTCAGCACATTGCGGAGATGCCCGAGAATCCGTGGGGTTTGTTGTGGGTGTCGCATGTGGGTACGCCGATCCGTTCTCAGCCGGACGAGAAGGCGTGGTATGCGGCGTTGGAGCGGGCTGACTGCCCTAAGCGGATGGTGCACGCGTCACGCAACACTGCGGTCACTCTTCTCGCGGAAGCGGGGGTGGAGGAGTCGGTGCGCATGAAGATCGTCGGGCATTCCAGTGTGGATAGGCATCGCGGCTATCTGGATGTCAGTTTGGACGAGTCCCGTAAGGCTTTGGGGATGTTGTCGAATCTGATCGATCTGGGGCCGGAGGATTATGTGGTGGTGGAGGAAAGATCAGAGGTGGATGTTCTGCGGGATGAGCTTGCGGAAACGAAACGTCTGCTGGAATTGGCGTTGAAAGAAGGCGGTGCGACTGTTACTGCTACCGCTCCACCAGCCGTCGAAATGGAAGACGACTGGTGGAAATCCCTCACCTGATTACATTGTTTGAATGAATGGCCCTCACGCAGTTATTGCGTGGGGGCCGTTTTTGCGTTCCTGAACGAAAAGGATGCTTTCACCAAGTATCGGCGTGGAGAGAACGCGGTCGATTCGTAGGCGGAGGCAGCGGTGCGGCATCACGAGATCGGGCCATTCGAAACGGGCAAACGTGTTGGGCCGATCCGATAGCCGTGCCATGAGGATGGGGATGGTGACGTTCAGCGAACGCGCTACAGCCGTCGCTGTCCGATTCCCCATGATTGCGTCTACGAGCGCCGACGTGGAGACGAGCCGCTTCGCTACTTCTACCTCTAGAGCTGTCTCGTCGCTCGTGTCACTGTCCAGGTGCATGAGCTGGTGCGCAAGGCTGCACCGTTGCGCCGCGACCCCTTGACGGCGGTTGATGAGGATCAAGCCGCGGTCTGCGATGTAGGTGGAGTCGGCGGTGTCGACGTCCGTGTAATCGACACGCAGCCCGGTACGGCTGTCGGCGTCGAACCAGGGATCGTAGGCGTCAATCATGGGCATGGCGTTCTAGGGTTCCTCTGTTTGTTGGGCCACTATCCGGCCTATGAGTGCGTTGCGGTCGGCGGCAGTTAAATGCTTGGTGTAGGGGAGCAAGTCTT
This sequence comes from Rhodococcus sp. RS1C4, assembly GCF_002258225.1. NCBI lineage: Bacteria > Bacillati > Actinomycetota > Actinomycetes > Mycobacteriales > Nocardiaceae > Rhodococcus > Rhodococcus sp. RS1C4. Next base: position 5,743 of record NZ_NOXZ01000018.1, on the reverse strand, counting down.
CAGCTAGTTCGTCAACGCTGGCGTAATCCGTCTGAATGACTGTGGCGATTCTCGGTAGAGTTACTTTACCGCGTCTCAAGCTTGCTACCGTGCCAGATGCCGAATCCGTTACACCATTCCTATAGTTTGTTTCCACCCGCCTTTTCAAACTCACTAACTGACCCGGGGGTAAGTCGAAAAAGTCCTCGACCTTCCCGAGGAAATCCTCAGTCGGAATGGCGCGCACCAACATTCCCTTGTCGGCATTCGGTCGCCCCTGCTCCATGTATGACCACGAACGATGATTAACCCCGGCCTCTTTAGCGGCCTGCCTGACTGTCAGACCGCGTTCTTCCCGAAGCTTTCGAACCAATTCTCCGCCTTCCCATGTGGCGGGCGGCGGACCGGATTGCTGTTTGAGTGCGAGCAGTGACCCCTCGGGCATGTCCAGGGCTATCTCTATGCGTTGCAGTGTGTCATCGGTCGGCATAGGAAAGGTGCGTGATCCGTCGTCCTGCAACCTTCCCATCTCCGCGAACGTCCACGTGTTCTGCGTGATGTTGGCGTCTTTCGCCGCCTGCCGCTTCGACAGCCCCAGTTCTATGCGCCGATCGTGAATGACGGGTCCGCCGTTCCAGCTCGGCTCGTCCGTCACTTCGGCGGGTTTTCGCTTACTCATGCGCACAAGTATGAGGTGCTGCACTCGGCAACGGCAAGCAGGACGATTGCAGGTCGGAGCGGATCTTTGCTGGATATTTGCTGACGCAGTTCAAGATCAAATCCATCAGTACGGGTCGGTATGGCTCGATATGGGTTGGTGGGCAATGAATAGGTTGCGCTAACTGTGCACAGTGCGTTACTGTGTGCACATGCCGAGAACGAAAAAATCACCCCCTGCACCATCCCCTTCGAGTTCCGTGATGTGGACGATCCTCGAAGCGACCGAAGCGTTGCGCGTGTCGAAGAGTTACATCGAAAAGGCGATCCAGGAGGGGCGGATGCCCGCCTACAAGGTCGGTCGCCTGACCAGACTCGACCCGGCCGATGTGCTGGCCTTCGCCAAGCAGACACCGCACGGGAACGCGTGATGCGGGGAGACGTAAAAACCCGGCCCCTCCCCTGCCAGGGAGTAACGGGACCGGGCCGCAACAGCGAGGACAGAAAACTCAAGCCGATGCACAGACAGGATACCAAACGCATGAGCCACCCCACCTACACCGACGCAGACCAAGACATCTACGAACAGACAGAACACCTCGACAACGACCCAAACGAACAGTTCGACTTCACACCACTCGCAGGCATCTGGGCAGGCATCGTCATCGTCTTCGCCGCAAGCTCCCTCTGGCTCATCAACGCCGCCGAACAGTACGGAGCATCCCTGTGACCATCATCGAAGCAGGCACCGCCGAATGGCAGCTCTCCATCAGCGCATCCAAAGCCCCGAAAATCTATGGCGTAGCCGGTAAATGGGGCGGACCCCGCTCCGTGTACGAGCCGATGCGCGCCGCCTACATCGGCGAACCGCTACCGCAGGAAGAATCGTCACAGATCCAAAAGGACGGGCATCACTTGGAGCCCGCGATCCGCGGCATGTGGCTGGACCGCAACCCCGGCGCGACCCTCCTCGGGCATGAAGTGCAGTTCACCCGCGACGATGCAGGCTTCCCCGCATCCGCCACCCCCGACGACTTCTCGGACGGACGCCTGGTGCAGATGAAGTCCGACCGCCACGGCCAGAAGTTCGGACGCCCCGGCACCAACGAAGTCCCATTGGTCTACTACGTGCAAACCATGTTCGAACTATGGGTAGCGCGCCACACTGACCCATCGATCGAACGGTGCATCATGCCAGTGCTCGGCACTTACCTCGACTTGAACACCTACGTCATCGACTGGAACCCGCAGCACGCAGAAGCCATCGTCAACGTCTGCCGCGACTTCTACATCAACAACGTCGTCGCCGGCGTACCACCAGAGGCGGACGGCTCGGACGCGGACTACGACATCATCCGCAGGCAGCACCCAGAGATCGAAGCCGACTCCAAGTGGGAAATCCACCCCGAGTTGGCGATCCGCTACATCGAAGCTCGCAACGCTGCCGCCGAGGCTGAAACCGCAGTCACCAAACTGAAGTCGGACATCCTCGATCGGGTTGGTTCGGCACGGGAAATCATGTGCGGCAAGCAGAAGATCGGCAACCGTCAGCCGACGAAGAAGGGTGTTGCCCTGTATCCGCCTCGCAAGGAAGTCGACCTCGATCAGCTTCGGGCTGAACTCGCCAACTACGACCAGGAGAACGCAGCATGAAGCATCAGAAACCTTACGTGCAGCGCCGCTGGCTCGGCGAATGGGCGTGGGTCGCGTGGCGTCCACGAGGCGGAGGCGAGTTCGCCTTTTTCCGGTGGGAAGACGCCATGGCTTGCGCACTCGGACAGCCCTACCCCTCGAAGGAGAACGCAGCATGAGCAACTTCACCGCAGCCCAGACCAAGCAGCTTCTCGCCCCCATCAACCCCGTCCGCGTGCTTAGGGACGGTAAAGGAAACTCTCATCTGCCGCAGCAGGACGTGCTCGCACACCTCAACCGCGTCTTCGGATTCGGATCCTTCGACTACGAAGTCCTATCCCTCGACCTGATCTTCGAACAGCAGCACACCAAGCGCGACGGAAAGAAGCCCGAAGGACGCTACGACGTCTGCTACCGCGCAACCATGCGCCTGACCATCCGTGACGCCAACGGCAACACAGTCTGCAAGTTCGAGGACGGCTCGACAGGAGACTCCGCCAACCAGACCCGCGCAGACGGCCACGATCTCGCCATGAAGTCGGCCATCTCGTTGGCGAAGAAGCGTTGCGCGATCGCCTTGGGCGACCAGTTCGGACTGTCCCTGTACTCCAAGGGATCCACCAACGCCATTGTCGGTGGAACTCTGGTCATGCCGGGGGAAGAGATCGTGGAGAAAGACGTTCAGAAGGATGTCCCTGAGGCTGTGTCGATGGGTATCGACGAGATCGAGCGGGAAACCCACAAGACTGACGATGCTGTAGCCCCGGAGCCCAAGAAAACCGCAGTGAAGCCTGAAGCATCGAAGTCGAAGTCTGCGGCCGACCGATTCCAATCCACCCTGCCCACCATCACGGCACAAGACATCCTCGACCAGATCGACAAAGCCACCACCCTGGAACAGTTGCGAGGCATCTGGAAATCCGTCGACCAGTTCATCCCCGAAGCAGAACGACCCGAACTACACGACATCTTGAAGGGTGCATCCGCGTCGATGAAGGCAGAACAGGAGAACGCAGCATGAACACGCCAGAGTTGCAGCTCGGACGCATCGAAGCCACCAAGCGACGCCGCGAAAACTTCACCATCACCTACCAGAAGATGCGAGAAAAATGCATCGACCACGCCACCATCGCTGAAGCGTTTGGGCTCACTAAGCAAGCGCTCGACAGCTCGCTTAAGCGGTACAAGATCGAGCGCATACCCGAGCCAACCGAATCCGACTACCTGGCCACCGAACTGCGGCACTTCACCAAGTTCGGCTTCTCTGTCGACCAGATCGCCGAACGCCTCGGTTACACGCCTGTCGCGTTCAAGCATCGCCTGACTCGATACGGAATCGACTTCACGGAGGAGGCCAAGTCTCGTATGGAGCCAGTACTGGAACGCCTCATCGAGGGCGGCGAGGACTTCACGATCGATCACCTGCCGGGGTTTAGCAAATCGGAGGCCGCAACCGCTAACGGAATGCTCGATAAAGCTGTGAGGGAGGGGCGGATTAAGAAGGCGGGAACGCGTCCGGGGTTGATACTGCGGAAGCATGTGAACGTTTATCGGGCAGTCGATGCGGCGCAGGAGGTTGCAGCGTGAGCCGCAACCACAAACCCCAAAACCGGGCCAAACGGCAAACCGACCACATCCAATGGTTCCCCTGCCCCGACGAACGCTGCACCACATCCACAGGAGAACGGAAACGCTGCTACACCGACAAACGAGACGCCAAACGGGTCGCCAAACGATCCACCGAAGCGCTACACCACTACCCCTGCCCCGCAGGATGGGGCGTCCACGTCGGCCACTTACGCCCCCTCGTCATGTACGGCTACGAATCACGGCGCGACGTATACAGGCAGACGTGACAACACCCCTACAACAGAGGATCGCCCAACCACTCACACACCTGGACTGGGCGATCCTCTGCGAAATCGGCCACACCTGCGACCACCACCGGCCACCCTGCCCCAACACCGCCGAATGGACAGTCACAGGCCACGACTGCCGACAACCCGACAACCACGACGGCTACATCGACCGCTACCTGTGCACACCCCACATCCAAGTCATCTGGGGGTACATGCGTCTCGCATACCTCCCCTGCACGCACTGCGGCGTGGTGTTGACGCCGGCACGCTGGTACATCCGCATCCAACACCTGTAGAAAACGCCAACTCGACGGCCCCCGACACGCGACAGCATCGGGGGCCGTTTCATGTGCACAGTACGTAATCCAGTGTAGAGTCCAGGGCACCCCAACCGTGAAAGCGAGACAATCGCATGGCCGTATCACGCCGTCTCCGATTTGAAATTCTACGACGCGACAACCACACCTGCCGTTACTGCGGCGCAACAGCCCCCGAGGTCAAACTCGCCGTCGACCATGTAATCCCCGTCGCGCTAGGCGGATTCGACGAACCCTCCAACCTTGTCACCGCCTGCGTACCCTGCAATGCAGGCAAGTCATCGATAAGCCCCGACTCGAACCTTGTCGCGGACATAGACCAACGCGCAGCGCTCTGGAGAGACGCCCTCATTCGAGCATCTGAAGAGTTCGCAACTGAACGAATCGCGCGCGCAGTCTCACGCCAAGAGTTCCTGGAACTTTGGAATCAATGGACCCGCGAGGTCGACGGCGGTGGCCGCGAAACCAACCCGCTACCGAACGACTGGAAACTGAGCGTCGACCGCTTCGAAGACTCTGGCCTCAACATAGAAGACTTCGATGAGCTTATCGACGTAGCGATGTTGTCGCGATCCGCCGACAAGTTCACCTACTTCTGCGGATGCGCGTGGACGCGCGTCAAACAAATGCAGCAACGCGCCCTCGAACTAGTAGACCCCTGGAGCTGACATGGCCCGCGAACACGCCCCCATACGCCTCGATATCTGGTCCGACGACGAATTCCGTGACCTCACACCCGCCGCGCAACACCTCTACTTCGTCATGCTGACATCCCCGAGCCTCAGCTACGCCGGCGTCGTCGACTGGCGACCTGGACGCATAGGAGCCCTAGCCAAGTCGTGGGGTAAGGCAGGCGTAGAAGCAGCGGCCCGTGAACTAGCCGAGAAACTCTTCATCATCGTGGACGAAGAGACCGAGGAGGCAATGATCCGCTCGTTCGTCAAGCACGACGGACTGATGAAGAACCCTAAGATCGCTGTCTCGATGGCCCTCGCGTTCGCATCTATCGCGTCGAAAGCGCTTCGGTCGGTGTTCGTTTTCGAGCTGGCGAAGCTCAAACTTAACGATCCTGAACTCAAAGGTTGGGGGCAGCCGAAGGTGGCCTCGATCCTCACCCGCGACTCTGCGAACCCGGTCGATTACCCCTCGGGTTACCCCCTAGGTTTACCCCTAAATCCTGAAAATCAAGGGGAAGATTTAGGGGAGCGTTTGGGGGAGGGTTCCCTACCTGCTCCTACTCCTGCTCCTACTCCATCTACTTCTAAAGAAGTAGATGAGGGAAGCGCCCCCGCCAATAGG
>NZ_NOXZ01000060.1:0-631 GCF_002258225.1 Rhodococcus sp. RS1C4 | reverse complement strand
CGGTGGCGGATTCGACGGTCGATGCGGTGATTCAGCAGCGAGCGAGTGTGTCTGCTGACGCGCTTGCCGTCATCGACGACACCGGAACGCACTGGTCGTACGCCGATTTCGATGCCCGCGTCAACGCATTGGCACACGTTCTGATCGAACGTGGGGTTCAGGTCGGAGACCGCGTCGCCGTTCAACTCCCGCGCAGCATCGAGCTGGTGACCGCCCTGCACGCCGTCATCCGCGCCGGCGCAGCGTATGTCCCCATCGACCCCGACTACCCGGACCAGCGGATCACCCACATCCTCGACGACGCGTCACCCACAGTGGTCATCACCGAAGAGTTCCTCGACAACCCTGTGGTCGCGGCACGTCTGACACGCGGTGAACGTGTGGCGCCGGTGTTGGCGCGGGCCCTGACCCCGGCGGATACGGCGTATGTCCTGTTCACCTCCGGTACCACCGGACGCCCCAAAGGCGTCATGATCTCCCATCAGGCGATCATCAACCGCCTCACCTGGATGGCCGAGGACTACGGACTCGGCCCCGGTGATCGGATCCTGCAGAAAACCCCCGCCGTCTTCGACGTCTCGGTCTGGGAATTCTTCCTCCCCGCCGTCGTCGGCGCCACCCTCGTCGTCGC
>NZ_NOXZ01000030.1:0-23664 GCF_002258225.1 Rhodococcus sp. RS1C4 | reverse complement strand
GAATTCAGCCCCGCCCGCCGACGCCTGACCGAACGTGACGTTCGGTCACTCCAAGTGACCGAACGCCACGTTCGCTCCCCCGGGGGCACGAGTCGGACTCGTCGGAAATGCCGACCCGGCCACCTGCCGCCGACACATGCACACCATCCGACCGACACTCCCCGCTCGATCACGCGGCACATGTGCACCCTCGGAGTGACCGAACGTGCCGTTCAGTCACTCCAAGTGACCGAACGCCACGTTCGGTCCGGTAAACCAGGGCGCCGGGGCACGCGGAGGGGAAAGCTGGAAATCCACTGAACGACAGATGGTTCCGCGCCCAGTTATCGAAAAATGCTCACCATCACAAGTTTTCGTCGTTCGCGACCGTAGAACACTCCCGACCGGGGTTCGGGACACACTGTTGAAAACTGGACCTTGTCATCGGTCATTGAGACAGCGAAGACCGCGCGCTCGCAATTGATTTCCCTATGGCGGTTGTCGGTGGAGTCTGCTTATATTTCACCCAGCACGGAGATCGGACCGCACATCGACGGCGTTCTCCGTGCTCGACGGCGTTTCGGGGGGCGTCTGTTCGGGGGTGCGGGTGTTGTCCGTGCGCTCTCGGGAGCCGTCCATGGTCTGGTCGACACTGTATCGGGGGAGAATCATGGTCGAGATTGCGATTGTCGGTATCGGTTGCAGGTTCCCGGGCGGAGTTCACGATGGGCAGAGTTTCTGGGACTTCATGGTCTCCAAGGGCGACGGCATCGTGGACATTCCTGCGGACAGGTGGAATGCGGACAGGTTCTACGACCCCGATCCGGATGCTCCAGGCCGCATGTACACGCGCAAGGGCGGTTTTCTGACGCAGTCGCTGTGGGATTTCGATCCGGAGTTCTTCGGCATCTCTCCGCGTGAGGCTGCGGTCACCGATCCGCAGCAACGGTTGCTGCTCGAGGTCGCGTGGGAGGCTCTCGACGACGCCGGCCATGCCGGACGGGTGTCGGGTGAATCGATCGGTGTGTACGTCGGCGGTTTCACCAACGACTCTGCGGGACTGCGGGGTTCGCAGATGGGCAGAGCCTTCATCAATGCACACAGCGCGACCAGTTCGTCGCACACGCTGTTGTCCAACCGTATTTCCTACGCGCTGGATCTGGTGGGACCGTCGATGACGATCGACACCGCGTGTTCGTCGTCGCTGGTCGCGGTGCACGAGGCCGTGCGCGCGCTCGACCGTGGTGAATGCACGATGGCTCTCGTCGGCGGCGCCAACACGATGATCAGGCCGGAAACGTTCATTTCGATGTGCAAGGGCAGATTCCTCGCGTTCGACGGCCGTTCCAAATCGTTCGACGCCGCCGCGGACGGTTACGGCCGCGGCGAGGGCGCGGGCATGGTGCTGCTCCGCCCGCTCGCCGACGCGATCGCCGACGGCGACCGAATCTACTCGGTCATTCGGGGATCGGGCGTCAACCAGGACGGTCGCACCATCGCCATTCCCGTCCCCAATCCCGTGTCCCAGCGGGCACTGGCCGAGCGGGTCTGCGCCGAAGCAGGCATCGACCCAGCACAGGTCGGATACGTCGAGGCGCACGGAACCGGCACGTCCGTCGGTGATCCGCTCGAGATCGAAGCACTCGGTGGTGCGTACGGGTCGGTTCCCGGTCGGACGACGCCACTGGTCGTCGGGTCCGTCAAGGCGTCGATCGGGCACACGGAGGCCGCAGCGGGCATCGCCGGTCTCATCAAGAGTGCACTGTCCCTGCACCACCGCACCATCGTTCCTCAAGCGTGGCTGGACACACTGAATCCGGCAATTCCGTTCGACGAACTGGCAATTCGTATCCCCACCGAGGCCGAGCCGTTTCCCGAGGAGTACGACCGCCGCATCGTCGCGATCAACGGTTTCGGCTACGGCGGGACCAATGCTCACGTGCTGATGGACGCCGCTCCCGCCGCCCCGTCGGCCGCCCCATCGACCCGGACCGCGTCTCGCCCGGTCCGGATCTTTCCGCTCTCGGCGCGCACCGATGCCGCAGTCCGTGCCGTCGCGGCCTCCCTCGCCGACGCTCTGGACCGACGCGACGGCTCCGACGACGCGCTCGAGGCGTTCACCGCGGCTGCCTGGACCAGGCGTGCCCACCATCCCGTCCGCACCTCGGTGCACTACACCGACGCGCAGGATCTGACGACGAAGCTTCGGGACGTCGCGTCCGGGACCGGGCAGACGTCCCACGTCGTGGATGCCGGCGGACGCGCGCCGGTCTTCGTGTTCAGCGGTATGGGTCCGCAGTGGTGGGGCATGGCTCGTGAACTACTGCTGGCAGGCGGAGAGTTCGCGCGCACGGCGAGCATCGTCGACGACGCGTTCATCGAGATCGCGGGGTGGTCGATCATCGAGGAGCTGAGCCGCGACGAGGAACACTCACGGGTGACCAACACCGAGGTAGCGCAGCCCGCCAACTTCCTCGTCCAGGTGTCTCTGGTCGCGGAGCTGAGAGCGTCGGGTATCGAACCGGAGACGGTCGTCGGGCACAGCGTGGGCGAGGTGAGTGCGGCATACGTCAGCGGTGCCCTCAGCCTGCACGACGCGTTGCTGGTCAGCTGCCATCGCGCCAGGCTGCAGGCGACGACCGCAGGGACGGGGTCGATGTTGGCGGTCGGCCTGTCCGAGGCCGACGCGTTGGCCTACCTCGCCGAAGCAGGCAAGGACATGGTGGAGCACGTGTCGATCGCAGCGATCAACAGTCCTACCGCGGTGACGTTGGCCGGTGACGCCGAGCACCTGACCGAGTTGGCCGAAAGCCTCACCGAGGGAGGGTTCTTCGCCAAACGTCTGCAGGTCGAGGTGCCGTACCACAGTCATCTGATGGATCCGATTCTCGACGACGTCGCCGGCAGCCTGGCGTCGATCGACCCGCGGCAACCCGACCTGACGCTGTTCTCCACCGTCACTGCCGGCGAGGTCACCGACGCGAGCTGGGACGCCGGGTACTGGGTGGACAACGTGCGCAAGCCGGTGCGGTTCGCCGACACAGTAACTGCGTTGATCGGTCGGGGCCACCGGGTGTTCCTCGAGGTCGGTCCGCATCCAGTCCTGTCCGGCAACATCCGCGAGATCCTGATCCGCACCGGTGATCCCGGCACGTCCATCGGCACGCTCGTTCGCAAGCAGAGCGACGCCGAGTCGATGATCACGGCGGTGTCCGCGCTGTACGCGGCCGGCTCGTTCGTCGGCGGCAGGACCGAACCGTCGCCGCACGTGCCGCTTCCCGCCTACCCGTGGCAGAAGTCGCGCGTCTGGCACGAGGACGAGAAGACCGTCGCGGACCGGATGGGAACCGACACTCTGTATCCGATGCTCGGTGACCGGACCTCGGCACTGTCGTCGGAATGGCACGCGGAACTCGCCGTGTCGCAACTGCCGTGGCTACAGGACCACGTCGTCGACGGACTCGTGCTTCTCCCGGGTACCGCCTACCTCGACGCGGCGATGAGCGCCGCCGCAGTCCGGTCCGGGCGTCAGGAAGTCGGCCTCGAACACGTCGAGTTCGTCGCGCCACTCGTCGTCGACAAGCACGACGTGCCCGTGCTCGAAGTGGCCGTCGAGAACAGCACCAGGCGCTTCGTCATTCGGTCCAGGTCGGCGACCGACTCGGCGTGGACGATCAACGCAACCGGGCGGCTCGTCGAAGGGCACTTCGACGCTCCGTTCGTGGCGTCGGAGATCGAGGAGACCGCTACCGAGATCACCGGCGACGTGCTGTATCCGCTGCTTGCGTCGGCGGGGCTGCGGTACGGGCCGGCATTCCAGGGAATCAGGTCCGCGCGCATCGGCAAGGACACCGTCGTCGCCTCCATCGACGCCGGGCGCCACGCAGGCTCGGGCCACCTCGTGCATCCCGCCGTCCTGGACACCGCGCTGCAGTGCGTCGCGACGCTGGCCACTGGGCCGTCGGGGGCCGTCGTCCCGTTCTCGGTGGGAACGGTCAGGCGATACGGGCCGGTTCCGGACGACGCGACCGTCGTCGTCACGAGGACCAGCACGGAGCCCATGCGTGCCGACATCGCCGTGACCGACTCCGAGGGACGCGCGGCCGTCACGCTCGGCAACGTCGAGTTCCGGCCCATCGCTCCCCCGCAGTCGCTGCATGCTCGCCTGTCGAAGGTGTTCTACGAGCCGGTGTGGGAGTTGCGGGACAACCGGGACTCGGCGGCGATCCGCAACGAGGCGGCGCGCGATTTCGCCCTCGTCCTCACCCTCGGTGACCCCACCGAGACAACCCGCACGCGCGCCGACGCGATCGCCGCATCCCGACCGTCGTCGATCGTTCTCGACGCCGCAGTGACGCCGGTGGATGACATCGTGGCCGCTCTCCGCGCAGGGTTGGCCACACCGGGCGTCGACCGGGCCACCGTCGTCGCGGTCGCGGGGGCGTTCACCGATCCGGCATCCGCCGTCGGCTCGGCACTCGTCGCGGCTCGCGCCGTGCACATCGCGATCTACGGCGACGAGACCGGTCCTGCGACGGATCCCGGATCGGTGTCGGCCGTCATCGTCACCGAGCGAGCGTTCTGCATGCCGGGCGACACCGAGGGCGCCGATCTCGCGCACGCGGGACTCGTCGGGGCACGCAGGTCGCTGCGCAACGAACAGTCGCCGGCAGCATGGCGTTTCGTCGACACCGAGCCGTCGACACCGTTGTCGGACATCACGACCGAGACGTTCGCGTTCGGTCCGTTCCAGAACGACGTCGTCGACGAGGTCGCTCTCCGGCAAGGGTCACGATGGGTGGTGACTCTGAAGAGCAACGCCGACGAGCATCTCGCAGTTCGCGATCAGCCGACGGTCGTGCGCGATCCGGAGCAATCGTTCGCAATCGAGGTGCCTGCGTCGAAACTGCTGTCCGACCTCACTTTCCGTGCCCATGCTCGTCGCGATCCCGGTCCAGGTGAGATCGAGGTCAGGATGGAAGCGGTCGGGGTGAACTACAAGGATCCGCTGAAGGTCATGGGCGTCCTCACCGACAAGGAACTGGCCGGAACGTACTTCGGGACCACGCTCGGGCTCGAAGGCGCAGGCATCGTCACCCGGGTCGGGCCTGGAGTCACCGAGGTGTCCCCGGGCGACCACATGGGTGTGTGCGCTCGAAACATGATGCGTCGGTACGTCACCGTCGGCATCGACGAAGGCGGGACGATGCCCATTCCGTCGGACTGGGAAACCGGCTGGTGCTCGTCGATACTGCCGTTCCTGTGCGCACAATACGGATTGGTGCACCTTGCACGCGTTCTGCCCGGTGAGACGGTGCTCGTCCACGGCGCGTCGGGCGGAATGGGGCTCGCCGCCGTCCAGGTCGCGAAACTGATGGGAGCCCGCGTGATCGCCACGGCGGGCACCGAGGAGCGCCGCGCGGTCGCACGGGATGCCGGCGCCGACGACGTGTTGGCGTCGAGATCCCTGAACTATTCGGACGAGGTCATGGCCCTCACCGACGGCCGGGGTGTCGACGTGGTCTTCAACTCCTCCCCCGGCGAGATCATGGCGCAGAACCTGAACGTGGCAGGTGAATTCGCCCGGATCGTGGAGATCGGCAAGGCCGACATCTACTTCGGTGGCGTCATGGATCTGAAACCGTTCGACCGGAACCTGACCTTCTACGCCGTCGACATGGACCGGATGTTCGAGCACAAACCCGACCTGGCCCGGCAGGTGACCCGCGAGGTTCTGGACAAGATGTCGGCCGGTGACTACGCACCGTTGCCGTACACGACGTTCCCGATGGACCGAGTCGGCGACGCCTTCGAGTCGGTCGTCCGGTCCTCGCACACCGGACGTGTGGTGTTGTCGCTGGACGACGATGCGCCCGTCGTACGGCCGCAGATCCCCACCGTCGACATCGATCCGGCGGCGTCGTACGTGATCACCGGCGGCTTCGGAGCCTTCGGAACCGCCGTGGCCAGATGGCTCGTCGCCGAGGGCGCACGTGATCTGGTGCTCGTCGGCCGCAGCGGTGCCACCACCGCCCGCGCCAAGCAGACGCTCGCCGAGTTCGCCGCGCAGGGCGTGACGGTCGGGGAAGAACTGCTCGACATCTCCGACTACGCCTCGGTTCTCGGACTGATCGAACGAGTACACGCACGCGGTGTCGCGATCGCGGGTGTCTTCCACACGGCAGGCCTCGTCGACAACTACGCCGTCAACGACATCACCGACGACTCCCTGCGCAGCATCTTCCTGCCCAAGGTGACCGGCGCCGTGAACCTCGACCGCGCACTGGACGAGGCAGGCGCCGACCCGTCGGTGTTCGTCATGTTCTCGTCGATGAGCAGCCTCACCGGTGGTGCGCCGCAGGTGTCGTACTCGGCCGCCAACTCGGTGCTCGACGCGTTGGCGTGGACTCGGCGCCGGCGCGGAAAGGCGGCGTTCACCGTCAGCTGGGGATCGATGGCGGGCGGTGGCATGGCCGAGGCCAAACAGGAAGTGGTGCGGTATCTGGACATGCTGGGCTTCAAGAACATCGACATGGACGACGCGACGCTCCTGCTACGCGAGGCTCTGACGTTCGACGTTCCGCACGTCGCTCTCGTCGGAATCGACTGGGAGCAGTGGGGAATCGCCAATCCGGCGTCGGTGACCATTCCGCGTTTCGCGGCGCACATCGCCGCAGCGAGCACCGGCGGGTCGGGCATCACCGCGCTGCACGCCGAAATTCTCGCGCTACCCGAGGACCAACGCGCCGACGTGCTGACGTTCATCCTGGCCGAGCAACTGGCGTTGGTGATGGGCATCGACGCCGAGGCAGTCGACGTGCAGACACCGTTGCCCGAGCTCGGGCTCGATTCGCTGATGGCCGTCGAGTTCGCGGCCCGCGTGGGCAAGACCGTCGGGCTGGAACTGTCGGTACTGGAGTTCGGTCGTGGGCTCGGCCTCGCCGCCATCGGAGGAAAGCTCGCCGCAGGACTGACCGCACGAGCCCACGGCGAGGACCGGACTGTTGCACACCCGGTTGCAACAGCCCCTGCCGAGGCGGACCCCACCGTCGTCCAAGTAGGCGTCCCGGACCACGCACGCGGAACGGACACGGTGGTCACCGACGTGATCCCCGCGCCTGCCGATGCCGAACCCGTACTGGCCACGACCGACACGTCCGGAGCCGTCTGACATGACCGAAGAAGCACGGGAGATTGCACGTCAACTTCTCTCTCGCAGTGGGTATTCGACGGTCCAGGTCGACGACGCCTCCAGCCCGGCTCCCCCGCAGCGACCGACGGCGCCACGTCCTGCCACGCCGGCACCGAAGGTTCGTGGACGCGGATTGCTCGACCATCCGGACATCGTGTCCACGGTTGCGCAGTTCGACGGAGTGGACTCGATGTTCGAGTCGTTGGGTGTCACCAATCCGCTGTACCTGGAACACCACGGCAAGAGCGGCGCGACCATTCGGCAGCAGGGTCGCGACATGATCAACTTCGGAGCGTTCAATTACCTGGGCCTCGGAAACGACGACCGAGTGGCGGAGGCGGCGAAGGCCGCGATCGACGAGTACGGCACGTCGGTGTCCGCCAGCCGGATCGTGTCCGGCCAGATCCCGCTGTACGCGGACTTCGAGTCGAGGATCGCGAACATCTACGACGTCGACGACGCGGTGATCACCACCAGCGGATACCTGACGAACGCGGCAGCGGTGGGGTATTTGCTCGGGAAGGGCGACCTGGCCGTGTGCGATGCCCTCGTGCACAGCAGCATCGTCTCCGGCACCGAGTGGGCAGGAACCCGACGGATAACGTTCCGCCACAACGATCCAGCGGCGCTCGAAGCGATCCTGAAGATGTCGAGGAACAGCTTCGAGCGTGCCCTGGTGATTCTCGAAAGTCACTACAGCATGGACGGTGACGTCGCGCTTCTTCCGCAACTCGTCGACGTCGCGCGCAAATACGACTGCGGGGTCATGATCGACGAGGCACACGCATTCGGTGTGCTCGGGGAGCACGGTCACGGCATCCGGGACCTGTACGGTTTGCCGGGCGACGCCGTCGACGTGTGGATGGGGACGATGTCCAAGGCGCTCGGCAGCGTCGGCGGGTTCCTCGCCGGCAGCCGAGAACTGATCCGCGCATTCAAGTACTCGGCCCCCGGGCTGAGCATGTTCGCCACGGCACCAGCCCCGGCCTCGATTGCCGCGGCGTCCGCGGCCCTCGACGTCATCGATGCCGAACCCGAACGCATTGCTCGCCTGCATGCGCGCGCACGGTATGCCTTCGATCACGCACAGCGCCTGGGTCTTCGCACCGGGCTCGCCGAGGGAACGCCGATTCTGCCGATCATCGTCGGAGACACTCAGAAGGCAGTTCTGGCCGGAGTGTCGCTTCTCGAGGCAGGAGTCAACGTCAACTCGATCACGTACCCATCGGTGCCGCTGGGAGAGGAGAGGCTGCGTCTGTTCGTCTCCAGCGAGCACACCGAGCAGCAGATCGACACCGCGTTGACAACGGTGGCGTCCGTACTCGACAGGATGTGACCGAAGCAGCTCAGTGGACGACGACCATCGCACCCCAGATGAACCCGGCCCCGATCGTCGCGATGACGGTCGTGTGGCCGGGTAGCGTCCGTCCCTCCCGCTCGAGATACGCCAGCACGGTGAAAATACTGGCGGCACCGGTGTTTCCGAGCCGATCAAGTGTGATCGGCGCGCGTGATCGGTCGACCCCGAGGGTGTCCATGACGTCGTGCACGATGTTCCGATTCGCTTGATGAAAGCAAAAATTGTCGATGTCGGACAACGGCATTCCCGCGTCGGACACTGCCTGCCGCACCACCTCGGGTAGCAGTGTCGTGGCCAGTTTCCAGACCCGGGGCCCGTCCATGTAGATGTACTGCTCACCGCGCATCATTGCACCGGCGTCGGCCGGACGGCGCGAACCACCCGCGCGTATCCCGACGGACATGTCGAGTTCGGACGACAGAACCACCGACCTGATACCGCGTTCCGACGCCGGGGCCGCGGTCACCACGGCAGCTCCGGCGGCGTCGCCGAAGAATATTCGGGTGGTTCGGTCGTTCGGGTCGGTCTGCCGGGAGAACACCTCCACGGCGAGCACGAGGATGGTGCGGTAGCGGAGTCCGATCATCGACGACGCGACTTCGATGGCCAGCAGTCCACCGGAGCACGCGGCTGCGGTGAGGTCGATCGGCACGGCCCGAGTTGCTCCCAGTGCCTGCGCGACGGTCAGGGCCGTGGAGGGGAACGGTTGATCCGGGTTGGCGGTCGCCAGCACGATTGCGTCGATGTCTGCGGCCGCCGATCCGCTGGAGCGCAGCGCCTTTCGGGCAGCATCGAGGGCGAGATCGGATGCGGCGAGCGAGGAGTCGAGGAATCGCCTGGACAGGATTCCGGTGCGCTCTTCGATCCACCCCGCGTCGGTGTCGAGCGTGGCGCACAGTTCGGCATTGTCGACGATGCGCGGCGGCACTGCGTCGGCGAAATGACCGACGGTGACGCTGACGACTGGGTGCATGTTCACGAGTGTCCGTTCGCTCGACAGAAGTTGAATTCTTGACCAGAGATGGCGCCGAAAATACAAGCGGGGGAACGACTTCAGCGGCTCCCATGCGCCGAAGAGTCGAGCGGTATCCTAACCTCGCGTGCGTCGATCCGACAGTCTCGACGGAGCAGAACTATCGGTGTAGGGTCACGGCAACATCGAAGAAGATCCTCTGCTGTGATCGAACACGTCTTTCATCCATTCGCTTCGCGTTCTCGCATCGAACAGGACGGCCGTTGACCCAGGATTCATCGAACCGTGAGAGCCCGCGAAGCGCCCCTTCGGCTCGTAAACCTTTGCTGGAGTTCGTTATCGGTCACGCCAGAGCAGTGGTTGCCACGTGTGTCGTCGTGATCGTCGCCGCCGGCGTCTGGGGTATCGGCGTCATCGAGGACCTCAGCCTCGGTGGATACTCGGATCCGTCGAGCGAGGCGGCCCGCGTCGACGGCATCGTGGACGCGCAGTTCGGACGAACGATTCCCGACGTCGTCGTTCTGTACACCCCACGAGACGGGCGGTCGATCGACGAGATCGGCGACGACGTCGCGGCCGACCTCGCCGCCATCGACCCGGCTCTGCTGACACGCCCTCCCACGACGTACTGGAACATCGCGCCGGCCTTCCAGCAGGGCCTGAGGTCGTTCGACCGAAACTCGGCAATCGCCGTGCTGACGCTGAACGGCAGCGAGGATCACCGCGTCAAGACGTACCTGAGCATCAAGGATGAACGCGCGATCGACGGCGTGGAGATTCAGTTCGGCGGCTTCTCGACCATCATCGACGCCTACAACGCCGAGGCTCGCGCCGACCTCATCCGTGCCGAGCTCATCACTTTCCCGGTGCTGATGGTGCTGTTGTTGATCATCTTCGGCGGGGTGACGGCGGCGGCTGTTCCGCTGTGCATCGGCGGTCTGGGCATCCTCGCATCGCTGGCCGCGATGCGCATTCTGACGTCCTTCACCGAGGTGAGCGTGTTCGCCACCAACATCGCCACCCTCGTGAGTCTGGGTATGGCGGTGGACTACAGCCTGTTCGTACTCACTCGCTTCCGGGAAGAGCTGCGGCGCGGGTCGACCACCCCGGACGCGGTCCGAGCGACCATGTCCACCGCCGGTCGGACCGTCGCCTTCTCCGGTTTGCTGCTGGTGTGTGGATTCGTCGGGATGCTGATATTTCCGCAGGCGATGATCAGGTCGCTCGGTTTCGGAGGCATGGCAGCCGTGGCCGCCGCTGCGTTCGTCTCGCTCACCGCACTTCCTGCCGCGCTTGCGCTTCTCGGTCCTCGGATCGACTCGTTGAGTTGGCGGACGGGTGCCGTCGAACGCGGAGACGAACGCGCCGAACGGTTCTGGGGCGCGGTGGCGACCTCGGTCATGAAGCGGCCGGTGATCGTCGCCGGCACCATCCTCGCGTTGCTCGCCCTGCTCAGCGCGCCGGTCTTCGGTGTCGCCCTGGGCGATCTCGACCACCGGGGGCTTCCGTCGGATTCACCGGCGCGGATCGCGACCGACGCTCTGTTCACGGAATTCCCGCTCGCCAACTCCGGGGTCACCGTGATGGTCCGGTCCACCGACGGCGGCGCGCCCGACCCTCGTGCGGTCCAACGGATCACGAACGACATCGGCGCGCTCGACGGATTCGCGGCCGCGGCCCCAGGGGGTTCGACCGGAGACTACGCAGTCGTGCGAGCCATCCTGTCCTCCCCCGACCGAACGGAGGGTGCACTCGCCGCGGTGGAGTCACTGCGCGACCTTCCCGTGCCGGACGGTACCCGAATATTCCTCGGCGGCCCCACCGCGCTGAGTCAGGACGGTATCGCCGCCATCGAGGACACGATCCCCTGGATGTTCGCGATCATGATCGCGTCGACCTTCGTCGTCACCACCGCCGCGTTCCGCTCGATCGTACTGTCCGTCAAAGCGATCGCCATGGCGATGGTCAGCCTTGCCGCGACGTTCGGTGTCCTGACCTGGATCTTCCACGACGGTCACGGCGCAGAACTTCTCGGCGTCACACCAGGACCCCTGCAGGCAACGATGAGCATTCTCGTTCTCGCAGTCGTCTTCGGGCTCTCGACAGACTACGAGATATTTCTGCTCTCCCGCATGGTCGAAGCACACGATCGAGGCGAGTCCACCCGTGACGCGGTCCGTATCGGCACTGCACGCACCGGCCGAGTGGTCACGGCCGCCGCCCTGCTGCTCATCACCGTCACCGCGGCGTTCTCGCTGTCGGAACTGTCGATGATGCGACTGCTCGGAATAGGCGTCATCGTCGGGCTGATCATCGATGCGACGGTCGTTCGCATGCTCCTGGTCCCCGCCCTCGTTGCGTTGATGGGTGAGGCGAACTGGTGGCTGCACCCGAAACCTCCTCCGCGCGACACTCCCCCGGACACACCACTGGAAAAGGACATCGAACATGCCGGTTGAAGTCAGCACGGTCGAGATCAGAGCCGCACAGAGAACCGACATTCGCGAGATGTCCGACCTGATGGCACGCGCCTTCCAATCCGACGACCCTGTGAGCAGTTACTTCTTCCCGAAGGACGCTCGGCGGCCGAAGATGCAGCGACGGATGATGTCGGCGCTGATCAGGCACCGCTACCTACCCTCGGGAGGTGCAGAGCTTGCAGTGCTCGGCGGGAAGATAGTCGGGGTCAGCTTGTGGCATCCGCACGACGCGTCGCCCGAGTGGTGGCGAAACCTGATTGCCGGTCCACAATTGTTGTGGGCCATGCGCAGTGGTGTCCGAGCAGGAATGCACATGGACAAGATGCTCGACGCCGGGGCGCCCGACGACGACGCGGTGCTGTGGGTGTATCTCGGGGTCGAGCCGACGCTCCACCGATCCGGGCTGGGCGCGGCACTGTCGCGATCCTTCTTCGAGCGGGTCGACCGCGAGGGCCGAACGACATTCGGGATCTGCAAACAGGGCAACATCCACTTCTGGACAGCGATGGGGTTCGAGGAAGTCGGAACGGACACCATCGGTCCGGGCGGGCCTGAAGTCCACCGCATGAATCGCCGTCCGAGCGCACGGCCGTAGCCGCGTCCGCCGTGACGCCGCCAGGGCCTGCGGAACTCCGTCACCGGGTTCCGCAGGCTCCTGCCGGGACGTCAGTACCGAGTCCGGTGCCAGTGCCCGGTCACTGCCCTTCGCGCCACCGCGTGGACTCCGCGAGTTCGAACCCGTACCGATCCGCCAGCACGCCCAGACGTCGAACGTTCGCGCCGTTCAACGCTGTTCCGATACTTCGCAGTTCGAATTCGCCGGACAACGACAGCAGCATCGTCTCCGCCATGCACGCGTAGGTCAGCCCCGGCGCGAGGCCGAACGTCAGACCGAAATCCGACCCCGCGGGCATCGAGACGATGCCACCGTCGAAGACCGTCACATCGGGCCGAGTGAGGCCGACGTCGTGCGGGATGTTCGGGGGCTGCGCCACATCGCAGACGATGGCGTCGGGTCCCAGATCGGCGGCATCGATCAACGAGTGCGGCGCCGACGTCGCAGCGATGACCACCTGCGCACGAGCAACCCCGGCGGCCGGATCGTCGAAGAACTCGATGTGCCCGCCGGCCACGAGATCGTCCACGCTCCGCCCGTCCGCCGCCGCGGCGAGCGCACCTGCCCCACCTCGAGCGGCGTCGACTATCTCCCCCGCTGCGTCCCACAGTTTCGGCGCGACGCGCCCCTGCTCACCGGGCCGCCCGACCAGGGCGATCGCGCCGACGTCGGGCGCCAAGGCACGCGCGATGGTCCTACCGATGGCACCGGCCGCCCCCAGAACGGTCACCCGAACCACCCCGAGATCGATACCGCGTTCCGCGCACACTCGGTGCACCGCACGGATACTGGCTGCCGCCGTGAACGAATTTCCGGTGGTGAGAACGCCCGCCATCGAGCCGAGCGCCAGCCCGTTCGCCGTGACCACCGACGAGTATCCGCCCAGCCCGACGACGGTGGCACCTCGCTCGAACGCGAGGTTCGCCGCAGCACCGACTGCTGCTACCGCAGCGTGTGGCGGCAGCGTCAGCAGTCCCTTCGACGTGAAGGGAAGCCCGATCAAGTTGCCGTGGGCTGCGCCGTCGTGCTCGGTCACGATCCTCCCGCTACCGATGATGTACGACGCAGGCTTCAGTTCCGATGTCGCCGAGGAGAACCTCTCCAGGAGCTCCGCACGTTCGGGGTGCGAGAACTCGGCGAGCGACGGATCGAAGGCCTCGAAGATGCTCAGATCCAGCGGATGAGCGACGAACCCGAACCGGCTGTCACCGGACTGCACCGGAGTGTGCGGGAGCCGTGCGCCCACGGTACTTCCGGAGCGACCCGCTTCGGTCCGTGCCACAGAACCACCGGACCGATTCCGTCCGACCAGATGACCGATCAGACCGGCGAGGTCCCCTGCCGCCGCGAACGCGCACGCGCGACCGAGTGCCTCGACCAGACGCATGCATTCGGACTCGGTGACCGTCAGCGGCGGTTCCACCCGCAGCACCCGCGCCCCGAACATCGTGGGCGCCAGCCGAATACCCTCCACCTGCGACAGGTACGAGGACATCATCACCGCCAGGTTCTCCTGATCCGCAACCGAACCCAGAATGGATTGCCTCCCCACGAAGTTGATGTCGTCGGTGAGCTCGACACCCAACAGCAAGCCACGACCACGCACATCCGACACCACCGTCGGATACTCGGCAGCGAGCCTCCTCAGTTCACGAGCAAGCAGATCCCCCACTTCCTGCACTCGCGAGATCACAGCACCGCCGTCCGCGGCGAGCTCGTCGAGCACCGCGATGCCGACCCTCGCCGTCAACGCGTTGCCCGCGAACGTCGACGTGTGCCGCAGAGCGAAGCTTTCCCCCATCCACTCGGGCTTGCTCAACACCGCCCCGCTCGGCAGCACTCCACCCCCCAGCGCTTTGGCCAGAGCGAGAACATCGGGTACGACGCCTTCTCGCTCACACGCGAACATCGTGCCCGTACGGCCCAAACCGGTCTGCACCTCGTCGAGTGCCAGTAGAACCCCGTGCTCGGTGCAGATCTCGCGCACACGCGTCAGGTAACCGTCGGGAGGCACGACGACGCCGCCCTCACCTTGAATGGGCTCGACGACGAACGCCGCGAACTGCCCTGGTGCAGCGACCAGTGCGGCCTCGAGCGCGTCCGCGTCACCGAACGGAACGGAGTCGAATCCCTGGACCGGAGCACCGAATCCAGCCTGGTACTTGATGTTTCCCGTGGCGGAAAGTGCGCCGAGCGTCTTGCCGTGGAAGCTGTTCGTCGTGCTGAGGATACCCAGGCGTCCCGTCGCGGCGCGCGCGATCTTGATGACCACCTCCATCGCCTCGGCGCCGCTGTTGACGAACGTCACCCGCGTCAGACCGGCGGGTGCGACGGAGACGAGGCGGCGGGCGAGTTCGCCCGCTGGATACAACACCGACGGTTGGACGAACACTGCTTCCCCGGAATGTCGCACGGCATCCATTGCTCGCCAGATGTTCTCGGGGTTGTGCCCGAACGGGAGGGCTCCGTACGCGCCGGCGAAATCGAGGTGCGTACGACCCGACGCGTCGAGCAGCTCGGTCCCTTTACCGGACACGTACTCGATGTCCACGTCCACCGCCGACAGGAGTCGGTACAACTCGGGGTTGACGTTCTCCGCAAACCCGTCGCGGCCGGTCGCCTGACGCGTGGTGGACGGACGAAAAGAAAGGTCGGTCATGTGAGCTCCGTGTTCTCGCGAAACCGCCTCCGGTGGCACGAGCTGCCGGGAGGCGTTCTCGCGCAACCAGAGCTCGCCCCGTGGTGGGACGCAAGCGCGATGGTAGCTGCCGAGAGGACCGAAGTTAGCCTGTGAAAATACCCTTACTACTGATTCGAAACGAAAAACCGCATCTACAGTCGGTTTATCTGCGTGGCCGACTCAGCGTCGTGTCGGCCAAATCACACCGGATCACTTGTCCTGCGTCGCCGACAACAGCCACTGCCCGTCGATCTTCTCCATATTGGCGATGAGCGGGAACACGACGTTCCCCGACGCGACACCGGCACTCGTCGCACTCACGTTGACGTTGGCGAAGAGCTCGGCCTTGTCGTCCTGCAGACGCACGACACCGATGTCGAGAACGTCGACGTCCGTTGCCGTCTGCGTCTCGTTCGCCGTCGACTTGATCTCCTCGATGAACTTCTGCGACTCCTCGCGGAACGCTGGCGTCATCTTCTCGAGCCCGGCCGCGATATCGGCGTCGATCGTCGCGAAGTTGTACCTGTACAACCCGACCAGAGCGTCCGACGCCGCTCGCGTCACCTCGGATGTCTCGCCCTGATCGACCCACGCGGCGTTGTCCACCTCGGTACCGGGCTTCAGCGCGGCAACCGCCGCGAACGCAACCAACAACGCAGCAACAGCACCGACCACGATCGTCGGCAGCCAGTTGGTCCGACCGGCCGGCTGTCCCCCAAGTGAGCCTGTCTGGGGTGAGCCTTCCTGGGGTGAGCCTTCCTCGGATACCTCAGCTCCAGGCGCCTTCGATGATTCGGGCGTCTCGGCTCCAGGAGTATCAGCTACCGAAGCCTTCTGCTTCGACGGCTTCGAGATGGAGACTGTCGCAGGCTCAGCAGACGAGGGGCCTTCGGGATGCGCAGTGTCGGGCGCACTCGAATCCACCGCACTCGAATCCACAGCACCCGAGTCGACAGCACTCGAGTCCGGTGCGCTGGAATCGGCGGGCATGCGGTTGGTTCCCGCAACCTTCTTACGGACCTTGCTGGTGGTGACGGGTGGGACTATCTTGCGACGTTGTGGGGGCACTGAAGTACTCCTGACTCGAACATGTGCGGGCGGGCGGAAGGTGCAGCCTCGGCTACGGACCTTCGGACGCGCCTGAATCAGCGGGCGCGGGCTCGCCGGAGGGAGGCGTCGCGCTCGGGTCTGTGGTTCCGGCATCGGGAGCGGGAGTGCCTGTCTCCGGGCTACCTGAGTCCGGGGCACCTGCGTTCGGTGCGGGCTGCTGCGCGCCCGGATCGGTCGGTGCATCGACGGGGTTGAGCGGCACTCGGTCTCCGACGGGCAGAAGGTTGTTGACCTTCCACGTTCCGTCGACGTCCTCGAGGTACATCCGCATGACGCTGCGAGTGCGTTCGGTGAATCCGTCCGGCCCCGACGTGTTGTTCGCGACGATCGCGATCGCGGCAGCCGTCCGGTCGTCGACGTTCAGTTCCGTGATGGTCGCGTCGAGTACCTCGGCAGTGATCTTCCGGCCGGAATTGCGCTGCTCGTCCGTGACGGCCTTCTTGGTCTCCTCGAGATAGCTGGTCATCTGATCGCCCGTCACCGAGGTGAGCATCAGATCCAGCGACCCGTCCATGTCGGCGGAGTCGACGGTACTGAGATTGATCGCGGCCTGACGTGCGTCGTTCAGCGCCGAATCGCGAGTGTCCGCGATCGCCTTCTCGTCCCACGCGTTCTTCCATCCGATCCCGAACCATACGCAGGCCGCCAGGGCCACCACGGCGACGATGGACAGGGCTACGAGGACCGGCCGGGACTTGTTCTTCGGCCGCGGTGTCTTCTTCGGCTGCGGTGGTGCAGCTTCGGTGTTTGACGTCACACTTCAACCTTACTCTTCGGTAACACCGGCATCGACGACGCCGGTGAAACCGTGGAACACGAAACGGCGGTGAATCTGCTCGGTTTCCGCAGATCCACCGCCGACGACCACGATACGACTGTGCACAGTTACTTCGGAGTGACTCCGATCAGGGGAGCGAGCTGTGAGGCGATCGGATTCAGGTTGAGCTTGTCCGGATCCACCTTGGGCTTGCTGTCCCACGGCTGCGGGGTTTCGGGGTCCGCGAACACGATCCGGTTGGCACTACGAACGCCGGTGACGCTGCCCTGCGGTGTCGTGCAGTTCGCGTCGAGATTCAGCGGGTAGTTCTCCTCGGTCAGGTCGAAGTTGGGATTCTTCGCCTTCTCCTCGTCCAGAATCGCCTGTGAACCTTCGTAACCCAACGTGCACGGAGGCGGATTGTTCGTCTCGAGAAGCAGACCCTGGTGAATCGTGCCGTCGCCCGGGACAAGCGTCTGCGCACCGGACGCCAGGGCAGGCAGGAAGATCAGCAGAGGCTTGAGCGCCAGAGTGCGAGGAGCAGCCAGCTCGAACACGTTGCGCAGGTTGGTCAGATCCGTCGTCAAGGACCCACCGCCTTCGTTGATCAACGCACCGACCTGATCGCTCGCTGCGGTCCCGGTGTTGATCAATCTCCGGATGTCCGGATCGTTGCTGCGCAGCTGCGCGGTCACCGACGCCAGATCCGTGCTGAACTGCCGGATGGCCGACGACTGCTCGGACTGCGTGTCCAACACGGTACGGCTGTCCCGAATCAGAGCGAGTGTCTGCGGCAGTGCTTCGTTGCCTGTCTCGGACAACGCACCGAGCGAGTCGACGAGCACCTGCAGATCGTCGCCCTTTCCGTCGAACGCCGCCCCGAGCTCTCGGACGACCGTCGTCAGGTTCTCCAGCGGCACGGTCTTGACGAGCTGATCCGTGCTGGCGAGGACGTTCTCGACGGGCACCGGTGTCTGCGTGTCCGCCGTCGCGATGGTCGAACCGTTCTCGAGATACGGACCTTCGTCGCTCGTCGGCTGTAGATCGACGTACTGCTCACCGATGGCCGAGCGGTTGGCCACGACCGCGCGCGCCGACGACGGAATCTGCGGACCGCCGTTGTCCAGCAACAGTTCCACGTCGATGCCGTCGTTGGTCAACGACAGCGCGCCGACGGTGCCGACCGGCACGCCGCGGTACGTGACCTCGGCGTTGGTGAAGATACCGCCGGAATCAGCGAACTGGCCGGTCACGCTGTACTGGCCGAAGCCGAGCAGATTGTCGAGCCGCACGTATTTTCCACCGACGTAGACAACGCCCACGACAGCGACGATGACGAAGAAGATGAGCTGCACCTTCACCAGCCGCGATCTCACAGCCCACCTCCGAGTTGTTCGAGCAGATCGTTCAAGGGCTCGAACGGAGTGAGCGGCGCGCCGGTCTCACCCTCGTCCGGTTCGGCCCCGGGCGCTACCGGTACCCCGGGAGGAGGCGACGGGTTGGGAATGATCGGGGGCAACGGCAGCAGCGAGATCGTGGGCCACCCCGGTCGTGGACCGTTTCCGTTGTAGTACGGGTTCGACGGATCCACGAGTGGGAGCGTGTCGCCGTACTTCGGCGGGATGTAGACCGGATCTCCCTCTCCGACACCGAAGTTGCGCAGAGCGGTGCCGATCGACAGATCGAGCGAGAGGTACAGGTTGGCCGAGTTGCCCTGGGTGATCTCCTCGATACCGTCGGGGAACGGCAGCGTCGGGATCAGCGGCAGCGTGGTCACGATGTCGTCACCCGACGCCGCGAGCGCCTGCAGTGTCGGACGCAACGCACGCAGGTCCGCGATCAAATTGTCCTTCGACTGATTGATCACGTCCGTTCCGACGCTGCCGAGCCTGTCGAGCTGGCCGAGCATCTGCGTCAGCTGCGGACGCTGCTGTTCGAGGACCTCCGTCGCGATCGGCAGGTCCTGCAGGACTCGGTCGATCTTCTCGGTCTGACCGCTGACCTGCGTGGTCAGAAGATCGAGACCGTCGAGTGCACGGGTGATGTCGTCGCGCTGCTCCTCGAGCCCACCGATCAGTGTGTTCGCTTCCTGGAGAAGACTCTTCGTGGTGCCCTCGCGACCGGAGAAGGCCGCGTTGAGCTCCTTCACGATCGGAGCGAGTTGCCCGACGCCACCGCCGTTGAGGACCAACGACAGGGCACCGAGGACCTGTTCGATGTTCGTCGTCACGCGGGTCCGGTCCAGCGGGATGGTGTCGCCGTCCTTCAGCTTCTGCGGATCCGCGTCACCGGCGGGTACCGACAGCTGAATGAACTTCTCGCCGAGGATCGACGTCTGCTCCACCGCCGCAGTCGCGTTGGCAGGCAGGTCCGTCGAATCGTTGACGATGACGCCGACGTTCGCGGTCCACTCACCGTCCGGAACGCTGATCGAGTCGACTCGACCGACCTCGACACCGTCGACCTTCACGGTCGACTGGGGAACCAGATCGAGAACGTCCTGGAACTGAATGGTCAGACGGATCGGATTGCTGCCGACATCCGCACCACCGGGCAGTGGAATTCCGTAGACGCCCTGCGAGCACGCCGTGGCCGACATGACCACGACAGCTGCACCGACGACGGACGTCAACGACCGTTTCGACGAAATCCACGTTCTCATCGACGCGCTCACTGTCCCCCTCCAAGCGATTCCTGCAGTCCTGGCAGAGTGTTGTTCTCGCCGAGCCTCGGCGACACGACACCGGGCACCGTTCCCGGCACGACGTCGCCCTGTTGGGTGTCGTTGGTCAGTACGCCGAACGGCAGCACCAGCCCGGAATCGCGAACCGGCCCCTGGATCAACGTCGTGATCTCGCCACACCGGTCGATGATCGGTTGTATCTGGGCACCGAGCTGTTCGAATCTCGGGTCGCCCGGAACCAACTTGCCGAGGTCGATCAGACGGCACACCGTTCCGAGCGGGTCCTGGGTCTCGTTCTGCAGGTTGGCACGTGAGGCCAGAGTGCCCGACTCGGCATCGTAGGAGTTGACGAGATTGCTGATCGCGAGCGGCAGAATCGTCAATGTCTCCACCAACTGCTCGCGATTGTCCGACAGTGCCTGAGTGGGCTGCACCAGTCCGTCGGCCGCCCGCACCAACTGATCCCGGTTGTCCGCCACGAATCCCGCCACGTCGCCCAGGGCGATCGACAGCTGATTCAGTGCCGCCCCAAGATTCTCCCGCTCCCCGTCGAGGAATCCGGTGAGATCGGACAGCTGGTCGTTGAACTCGCGTACCTGGGCGTCGTTGGCCGCGAGGGCCGAGACGAACGTCTGCAGGTTCTTGACCGTGTCGAACAGGTCGCCGCGGGAGTCGCTGAGTGTCCGCGACGCCTCGGAGAGCTGAGTGATGGTGTTGCCCAGCGCTTCGCCGTTGCCGTCGAGGTTCGCGGCGCCGGTGTCGACCAGATCGGTCAGCGCCCCGTTCGCGTTGGCACCGTTGGGTCCGAGTGCGTTGGACAGCTCGTCGATGCTGGCGTAGATCTGGTCCACCTCGACCGGGGTTGCGGTCCGGTCACGCGGAATCACCGCGTCGCCCGACATCTTCTCCCCACCCGAGTAGGCGGGTGCGAGCTGAACGTAGCGATCCGACACCAAGGACGGCGTGATCTGCGCCGCTCTCACATCGGCCGGAATGTCGACGCCGCGCTCGACGCGCATCTTCACCTCGACCTGGTCGCCCTGCGGCACGACCGAGGTGACTTCGCCGACTGCGACACCGAGGACACGAACGTCGGAACCTTCGTAGATACCGACGGACTTGTCGAAGTACGCCGTGATGTCGGTCGAACCCGCACGGGTGAACAGCCACCAGAGGCCGCCCGCGATCACCAGCGCTGCGATGACGACGCCTGCGATGACTGCGCGGGAGCCACCGGTCTTCTTGGTGTTCTCCGTGGTTCCGTCAGCTGTGCTGTCGGTCATCAGTTGCCTCCCAGATCACGCGCGGGCTGACGGTAGCCGGGGATCAACGGCAGACCAGGAGGCGTGAGGTTCGCCAAGGTGATGTCGAGCCAGCGGCCGTTACCGACCACGTTCGCGTACAGGCGCACGAACGGTGAGTACAGCTGCAGACCGCGCTCGACGGCCTCGTTGTTCTCGTTGAGGATGTCGATCACGCCGTTCAGTTGTTCGAGCATCGGAGTGATCTGCTCTTCGTTGTCGCGGACCAAGCCGGTCAGTTCCGTCGACAGCCGCCTGGTTCCGCTGAGCAGCTGAGAGATCGCCTGCTGGCGGTTGTTCAGCTCTTCCAGCAAAGGCCCTGCATCGGCGATGAGCCTGGTGAACTGTTCGTTCCTGTCCGCCAGCACCTTCGAAGTCTGCCCCGTCGCCTCGAACAGCCTCTGCAGTTCGGCGTCGCGGCTCGCAATGGTCTGCGACAACCGGCTGACACCGTCGAGCGAGGCACGGATGTCTGCCGGCGTCTCGGAGAACGCCTGCGACAACGTTTCGAAGCTCGACGCCAACTGCGTGGTGTCGATGTCCTCGATCGTGGACGCAGCATCGGAGAACGCGTCGATCACGTCGTACGGAGAAGTTGTGCGCTCCAACGGAATCGGGTCCTTCGGCTTGAGCACGTCGTCACCGCGAGGATCGATGGCCAGGTACTTCTGTCCGAGGACGGTCTTGATCTGGATGGACGCCGACGAGTTGTTGCCCACCCACGCGTCCTGCACACGGAAGTCGACGTTGACTCTGTCGCCGTCGAGCTCGACGGAATCGACCTGCCCTACCTTGACACCCGCGATTCTCACTTCGTTGCCGGGCTTGAGCCCGGCGGCTTCCTTGAACTGCGCCGTGTACGTCGAACCGGCTCCCAGGATCGGCAGCTTGTCCAGAAAGAACACCGACACGGTAGCCAGAAGCACGATCATGATGCCGAGCGCGCCGGCCACGAGCGGGCTACGCTTTTTCATTCCTTGATCCCCCCAGCTTTGCAACGCTCGGCCGCGTTGGTGTAGAGCGGTTGATTCACCGTCGGAAGCCCTGTCGGCAAGTTCAGGTTGGGTGACGTTCCAGGCCCCGCCTGAATGTCGATGCCGCACAGGTAGAACGTGAACCACGAACCCTGCTGGGCCGTCCTGATCAGTTTGTCGAGTTTCTTCGGCAGGGTCTGGATGACCGCGGTGACCTCCGCTTCACGATTGTTCAGCGTGGTCGCCAAAGTGTTCAACGCGGCGATCGAGCCCTGGATGGACGGCCTCGTCGGTTCGAGCAGATCCGCGGTGGCATCCGTCAGACCGGCGAGTGACGTGACGGCGGATCCGACGACGTCGCGGTCGGAGGACAGTCCCGACACCAGCGCCTGCGTGTTGGTGATCAGAGAATCCAACTGGTCGTCGTTCTGGTTGACCGTCTGCAGCACCGTGTTCAGGTTGGTGATGACGGCACCGATCACCGCGTCCTTGTCCGCGACCGTGTTAGTCAAGCTCGCGGTACTGCGAACGAGTTCGCTGATCGTTCCGGACTCACCCTGGAACACCTGGATGATCTGGTAGGACAGCTTGTTCACGTCGTCGGCACTCAAGGTCTGGAACAGCGGCCGGAAGCCGTCGAACAGCGTCGTGAGGTTGACGGCGGGCTTGGTCTGGCTCAACGGGATGGTCTCACCGGGGTTGATCTTGCCGCCCTGGTCGCCCGCACCCTGTTCGATGGCGATGTACCGCTGCCCGACGAGGTTTCGGTAACGGAGGTTGGCTGTCGCCGAGGCAGGCAGGTAATCCCGGCCGTCGACCGAGAACTCGACCTTGGCCTCGCGCTCGTTGACGATCTCGATGTTCTTGACGTCACCGACGCGCACACCGGCGATGCGCACCTCGTCGCCCTTGTTGAGCGATGCGACGTCACTGAAGATCGCGCTGAACGTCTGTCCCCCGCCTCCGGAGATGTTCGCGATCGAGAACGCCAACGTGCCTGTTGCCAGAATCGTGACGACAGCGAACACGATCAGTTTGACGAGCGGTGCGAGTAGCCCCCTCATTTGATGGTCACCTCCACACCCCTCAAAGCCGGCGCCCCCGCCGAAGTCACCCAGGAAGGAACGTCCTCCGGAGCGGTTCCCGTTGCCCCGCCGTAGATCACGGCGAGCGTGTCACGTTCGAAATCCGAGCCCGCGTAGGACACCGGCGTCTGCTCGACAATGCCCGGCAGCGGCGAGTACTGCGGCGCAGGCAGTTCCGGAACATCCTGCGGTCCGGGGTTCCTCGACGGCACCTGGTAGGAACCGTCGTTCGCCGATCCGCCTGGGTACTGCGGGAAGAACTCGCCGGCAGCAGTGTCCGCCGGGGTGTAGCAGCGCGGTCCGCGATCGTCGAACAGACGCGGCTCGTCCTGGTTGGGAAGGTAGCGGCCCTTCGGGTTGACGAACGCAGCGGAGACGTTGATGCCTCGGTACTCGTCGCCGACGCCGATGACGTCCTGCGCGCGTTGCACCACCGGCACGAAATTGGCGAACGTGCACCCGAACGACGGCGAA
>NZ_NOXZ01000025.1:0-26394 GCF_002258225.1 Rhodococcus sp. RS1C4 | reverse complement strand
GGCAGGACGCGGTCACCACGTTCCTCGAAGACAAGAAGGTTCCCTTCACCACCTGGGACGGCTGGTACCGCCTCGACGCCCACGAACGCTCCCTCGGCGAGCCCGAAGGCCGCGAACGCGTCAAGGTCGTCGAACGCGAGGACATGCTCCGCGCTTCCGAGCCCGACAAGGCTTGATTCACGCGTGAGTAGGAAACGCACAGAGCGCTGTGCGTTTCCTACTCACAGCGGCTAGACCCGCACCGCCAGAAGTTTCCCCTCCGTCTCGACCTTGCGCTGGTGCTCGTTGAAGTCCGGAGCCGCACAGACGTACAGCGTTCGGCCGTCGTCACCACCGAGGCCGCACGCGAACACCCCGGTGTCGAATTCGAGCTGATCGACGATTCCCTTGCCCGGCACCACGTGCACAACTCGCTGACCCAGCGCGTCGGCCACCCACAACGATCCGTCGGTATCCATCGCGCAGCCGTCGGACGCCACGGACAGCTGCCCCAGCGCGGACTCCATCGACGTCACGTCCGGCAGCTCCGCGAACTTCACCCAGTCGCGCCGCTCCCCCAACGAACCGTCCGGGTGCACCGCGAAGACACTGATGCGGTTGCCGACCGTCTCGTCGACCACCAGCTCCCCGTCGGGCGTCAGACCCATCCCGTTCGGGAAATAGAGATCCTTCGCCACGACGTGCACCGAACCGTCGGGATCGACGCGCAATAGATCGGCCGTGTCCGGCGTCGCCAGGTTCATCAGATCGAACCCGAAATTGCCGACGTAGGCGCGTCCTCGGTCGTCGACGAGCATGTCGTTGAGGTTCGCCTTCACGTACGACGACAGATCTGCGTGCACGACGAGCGAACCGTCGTCCTCACGCCGGAGCAACTTCTGATCTCGCATCGAGACGACGAGCAATCGGCCGTCCGGCAACCACCCGAGTCCCGACGGTTGCTGCGGCACCTCGGCCTCGACGCGAACGTCCGACCCGTCACCGCGAGCGGACACCACCCGCTGGCTGTAGAAGTCGGACACCCAGATTCGGCCGTCTCGCCAGCGCGGACACTCGAGGAAGGTGTACCCGTCGAGGACGATTTCTGCTTCAGCTCTCATGTTTCGCATTCAAACACCGGCGCGGGTCCCCGGGTGCCGAAATCGCATTGCTGGCATGCTGTCCCTTGTGTTCGACGCCCACCGATACATCCTCGACCCGCGATTCCCGCTGGTCGAGAATCAGGGATACCCACCGGAGCCGTACACCATCGAGGATTACGACCGCGATACCGACGGCCTCGGAATCACCGGCGGCGCGGTCATCAGTTCGTCGTTCCACACCACCGACCAGGCGTACCTGGTGGCCGCGTTGGACGCGCTCGGGCCCAGCTGGGTAGGCGTCGCCCAGCTCGATCCCGATACGTCCGACGACGAGATCGTCGAACTCGATCGAGCCGGCGTCCGCGCCATCAGGCTCAACTTCAAACGAGGCGCGACGGACGTCCAGACGCTCACCGCCCAAGCCCGCAGAGCCCACGAACTGGTCGGCTGGCACGCGGAACTGTACGTCGAGGCCTCGATGCTGCTCTCGCTCGAACCGATCCTGTCCAAGCTTCCCGCGGTGAGCATCGACCATCTCGGCATGTCCGCGCAGGGCCTGCCCTACCTGCTCGACCTCGTCGAGCGTGGCGTCCGCGTGAAAGCCTCCGCCTTCGGCCGAGTCGACATGGACATCGTCGATGCCATGAGGAAAATCCACGCCGTCGACCCTGCCGCCCTGATGTTCGGGACCGATCTACCGGGCACCCGAGCGCCCCGACGGTTCCTGGAAACCGACATCGACCTCGTCGCCGAAGCCGTGGGAGGCGACCTTCCCGCGGTCCTCGGCGGCAACGCGCGGGCCTGGTACCGGGTCAAATGAAGATCGCCGCTCCGAGCCACACACCGGCCGCGAGGAGTGCACCGAACAGTTCGACGAGGATGGACAGCCCCGCAGCCTTGGTGGCATGGACCGTGGATCTCCACGCCTGACCGTGATTGCGGTGCCGGGGAAGTTCCGCGACATACGTGCCGAGGACGAACCCGACGAACAAGCCGACGACGGGAATGACGAAGAACCCGACGATGCCGACGAGACCGCCGACCACCAGCGAACGCGTCGGGATGCCTGCGTCCTTCATCTTTCGACCCGGCCAGGTGTATTTCACGACGCCACTGGCGACCAGCAGAACCGTCGCGATTCCCAGGACCACCCAGGCCGCGGCGCCACCGGTCACGAACGCCCACACCGCAATTGCCGCGAAGATCAGAATCACGCCGGGCAGAATCGGCACGACGATCCCGACCAACCCCACGAGGATCGCCAGAGCGACCAGCACCTCCCCCCAGGCACTCACGTGACGGGACGAATCTTGCCTGCAGCCTCGGTTGCCCGCGCGCGAGCCGAATCGATGTCGGACGCCGTCGACACCGCAACGCCCATCCGTCGACGCACGAAGCTCTCCGGCTTGCCGAACAACCGAACATCGGTCTCCGGTACGGCCAAGGCGTCGGCGACACCCTCGAACGCGATGCCCTCCGCGTCGACGCCGCCGTAGACGACCGCCGACGCACCCGGCGAGACGAGCGTGGTGTCCACCGGGAGTCCGAGGATGGCACGGGCGTGCAGTTCGAACTCCGAGAACCGTTGCGTACGAAGCGTGACCAACCCTGTGTCGTGTGGACGGGGGCTGACCTCGGAGAAGTAGACGTTGTCGCCCTGAACGAACAGTTCGACGCCGAACAGGCCTCGCCCTCCGAGAGCAGTGGTGATCTTGTCCGCCACGTCCTTCGCCGCAGCGAGCGCACCGTCCGACATCGGTTGCGGCTGCCACGATTCGACGTAGTCACCGGATTCCTGACGGTGCCCGATGGCCTCGCAGAAATCCGTTCCCGCCGTCGACCTGATGGTGAGAAGTGTTATCTCGTAATCGAAGTCGACGAATCCCTCGACGATGACACGACCGAGGTCGACGCGTCCGCCCTTCAACGCGTAGTCCCATGCCGCCGCGACGTCCTCAGGTCCTCGGACAACCGACTGTCCCTTGCCCGACGAGGACATCACCGGCTTGATCACGGCTGGATAGCCGATGGAGTCCAGGGAGCTGCGAACGTCCTCGAGCGAGTCGGCGAACGCATAGGGCGACGTCGGAAGTCCCAACTCCTCGGCCGCGAGCCGCCTGATCCCCTCGCGGTTCATGGTCAGCTGCGTCGCCCGGGCCGTCGGAATGACGACACTCCTGCCTCGACTCTCGACCTCGGCGAGCGCGTCGGTCGCGATGGCCTCGATCTCGGGAACGACGAAGTCCGGTTGCTGAGCGTCGATCAATGCCAGGAGCTGTTCGGGGTCGCTCATGTCGATCGTGAAGGCGTGATGAGCAACTTGATGGCCCGGCGCGTTGTCGTATCTGTCGACGGCGATGACCTCGACGCCCAAGCGCTGAAACGCGATGATCACCTCCTTGCCCAACTCGCCCGCGCCGAGGAGCATCACTCGCGTGGCTCCCGGGGTCAGAGGTGTGCCGATCCGGACTGCTTCGTCTCCTGCGCTCACGCCGCTCATTATCCACGGCCTCGGGGTTCCCTCGCGCCTCCAGTCACGCTAAGTTAACCTCGATTCGCTTATTTCATACTGATCGGAACGAGGAATACGTGTCGAGTACCGGTGGACCGCTGACAGGACTTCGAGTCGTCGAACTTGCAGGAATCGGGCCCGGCCCCCATGCCGCCCTGCTGCTGGCCGACCTGGGAGCCGAGGTCGTGCGCGTTCAACGCGCCGGCCAGATCTCGGAGCACGATCAGCAACTGCGCAGCCGCACCCTCGTCGAGGCCAACCTCAAGGACCCGGCCGACGTCGAGAGAATTCTGCGACTGATCGAACGTGCGGACGTCCTCATCGAAGGATTCCGACCGGGCGTGACCGAGCGCCTCGGACTCGGCCCCGACGTCGCGCTGGAACGCAACCCCAAGCTCGTCTACGGCCGCATGACCGGATGGGGACAGGACGGACCGTGGGCGTCCGCGGCGGGCCACGACATCAACTACATCTCCGTGACGGGCGTACTGCACGCCATCGGACGCACGGGTGAGCGTCCAGTACCACCGCTGAACATGGTCGGCGATTTCGGCGGCGGATCGATGTTCCTGATCTTCGGCATCCTCGCCGCACTGTTCGAGCGTCAGACCTCGGGCAAGGGCCAGGTGGTCGACGCCGCGATGGTCGACGGGACCGCAGCGCTGTCGCACATGATCTGGGGCCTACGCGGTGTCGGCGCCTGGTCGGACGAGCGCGGCGTCAACATGCTCGACACCGGCTGGCCCTACTACGACACCTACGAAACCGCCGACGGCAAGCACATGGCCGTCGGCGCACTCGAGCCGCAGTTCTTCGCCGAGCTGCTCCGTCTGCTCGAACTCGACCCAGCCACCACACCGGGCCAGGGCGACCGCGACCGCTGGCCCGAGATGCGTGAGATCTTCACGCGGGTGTTCAAGACCAAGACGCGCGACGAGTGGGCCGCCATCTTCGACGGCACCGACGCCTGCGTCTCGCCGATCCTCACGTTCGGCGAAGCATCGGACCACAAGCATCTGGCCGCGCGCGAAACTCTGATCGAGGTCGACGGCATCACCCAGCACCGGCCGGCGCCCCGCTTCTCCCGCACTCCCAACGGAATCCCCACCGCACCCGCATCGACTGCGGTCGATCCGGACACCCTCTGGCTGTGAGTATCAGAAGACGAGCGCGGGCTCTCGGTCGTCCGCGCTCGGCGCCAGGGCAGCGTAAGCACCGGCGGTCGCGACGACGGCCGCGGTGATCTCCGCGGGCTCCCGGGCGTACGGCAGACGGAGGAATCGCTCGAACGCACCCTCCACTCCGAACCGGGGGCCCGCCGCGAGGACGGCGCCGAACGTCGGCGCCGTCGCGGCGAGTGCACTCGACACGGGCGTCGGGATCTGCAACCACAACGACATCCCGCCCGTCGACCGTCGGTACGTCCAGTCCGGAAGGTGCTCCGCAAGAGCGGATTCCAGCACGCCCCGACGCTCGCGTAATTGCTCACGTCGCGTGTCGAGAATCGCATCCGCGTCCTGCAACAGGAACCCGGCGGCAAGCTGATCCATGACGGACGTGCCCAGATCGTGCGCAGCTCGCGATCCCGCAAGCCTGCTGATCAACGACGGATTGGCTCGGATCCATCCGATACGCAGCCCACCCCAGTACGATTTCGACGCCGAACCGATCGTCACCACATCCGTGCCCGACACACGCCCGAACGACGCGACGGGCGGCGGCGGAGGCGTATCCAGCCACAGATCGACCATGGTCTCGTCGACTATCAACGTCATCGACGTGTCCCTGGCGATCTTGGCGAGCTCGGCGCGACCGTCGGCGGGAAGGCAACGGCCCGTCGGATTGTGGAAATCCGGAATCATGTAGGCAACCTTGGATGCGGTCTGCCGTGCAGCACTGCGGATTCCGTCGAGATCCCAGGGCTCCCCGTCCGGCCTGAT
This sequence comes from Rhodococcus sp. RS1C4, assembly GCF_002258225.1. Taxonomy (NCBI): domain Bacteria; kingdom Bacillati; phylum Actinomycetota; class Actinomycetes; order Mycobacteriales; family Nocardiaceae; genus Rhodococcus; species Rhodococcus sp. RS1C4. Next base: position 20,860 of record NZ_NOXZ01000025.1, on the reverse strand, counting down.
CGGAACCGGGACCGGGCGAGCGCCGACGCGCCTGATCGCCTCCAGCGCATTGGGGTATGTCGGGTGATCGATCAGTACCCGATCCCCCGGTGACGTGAGAGTGCCCAGCAACAACCGAACTGCCTGCTGCGCACCGGAAGTGACCATGATCTGATCCGGGGTCGTCGGCAACCCGCGCTCGACGAACCGTCGGGCAATGGATTCACGCAGCACCGCAAGCCCGATCGGTTCCATACCGTGGTTGGACAGATAGGCCGGAAGTGCCTGCAGCGCAGAGTTGTACGCGTGCAGCATGGCGTCCGTCGGCGCTGCCATCGCCGCATGGGACATATCGATGACCGGCCCGGTCGAGCGAGACTGCACCAACAACCCGTTGGGCTTGGCCATGTCCGGCAGTGCGACTGTGCTGCGGGCACCCTGTTTGCTGATCAGATAGCCCTCTTCACGCAGCACGGCATAGGACGACGTGATCGTCGTACGGCTCAGGTCGAGCGCGGACGACAGATCGCGCTCGCTCGGCAACCCCACTCCCAGCGGAATCCGGCCGTCGTGGATGAGCAGCCTGATCCCGTCGGCCAAGGCCCGGTACGTGGGGCGGGACGTGCGCTTGCGACCGGACGCGTCCTCGGCTTCGGTTCGCCACCGTCCCAGATCGCGCGCCATCGAAGTTGCGTTGAGTACCCGTATCGCCATTTCCCGATCCTACTGGCCTTTGGATCGAAGTCCAGTTCGAACGCAGTCCATACTGGACGCATGCCGTACTCGCTGTTCGACACGTCCCTCGGACGGTGCGGCCTGGCCTGGAACGCCGACGGCGTCACCACCGTCGCCCTGCCCGAGTCCAAGGACCGCTTGATCGACTACCTGACCGGCTTCGACGCCCTCCCCGGCGACCCGGACGGCGTCGCCACCGTAGCCATCGAGGGCATCACGGCACTGCTCGACGGCGGGGACCCCGCCCTGTCGGCCATTCCGGTCGTTCTCGACGTCTCCGACTTCGACAACGCCGTCTACGACGTCACCCGCGCGATCCCCCGAGGTTCCACAATGACGTACGGCGCTGTTGCTGCGCGGCTGGGCCATCCGGGCGCTGCGCAGGCAGTCGGCGGTGCGCTCGGCCGCAACCCGGTGCCGGTGATCATCCCGTGCCACCGAGTCCTCGGCGCAGGCCGAGAGGTCGGCGGCTTCTCGGCTCCCGGAGGACCGTCGACGAAGCAAAGAATCCTTGCCATCGAAGGCATTCCCGGCTTCGGGGAGCCGACGCTGTTCTAGTCGACGACGCGCGAGAGATGAATGCGAAACTAAATTCACTCGAGTGAATTACCCATTTGTCAGTACATTATACGAATGGTCGCCGAGTGAAATAAAAGCAATAGTCGCCTGCCGAAACAAACCGTAATTCCAGTTTATGTGCGCCTATTCCGACGTGCGGTATTTCAAGCGGAAATTGGTTCGGTCCCGGAAGGTACCTCGACCGCGGACACGCTCTCCGCCTCGGGTCCGGGAACCCTGACGTCGTCTTCACGCGTGCCACCGATGGTGAAAGCTCCCGTCTCCGGCATCCACCCGATGGAGCCACGCTCGAACAAGCTGTAGCGACCGTAGCCGGTAGGGGTCGGCTTCTCGTTGCTGATCGGGTACCCCAGAGCACCGTACGGACCCCCGTGCGCCAGGTACCACGCGAGAATCTCGCCGTGAACCTCGTGCGCCCCACCCTCCGGAAGTGCGAACACCGTGGCCTTGGCGAACTCCATCATGCCCCCGCCGCTCGGTCCGAGCATGAATTCCCCGACGGCCTCGCCGATCCACGGATGTTCATAGGCGAAGCGGTCGAATTGGTACCCGAAGACATCTAGACCATTGTACGAAGTGGACATCGACCGACCTTCCGTCGCTTTACCTGGCGCCCATTGTCCGCCCACTTCGCTGATAAAGCACGTCAATTAGCAAATATATGTTTCGACTCTTTTTCGGCGTCAGTTCAACAGAGCCGAAATCTCGGCCGGAACTTCTCCCGACGCCGGATCGACGACAGTGCGACTCCACCCTCCGCCGGTTCCGTCCAGTCGAACCAACTGGCTCGGTCCGAGGAGCCACAGCTGGTCACCCGACGCCCAGGCCACTCCATAGCCGTACTCCGAGCTCGACGAGATCGGACCGCTGTACTGCATGTCGCCTGACGAGTCCGTGATCTGCAACGTCGGCGAGCCGTCGACACTCACCACCTTCGCCACCGCCGAGCCCGACGGGGAGGACTGGGGTGAGATCAGGTCAGCCGGGGGTGCCGCGGTGGTCGTCGTTGTCGTCACCGGGGCAGGTGGGGGTTCCACAGCTGCCGGTGGCGGTTCCGTCGTTGTCGTGGTGGGTGGCGTCGTTGTAGTGGCGGGTGGCGTCGTCGTCGTGGCGGGCGGGGTTGTCGTGGTGGCTTGCTGCTCCGTCGTGGTCGCAGGCGCCGTCGTCGACGCCGGGGCAGGTGTTGTTGTCGTGGGCGCAGCCTGGGGCGCGAGCCTGGGAGCTGCACCGGCGGGACCGACCGCGACGCACGCGGTGAGCAAGGCTGTGATGTAGTTGATTCCTCTGCTACCAGTCGGCGCTGACCGGACGCCGTTGTAGGTTGCCCTGAGAGTAAAGGTGCGGGTGCCGATCATCAGCAGCGACAGGAGTTGCGCGGCGCTCCACGTTCGTGTGGTTCCGGGGGCGGGAGGCAGGACGACAGGGTTTGTCACACCGGCCGGCGCAGGCGTGAAACTCAGTTCATAGCCAAGGGCCGGATTGTTCTGCCAGCTGAGTTGAGCACCACCCGAGTCATCGCACCTGAATCCTGTCGGTATCGGAACAACGGATTGGAAATTCCCACTCGTTGCGATCGAAGTATCGGTCAACGGAGCAGCCAGTGCCACAGGAGGATTCGTCGACGACAAAGCCACGGCCCCGAGCGTTGCGAGGACCACCAGTCCCGATGTCGGCAGTCGACTGTGCCGCCCATGCGGCTCCTCATCGGTTTCCGACGGAGATACCCGACGCGGCCGAAACGCGACCATCAACAGAACGCCGACAAGAACACCGCCTGCAAAGACCGCAACAGGTCCGCTCAGCCACGTCACCGCGTAGCCGAGCTTGGGGACGCTGAAAAGGACCCGTCCCGCTTCCGACACGACGTAGGGCTCGGCGTCGGGTTCCGCGTTGTCGTCGCCCTTCAAATAGAGCTCGACGCTGTCGCTTCCGACGGCTCCGATTTCGATGACTCGGTGCGTGATTCCGTTGCCCGCCGCGTTGGTCACGTTGACGATGTCACCCACTTGAATGTCGACCGCGGGCGTGGTCTTACTCAGCGCGAGTGCACCCGTCTCGATGGCCGGTGACATCGAGCCGGATCGGAAGACCAGCGGCGTAATCCCGAACACAACCGCAGCCAGCGCAACCAAAACACACAGCAACCCGGCCAGTGCGCCGACGGTCAGCGCGATCTCGCGCACCCACCTTCGGTTCGAGTGCGCGCGTGAACGTACTGCGTTGGTACTCATCTAGGTCGACGTCGCCACGAGTGAGTAGGTGATGGTTCCGGTCGCGGGAGTCGCCGGGGCCGTGGCGGTCGACGGCATTGTCACCCTGATGCAGAGTTGGTCGGTTCCACCGGCTGGGATGGGCCGATTCACGCCGGGGAAAGGCTTCGACGGAAACAACCCGGACACCGTACTGACCGCGGGCCCAGAGCAGTCCGAGTTCCCGTACACGAAACTTTCCAGCAAACCGCCCAGACCTGTGTTGGTCGCTGCCACGGAAAGCGTGTAGTTGAACGGCACCGTCCCGGAGTTCCGCACGAGTAGCGGCGCGGTGACTGTATTGCCCGGGGCAATCGCGGTATTGGTGAGGGCTGTTGCGAATGCAGGTGGATTGTTGTCGACCGCAGGGTTGCCGATCTTGATGTCGATCGTGCCTGTCGTGAACGTCCCCGAGGTAGCTGTCGACGTATCCGACCATGCCGCAAGGGTTCCTACGGCACCCAGCCCGAGAACGATACCGATGGACATGATGGCGCGAGCCCGAGCGCTGATCAGCGCCGAGATGATCCGGCGAAGGACCCCCAGGTTCTGCTTGTGACTCGCCATCACGAGTACGCCCCTTCCTGATTCTCCGAAACACAAATCACGCTGTCTCCGTTGTCCCACCGCACCACCAGGTCGACAAACGCTCGGGAATTCTGGGTCGCATTGCCCGCGTTCACTGTCATGTCGACGGTGGCACCGATCCGACGTTTCTCATGTGCGCCGATCAGTACGGTTCCGCAACCCGACCGGTACTCCGTCCCATCGATCGACACCGTCAGCGATTCGCCGAACTCTCTGCTGTCGGCGACGAGCTTCAGTTGGATTCGACCATCGTCGTCGGTGTCGTTGAAGACATGGAATACAGCATCGCGACTGTCACCGGGGACCCATCGAATCTCGTTGTCGAAGAGCGGACTCGGCAACGTCGGTCCCCACGTCTCGCCGTCGTAGCTGTACCCGACGGTCTGCACTGGCCGCGCGGAACCTGTTCCGAGCAACACTACGATTGCCAGTCCCGTCACCAGGACAGCGCACGGAACGGCGACGTTCGAATTCACGACGCCTCCCTCCGCTTCTTCCGGTGATCGAGACCCGCGCCGACGAACATGAACACTGCATAACCTGCGAGCCCGATCACTATGACGGTCACCGTGATTCGGCGCTGTTCACCGTTCAGCCAATTGTTGACGTACCCCATGTAGGGCACGGAATACCAGACCTTGCCTCGTATCTGGCCGAACTGCACGGGGTTCTCGTCATCGGACCCGTTGTTGTCTCCACGCGTGATGTACGTCGTGACACCGCCACCGGACTGCTGAGTCGCCACGATTCTGTGCGTCACCACATCGGGTTCATTGGAACGGATTTGGTACGTGATTGCCGTTCCGACAGCGAGCTCGGAACGGTCGACAGGCTTGATCACGACCAATGACCCCGGCGGATACGTGGGTTTCATCGATGTCGTGAGGATGGTGTACGGCGTCGCCCCCGACACACGCGGAACGACCACGGTGACAGCCAGAACGAACAGCATCGCGGCCAGCAACGTGTACGACACGATTCGACTCACCCACCACCACACCCCGGTGCGCTCGTCCCCGTTCATCTCGGACGGGACAACGGGAATCACGTCGGTGTCTTCGGTGCTCATGTCTGATCCGCTCGGAACGAGAATTTCACGGTCGAGGACTGACTCTTCGGCGGGTCGATACCTACGGACACCCGAAAACACCAGACCTCCGCCGCTCCGGGGGCAAGCAAACGTGCGGCGGGTGCCATCGGAGCCTGCGCCCCAGCGGCATTGCCGGTGTACAGCTGAGTGGCGCCGGTTGGAGCGGTCGTCGGCGGGCAATCCGCCGCCGCCCCGACCAGGCTTGCCGTCAACGTCAGCGGCACCGTTCCGGTGACCGTTGTGCTCTGGAGTCGGTAGTCGAAGGGAACGTTTCCCGCATTCTTGATCGACAACGATGCCTGCGAAAACCCGTTCGGACCGAGATTCGTCCCGCCGAGTGCGGCGAGCACATAATCGTTCACCTCTGCCCCTGCGGGTCCGACCTTGATGTCCAAGGTCCCGGAGTTGATGGTTCCACCGCTCACGATGGCGTCGTCACGCCACAGCGCGCCCGTCGTCTGTGCTGATCCGAAAACCACCACAACGACGGACGCGGCTGCGAGTGCCCAGTATCGGCCGTGCTTGATCACTTCGCAGAGATCAGGGACGTACCTGGTCGAGCGTCAGCGTGAAGGAATCCAGGTCGACCGACTCGTTCTGCGCAACCAAACCAGCCGTGTCTGGGTCGAATTCGATCCGAACCTCGACGCTGATGGTCTGTGGCGACGCCGTCAGCGGCAGCGGAACGGCCGATCCATTGGGTAGGTCGGTGCCACCATTGACCGAGACGGTCGCGCCGGCCAGTGCGGCGGCGAGAGCGGGATCACCGGTCACTTCCGTGAAGTCCGCAGTAATCGTCGCCCGGAGGTTGGGTCCTGCCCAGTTCACCACGTAGTCCGAGGAGTATTCCAGAACGTCACCCGGCACGATCAAGAACCCAGCTGGGCTAGGCCCGATGACGACGTTGGGTGTTACCGACGTCTCGGTCCACAGAGCAGTCCCCGCGACCGGTTCGAAGTTCAGTTCACCAGAGTTGATTTCTCCACCCGCGACTTCGGCATCGTCCTGCCACAGTGCGAAGGATCCCAAACCGCCGAGCAGCAAGACAGCTGCCGCCCCCGCGGCTATGGCGCCTTTGGTTGCCTTGTTCATTCGTTTCTCTCTTCGTGTGGGCCCAATGGAAGGCCAGTGAGGGACCCGGCGTTCTTCGGGTCGAGTCGGCCGGTGCCGGCCCGCGCACCTGGTGCGACGTCCATTGTTTCGCAAGGACCACGCGGTCTGTTACCCCTGCGAATGTAAAAGTCCGAAGGTCTTTTTACTGGACTTTTACCTAACCGACAGTTACACCGACACGGTCGATGTAAAGCGTCGATTCATTCGATCGCAGCACAGAAAGAGCCGAGGCAGTCAGCTAAGAGGGTCAGACGGAGGATCTACGGTCGCGTATACGCAAAGATAACGACCGACAAGTATCTTTCGATACGCGTCGGCCGAAACCAGGCCACGAGACGAGAAAGGCCCCGCAACGCGAACGCTACGGGGCCTTTGTCGAACGAATCAGGAGTTCAGAATGTCCCGACGAACGATGGTCTGGTCACGGCCGGGGCCGACGCCGATGCAGGACATGTGGGCGCCGGAGAGCTCTTCGAGCCTGAGCACGTAGTTCTGTGCGTTCACCGGAAGGTCCTCGAAGGTGCGCGCTCCGGAGATGTCCTCCCACCAGCCTGGCATCTCTTCGTAGATCGGCTTGGCGTGGTGGAAGCCGGTCTGCGTCATCGGCATCTCGTCATGACGGACTCCGTCGACGTCGTAGGCGACGCAGATCGGGACGGTATCGAGGCTGGAGAGCACGTCGAGTTTGGTGAGGAAGTAATCGGTGATGCCGTTGACACGGGTCGCGTAGCGGGCGATGACCGCGTCGAACCACCCTGTCCGACGCGCACGCCCGGTGGTGACGCCGACCTCGCCGCCTTGCTTCGCGAGGTATTCGCCGGAGTTGTCGAAAAGCTCGGTCGGGAAGGGACCCGACCCGACGCGCGTCGTGTAGGCCTTGAGGATGCCGAGGACGGTGGTGATCTTGTTGGGTCCGATGCCGGAGCCGACTGCCGCGCCGCCCGCCGTCGGGTTGGACGACGTCACGTACGGATAGGTGCCGTGGTCGACGTCGAGCAGAGTGCCCTGCGATCCCTCCAGAAGCACGGTCTCACCGCGTTCGAGAGCGAGGTTCAGCTCGAGCCGCGTGTCCGCGATACGGTGCTTGAACTTCTCCGCCTGCCCGAGGACCTCGTCGACGACCTGCTGCGGGTCGAGAGCGCGTCGGTTGTAGATCTTGGAGAGCACCTGATTCTTGAATTCCAGTGCAGCTTCGACCTTCTGGGTCAGGATCTTCTCGTCCAGCACATCCGCTGCACGGACGCCGACGCGTGCGAACTTGTCCTGGTAGCAGGGTCCGATTCCGCGACCGGTGGTGCCGATCTTCTTGGCTCCGAGGAAGCGCTCGGTGACCTTGTCGATGGCCACGTGGTACGGCATGATCAGGTGCGCATCGGCGCTGAGCAGCAGGCCTGACGTGTCCACGTTGCGCTCTTCGAGCCCGGCCAGCTCGGTCAGCAGAACGCCCGGGTCGACGACGACTCCGTTTCCGATGATGTTCTTGACTCCCGGAGTCAGAATGCCCGACGGGATCAGGTGGAGCGCGAACTTGTCCCCGTTGGGGAGCACGACGGTGTGGCCCGCGTTGTTGCCACCCTGGTACCGAACCACCCACTGGAGTTGTTCGCCGAACAGATCGGTTGCTTTGCCTTTGCCCTCGTCGCCCCACTGGGCGCCGATCAGGACTATCGCCGGCATGTGCTCTCCTGGTGTCTCTTCTGTGCAAAAACTAGCTGTGTAATTGACGTGCGGGAGGTTGCTTCCAGGTGTGGAGGCAGGCCGGGGGGTCAGTCTAGCCGAGGCAGTGTGGCACCGGTCATGGCGCTACGGTGGAGACCGAGCACCAGGCCACAACCACAGAACTGCACGGGAGCACAGTGACACCGTTCGTCCTGCACTGCGGAAACCCTCCGCTGCCGATCTCGCTGACGGATGTGCCACTGACGTCGGCGTCGGAGATTCCCACCAACGACGAGTGCGACGCCCTCCTGGCCGACGCCGCCGGGTCACCTGGCCCGCGGGTCATCGTCCTCGGCGGCGACGCGTCCCTCGCGGCCGTGTTGACGAGGTTGATGCGTACCGATCGCCTCGACGTCGAAGTCGCGTTCGTTCCCGAGTCGGCGACGGCCGCGGGGCATGTCTACCGCCTCGGAACGGGGTCGCGGGCCGCGAAGGTTGCCATGACGGGCACGGCGTCGCCGACCCCGCTGATCCGTGACGACGCAGGCAAGGCCGTGGTCGGCCGGGCCGTCGTACACGGTACTTCCGGGCGTTCGCTCGAAGGTGAGGCCTACGTCGACGACACGAAGTTGTTCTCCGGCACGGCGCATGCCGTCGAGATCGTCCCGACGCCGAATATGCCCGGGCTCAAGGCCCGCGTCACCGGGGGCCGACGCCTGCTTCCGCATCGGTGGGCCCACGGCCGCGCCATGCAGCTCGGAGCGTACGCGGCGAGTCTGACTCGCGACGGCGTGCCCGGCGACCGAGAAGTGAAGCGATCGACGTTCTATCGCCATCACGTGGAGTGGTTGCTGGTCCGGTGAGCATCCCCCTGCGGCGTCGACGCGTACGCCCGAGCCCGGTCTTCCTGGCCGTGGTGGCTGCTGCGGTGGTCGGCGGTGTCGTTGCGTGGACTGCACAATCGCCAGCCGACGTCTCGGCACGGATAGGGGTGTTCGTCCTCGTCCTGGCCGGGTGGATCGTGACGGTGTGCCTGCACGAGTTCGGTCACGCCTACACCGCGTTCCGGGCCGGTGATCGCGAGGTCGAGCTGCGCGGTTACCTGACGCTGAACCCGCTGAAGTACAGCCATCCGCTGCTGTCGATCGTGCTGCCGGTGGTGTTCATCGCGATCGGCGGAATCGGTCTTCCCGGCGGCGCGGTGTATCTCCGCACCGGAATGTTCGAGCCGAGGATCCAGCGCAGGATCGCTCTTGCCGGGCCCTGTGCGAATCTTGTGTCCGCCGTGGTTCTGCTGGTCGTGATTCGCGTCTGGGGAACGGGTTCGGATCATCGCGCGTTCTGGTGGGGCTTGAGCTTCTTGGCGTTTCTGCAGGTCATGGCCACGGTGCTGAATCTTCTTCCGGTTCCCGGTCTCGACGGCTACGCCGCGATCGAGAACAACCTGTCCCACGACACCCGCCGAGCGCTGGCCAACTTCAAGCCGTACGGCATTCTGATCCTCGTCGCATTCCTGTTCGTGCCCCAGGTCAACATCGTGTTCTTCGACGCCATCTACTGGATGTTCGGACTTTCCGGAGTCCCCGACATCTATGCGCAGTACGGCAACTACCTCATGCGGTTCTGGCTCTGACTTCCAGATCGTCCGCAGCCACCGCCCGTCCGTCGGTGCTCCTGACCTCCACCTGAACCCGGCCGTTGCCGTCCGTCACCACCAACGGTCCACGGCCGGACTGCAGGTGTTTGTCTCCCCACTGCATCAGTCCGAGCACGACGGGCAGCAGATCGTCACCCATTTCGGTCAGCAGGTACTCGTACCGTGTCCGCTGGCCCGGATCTCGGTAGGGCGACTTCAAGAACAGTCCGGCCTCCGTCAGTTCTTTCAACCTCGCCGACGCCACCGCCTCGGTGATCCCGACGCGTGAAGCGAACTGATCGAATCGTGTTGCCCCGTAATACGCCTCACGCAGAATGAGAACGGCCGAGCGTGTGCCCACGACACCCATTGCCTTGTCGATCGAGCAGTGATTCGCCGTCCACGAATCACGGTCGGCGAGGGGGCCCGACAATGTCATCGCTGTCATGCCCCGAGACTACCCTGACTTCGGTCGAATGCAGTCAGGAGTTTCGCGACGCCATCTCCGACGCCACCCGGTGCAGCGCCCGCCGCAGCGCCGCCGGTTCCAGCACTTCGACGCCACCTCCCAGCGTCGTCAACTGCCCCAGGGCGACGTCGAACGTCTCGAGCCGCAGATCGACGGTCGTCCACCCGTCGACGTCGGCGCCAGGGAGTGCCGGAGTTGCTTCACGACCGACGACAGCAGGGAGAATGCGAACAGCATTCGCGGACAACCTGACTCGACAATCGAAGGTCAGCAGTGCCCGATCGAACTTCGACGCCGATTCCGCCCACCATCGAGCGAGATCGAAGCCGTCGGGCCTGGCCACCGGTTCCGTCCGCGTCCGAGCACCCTCGGCTCGGTCGACACGATACGACAGGACGGCGTCTCCCCGGGCGGCGACGAGGTACCAGACGCCCGCCTTGGCCACCAGTCCCAGCGGGGCGACGGTGCGCGTCGAGCCGCGATAATCGAGATCGAGCTGCCGACCCGCCAACACAGCCGCGCTGATCACCTTCAGATGCGGCGACGGTTCGACGTCGGTGAACCAGCCCGGGGCGTCGACGTGCAACCGCTCACGCCACATCTGGGCGCCGGCGCGCAACGGCAATGGGAGCGCACCCAGCAGCTTGGTCTCGGCCGCAGCCGTGACGTCGGCCAGCCCCAGATCTGCAGCCACGGACGGCACGCCGAGCAACATCAACGCCGAGGTCTCGACACCGGACATGCCGGACAGCTTCGACTGCCATCCGTCCAGGAGCCGCACTCCCCCGCCCGGTCCGGACTCGGTCCAGAGCGGGACCCCGGCGTCGAGCAACGCGGCTATGTCGCGGTAGATGGTGCGCACCGACACTCCTGCTTCGTCGGCCAGCGCCTGTGCGGTCGTCGCACGGCCGTGTTGGAGGGACAGCATCAACTGCAGCAGCCGCGAGGAACGCACACCGCCGATATTACTGACAGAAGGTGTCAGTGATGCGACTGCATACTGCTGGCATGACGACATGGAAAGACTTCGAGTCCGCGGCACCCGCCCTGGCGAACGGGGTGGCGGCACGGTTCTCCGCCAACAAGCACCATGTGCTCGCAACGCTTCGACAGGACGGGTCTCCGCGGGTCAGCGGGACAGAAGTGGAATTCGCCGACGGCGGCGTGCTGCGCCTGGGGTCGATGCTCAACGCACTCAAAGCCAGAGATCTGCAACGGGATCCACGCTTCGCCCTGCACAGCAACCCCGGCCACCATTCGATGGAAGGCGGCGACGCGAAAATCGCGGGCACAGCCGTCGAACTCACCGACCCCGATGCACTGCAGAAGATCTTCGACGCAGCACCACCGGAACTGACGCCCTACAACGTCTTCGATCTCGACATCACCGAGGTGGTGCTGACCTCACTCGTCGACGATCACATGCAGATCGAGCTGTGGCGACCGGGAAGCCCGGTGAAGACGTTCACCAAGTGAGTTCGTTCTTGCACGCGGATCCTTGGGAGGACGGCTCGACCTGCACGGTCGCGTGGTCCAGACCGTAGGCCGCGAGCACCGTTTTGGCGCGATCCAGCAGAACCGGGCCGGAGCCGTCGCATTCGAGGTGCACGGTCGCGACGTCCATACCCGTGGTGAGGGTCCAGACGTGCAGATCGTGCACACCGACCACGCCGGGTAGGGCAGCAAGATCGGCTTCGACGGCCTCGACGTCGACGTGACCCGGGCTCGCCTGAGTCAGGATGCGCAGCGCGGAGCCCGCCAGCTTGATGGCCCGCGGAATCACCCACAGCGAAATCAGGACACCGACCACGATGTCCGCCCACGTCCATCCGAACACCACCATCACCAGGCCTGCGACGAGGACACCGACGCTGCCCACAGCGTCGGCGAGCACCTCCATGTAGGCACCGCGCACGGCGATGCTGTCCTTCGCGTCGCCGCGAATCAGCACCATGACGACCAGATTGGCGACCAGACCTGCGGCCGCGGTGACGATCAGCGCAAGACCGGGGATCTCCGGCGCGTCGCCGATTCGATCGATCGCCTCGTACATGATGAACGCGGCGACACCGAGGAGCAGAACAGCATTGGCGATGGCCGTCAGGACTTCCGCACGATGCCAGCCGAACGTGCGTGCAGCGGCGGCACTTCCCTTACGGGCCAGAAGGAGGGCCACGAGACCCATCGACATTCCGAGAACATCGGTGAGCATGTGGCCGGCGTCGGCCAGCAAGCCCAGGGAGTCGATGATCAACGCGACCGTCGCCTCGAGGATCAAGAAGACCACGAGAATGGCCAGTGCAATCACCATGTTGCGGATCCGCTTGGTGGACGGTCCGGCCGTTCCACCTGAGGCCGGTATGCCGTGACTGTGCCCGTGCCCCGCGCCCATCACTTCCCCTTCCGTCGATGCCGACCTCACCATATGCGTACATACGCATATGTGCAATGGTCTCGACATGGTCAGAACAGGTCCGGCGTGACCTCCGGTTTCGCGACGGTAGGCGGAAGCGTCGCCAGCGCAGAAATACGTTTCAGACCCGCAACCTGGAGGAAATCGACGATGATCGACCGCAACTGCGCGAGCACCACCGTTGCCGACAGGCCCGCATCGGAGATCAACTCGGGCTTCGCGCCCGCAGCCACCGCGCGCAGAACCCTCGCCGCTTCCGCGGCATCCGGCTGACGGCCCGGATCTGCCAGCACCATCCGGCGCAACACATCCGTTGCCTGAGCCAGCTTCTCCACCTCGTCGACGACCCGAGGATCGAGAATCTCGTCGTCCCGCACCAGCGTCAACGAGCGACGCGCCAACACACGAATGTTGCGAATCGCGTTGTCGATCGGATCGGCCGTCTTCTCCAGACCCGCCAACCTGTTCCGATGACCCCAATACAACGGAGAGATCCGCGCGATCTCCCGACCACCCTTCAGGTTCGTGCGCAACGCATCGATGTCCGACTGGGTGGCGCGAGCCTTCTTCAAAGCCTCCTCGATGGGCTTCGGATCGTTGGCCACCAACCCGTCGGCCACCTTCTGCAACACATCCGACGCGATACCGAGCACCCGCGCCGCGTCCTTACGCGCCCGCCACACCGGATGCGTCGGAATGAGCGCCACGATCGCGATGCCCACCAGACCACCGGTCAATGCGTCGACCATTCGGTCGATCCCACCCGAATCGCCAGGAGGAATGAGCGTCGCGACCAACACAGCCGACGAACCCGCCTGCATCGCGATGATCGGACCACCGTCGAGGAACACCGCCGTCGACATCGCGAGCGCAACCACCAGCGCGATCTGCCACGGCCCACTGCCGATCGCCGAAATGATCAGGTCACCGACACCGATCCCGACCGTGACACCGACCACCAACTCAGCGGACCGGCGCATTCGCGCGCCCAACGACACACCGAGCGACACGACAGCAGCGATCGGCGCGAAGAACGGATGAGCATGACCGACGATGTCCGTCGCGACGAACCACGCGACACCCGCCGCCAGCGCACACTGAACGATCGGCAACAACGACAGCTGCAACCTCGCCCGGCCCGCCCTCACACGGGCCCTACCCCGCCGAGCCGTCGGACGTAGCGTCGTTACAGCAGGATCAGCCGAGCCCGAGAGCTTCCGCAGCCTTGGGATCACTGTCTTCGAGGAGGTCGAGGCACCGCGCGTACTCGTCGTTCTCGCCGATCTCACGCGCAGCCTTCGCGAGAACAGCGACGCAGCGGAGGAATCCTCGGTTGGGCTCATGGCTGTACGGGACCGGCCCGAATCCCTTCCATCCGTTGCGGCGGAGCTGATCGAGCCCGCGGTGATACCCCGTGCGCGCATAGGCGTACGCAGTGATGGTCTGACCCGCGTCCAACGACGCCTCGGCCAAATATGCCCAGGCGATCGACGCCGTCGGATTCTCCGCCGCGACCTTCGCCGGATCCTCGTGGTTGAGCAGTGCGGACTCTGCCTCGTCGTCGCCGGGCAGAAGCGTCGGCTGCGGTCCGAGCAAGTCACCGAATGAAGTCATGGGGACCATTGTGCCCTCCACGCAATGCTCCTGTGCCCTCCACCCGGTGGTCCCGCGTCCAGCGCTCTCGAGCCCGACACTCGCCTCGCCTGCAACCGGCCACCCACCCTCGGCCACTAGGCTTTCGTTTTCGAAAGAGTCGAAGAATGAAGTAGGGAGCACCAGGTGTCGGAGAAGGACGAAACGAAGTCGGAACCCGACACGTCGGACAGCACACCCACCCCGCCGAAACTCCCCGACGCCACGCCTCAGGACAAGGACGCCACGCCTCAGGACAAGAAAGACGCCGAGGCTTCCCAACCCGACGCGTCGGAGGCCGAGACGACCGCGATTCCTGCCGTCGAGCCACCTGTCAGGCCTGCGCCGCGACCCCACGCTGTACCGCAGCGCATTCCGGCTCGCGGGGAGGTCCCCCGCCCGGCTCAGCAACCCGCCGGACCGTCGGCGGCGCGTCCGACGCCCCAGCCCGTACCTCAGCAGACCGGTCCTCGTCCGCAGCCTTCTGGTCGCTCCGCAGGCTCCGCTCCGGCGCGGAAGACGAGCAAGCGCTGGCTGGGCGCCCTGGCCGCTGCCGTCGTCGTGATCGTCGCAGTCGGTGCCGCCGCGTTCTTCTATCTGGCGCGTGACGGCGGCGAGAATTCGCCGGAGGCGCAGATCAGAACATCGGTCACGTCGTTCACCGAGGCGTTGGCGAGCGGGGACCTGGCGACGCTGAGATCGTCGTCGTGCGGGGACCTGGCGACGTACTACCGGGACATCCCGGATGCGGAGTTCGCGGACGTGCACCGCGTCGCCGTCGAACAGGGGAACGTGCCGGTGATGGAAGGCATCGATGCCGTTCAGATCACCGGAGACACTGCAATCGCGCAGATCATCGCGTACACCGAAGCGAATCCGAACGAGCGGTCACCGCGGACGTTCGATCTGCGGCTGGAAGACGAAACCTGGAAGGTCTGCTGACCCTCGTGTGAGTTGAAATGTAGGCCCTGGCCTACCGGGAGCGGAGCCTGCGGAGTGACCCGCAGGCTCCGTTCCACTCGCGTGGGTCAGCCAGCGCTTACGCTGCGACCTGCGGATTTGAGGTCGTTGCACGCCTCGATGACACGGGCGGTCATACCGGCCTCGGCCTTCTTGAGGTAGCTACGCGGGTCGTAGGCCTTCTTGTTGCCGACCTCGCCGTCGACCTTCAGCACACCGTCGTAGTTGCTGAAGAAGTGTCCTGCGATGGGGCGGCTGAATGCGTACTGGGTGTCGGTGTCCACGTTCATCTTCACGACGCCGTAGTCCAGAGCCTCTTCGATCTCGCTTTTCGCCGAGCCCGATCCACCGTGGAACACGAAGTCGAACGGCTTGGAACCGGCAGCGAGGCCGAGCTTCTCCGACGCGACACGCTGGCCGTCGGCAAGGACGGACGGCTTCAGCTTCACGTTGCCGGGCTTGTACACGCCGTGCACGTTGCCGAACGTCGCGGCGAGCAGGTAGCGCGAACCCGCGTCGCCCGCACCGAGTGCCTCGACGGTCTTCAGGAAGTCCTCGTTGGAGGTGTAGAGCTTGTCGTTGATCTCGGCCTCGACGCCGTCCTCTTCACCGCCGACGACACCGATCTCGATTTCCAGGATGATGCGGGCAGCTGCTGCCTTGGCGAGCAGGTCCTTGGCGATCTCGAGGTTCTCGTCGATCGGGACTGCGGAACCGTCCCACATGTGCGACTGGAACAGCGGGTTGCGGCCTGCGTCGACGCGCTCCTGCGAGATGGCCAGCAGCGGACGGACGTAGGTGTCCAACTTGTCCTTGGGGCAGTGGTCGGTGTGCAGCGCGATCGTGACGTCGTACTTGGCTGCGACGACGTGAGCGAACTCGGCCAGCGCTACTGCACCGGTGACCATGTCCTTAACGCCGAGGCCGGAGCCGAACTCGGCACCACCGGTCGAGAACTGAATGATGCCGTCGCTTCCAGCGTCGGCGAAACCCTTGATTGCGGCGTTGATGGACTCGGAACCAACGCAGTTGATCGCTGGAAAGGCGAACTGGTGTTCCTTGGCCCGGCCAAGCATCTCGGCATAGACCTCGGGAGTTGCGATCGGCACGGCGTCATTCCTCCATGTGAAGAGATTGATTGTCCGTTGCAGTATGGCAAGCCTCCGGTGCGCCTGTCGCGGTACCCACCTGATCACTCCCGGCTCGAACGTGACTAATCGGACATCGCGCCGGTGGCAATTCACCAGCTGTTGTTCAGGTCGGCCCAGGTTCGGCCGGTATGGTGGGCGCCGTGAGTCTTCTTGCCGCCTCGGAATCTGTGACGACGAACCTGGCGCTCCTGCCGGGGTTTCTCGATCCAGTGAATTTGCTCAACTCGTTCGGCACCTGGGTGCTGGTCGGGTTGCTGCTCGTCGTCTTCATCGAATCGGGGCTGCTGTTTCCGCTACTCCCGGGTGACTCTCTCCTCTTCACCGCCGGCCTCATCGCCGCATCGAAGTCCGACGAGATCCCGCCGTTCGCGCCCATCGGCGTCCTGCTGATCACGATCCCGATCGCCGCCATCGCGGGCGACCAGGTCGGATACTTCATCGGACGCAAGGGTGGAGCTGCGCTGTTCAAGTCGAACGACGCGAAGTTCTTCAAGAAGAAGTACATCGACGAGTCGCACGCGTTCTTCGAGAAGCACGGCCCGATCACGATCATCCTGGCGCGCTTCGTCCCGATCGTGCGTACGTTCGCACCGGTGGTCGCAGGCGCCTCGCACATGAAGTACTCGATCTTCGTGACGTACAACGTCGTCGGCGGCATCCTGTGGGGCGCAGGCGTCACCATGCTCGGCTACCTGCTCGGACAGATCCAGTTCATCCGCGACAACGTCGACTACATCTTCCTGCTGATCGTCTTCGTCTCGGTTCTGCCCATCGTCATCGAGGTCGGCAAGCGCATGGTCCGAGCCCGCAAGACACCGCTCTCGGAGGCCGCAGACGCCATCGAGACCCAGCAGGACCGTCCGAGCGCTTAAAGTGCGGGTGTTGCAACCGTGATCGAGGCAATGGGTCAGTTCGGCCCACTGGAAACCGCAGGCCCGCTCGTGGTGTGGCTCGTGGTGGTGACCTTCGTCTTCATCGAATGCGCCGTCATCATCGGCTTGTTCCTTCCCGGTGACTCCATGCTCATCACCGCCGGAATCGTCATGGCCACCCATGCATCGGGCACCGGCCACATATGGGCGTTGTCCGTCGGCGCGATGATCGCGGCCATCGCAGGCAACCAGGTGGGGTACGTCATCGGGCACCGCACCGGTTCCACACTCGTCGCGCGCAAGAACGGCAAGTACCTCAACACCAAGAACCTGCACAAGGTGAACCTGCTGCTGGAGAAGCACGGTTTCTGGGCCGTGCTCGTCGCCCGCTGGATTCCCTGGGTGCGGACGCTCTGCCCGATGGTCGCGGGCGCAGCCAAGATGAACCATCGCCGCTACACGATCGCCAGCACGCTCGGCGCGATCATCTGGGCGCCGGTACTACTGCTGGCAGGGTTCTACTTCGGTAGCTTCCTCGACATGGTGCCGTGGCTGCTGCCCGCGGTCCTGATCGGGATGATCGTGCTCCTGGTCGTCGGCACCGGCGTCGGCATCTGGCAGTACCGCAAGGAGATGTCGAAGCCTTCCGAGACCATCGAGGTCGAAGAAGTCCTCGAGTAACTCAGTCCTTGCGGGCGACGACGAAGATGCGTCGGAACGGAAACAGCGTTCCCGACGCGGTCGACGGGTACGCGTCGCGCAGGAGGTCTCGATACTCATCGACGAACACCGGCCGGGTCTCGTCGTCGAGTGCATCCAGGACGGGCCGCAGGCCCGTTCCCGTCACCCACCGCAGCACCGGGTCCTCGCCCTGCAGAACGTGGACGTAGCTGGTCTCCCACGCGTCGACGGTCAATCCCGCGTCGAGCATCGCCGACGCGTACTGCTCGGCGGAGTCGACGCTGTCACCTCCGCGTAGAACGCCGCTCAGAGTCGACGCCCACTCGTCGGATTCCGCGAGGCGACGCATCAGGACGTGAGAGGGAGCGTCGAAGTTGCCCGGAACCTG
Organism: Rhodococcus sp. RS1C4; assembly: GCF_002258225.1. NCBI lineage: Bacteria > Bacillati > Actinomycetota > Actinomycetes > Mycobacteriales > Nocardiaceae > Rhodococcus > Rhodococcus sp. RS1C4. Next base: position 2,666 of record NZ_NOXZ01000025.1, on the reverse strand, counting down.
GAAGGCAAGGGTGCTGGACGCGCCCAGTTGCGATGCCCACGTCGCCAGGAGCTCTCGGTGGTGAGGTACCCACTGCAGGGCCGCATTGGACACGACGACGTCCACGCCGGTCGCGTCGAAATCGGAGATGTCTCCTTGCCGGATGGTCACGCCGGCGGGCAGATCCGACGGTTGGTCGGCCACCATCTCGGCCGACGAGTCGAGTCCGGTGATGTGGGCCGTCGGCCACCGCTGCGCCAGCGTGGCGGTCTGTACGCCGGTCCCGCATCCGAGGTCGACGACGGTATCGGGTGATTCGTGTCTGATCCGAGCGACCAGTTCGTAGTACGGACGAGTCCGCTCGTCCGCGTAGTGCCCGTATATCGTCGGATTCCACGAAGTCCCCATAGCCAGTACCTTAGCTAACGAAAGCCTGCGTCCGCCACGGTGTACGCGGCCTCCATCAACATCCAGCCGCTCAGCTGCACCGCGAAATCGCGCTCCGGCACCGCCGACGAACGCACCGTTCCGCCGCTGAACTTCGCCACCGAATGCCCGGGCCCGGGAAGCGTGGCCTGCGATTCCCACGCTGCACCGAAGAGTGGATGATCCTCGACTTCCAGGCGGTTCTCCCAGGCCGCCTCCGCCGACGCGAGCACGATCGACGCGGCCAGTGCGCGGGTGGACCGATCGTCGTCGCTGTCGCCGGGCAAGGTTGTCGCGACCAGCGCCAGGTAGCGGGCCAGGATGCCGTCGAACAAACCGCCGTCGCCGCCTCCCCCGCCGACGATCACCAGGTCACGACACAGCCGATCGTCCACCGCCGTCACCAGCGCGTGCACCCGGGCACGATGACGCGGACCCCCCAGCCGCACCGCAAGTTCCGTTTCGATGCCCAGCACCACACCCTGGCAGTAGCTGTAGATCGCACGATCGAGCACGTCGCCGGTACGGATGCCGTCGAAGATCAGACCCGTCTCGGGATCCTTCAGCGTGACGTCCATCCAATCGGCCATGGCTTGCGCTCGCCACAACCGACCCGTCCGGGCCAGCAGAATCGAGGCGGGTCCGTTGGCCGGGGCGTTGTAGAAATCGTCGCCCCTGCGCCAGGGGATGCCGCCTCCTGCCTGCGGAGACCATGCGTCGAACAGCTCCATCTCGATCTTCTGGATCCCGACGCGGTTGCCGACGGCATGCAGCCGCTGAGCCCGCTCGAGAGCAAGCCCGAGCCAGGCCATGTCGTCGAAATAGTTGTTGGTCCAGCCGGTGATGTTTCGAATGCGGTGCGCACGAGCAATTTTGGTCACTCGGCGGCGCCTCTTGGCGGTGGGCTCGCGGCTCGCTGCATCGACCGCACAATCGAGCAGGTGCGCCTGCCACCAGTAATGCCACTTCAGGAACAGTCGCTCCCGCCGAACAGGCGGCCACGCCACGACGCCGAGCGCCGTACCGGGCAAGCCCCACAATCGACGCACGTGTCGCGCGACGACGGCCCCCTCCGCAGCGTCCGCGCGCTGCGCCCATAGCTCCTGCATGATCGGCAATCCTGCCACTTGCCCGGGGGCGAAGCACAAACAGTCAGGGCCAGGCTTGTGACAAGTCGGCATGACGCCGGATCCACGAGTGCATGGCGATTCCGGCGGCAACGCCCGCGTTGATGCTGCGAGTGGACCCGAACTGCGCGATGGATACCGTCATCGACGCGCCGTTGCGTGCATCCTCGGTCACCCCAGGCCCCTCCTGCCCGAACAGCAGCAGGCAATCCCTCGGAAGTTCCGCGGTCTCGATCGGCACCGAACCCGGCGTGTTGTCGACCGCGACGACCGTCAGACCCTCGGCGGCGGCGTAGGCGAGGAGGTCGTCGACGGTGTCGTGGTGGTGGATGTGCTGGTATCGATCGGTGACCATCGCGCCGCGCCTGTTCCAGCGGCGCCGCCCGACGATGTGAACCGCCTGCGCGGCAAACGCATTGGCGGTGCGCACGACCGTCCCGATGTTCGCGTCGTTGGCGAAGTTCTCGATTGCGACGTGCAGCGAATGACGCCTCGTGTCGATGTCGGCGACGATGGCCTCCCGCGTCCAGTAGCGGTAGGCGTCGACGACATTGCGCCGGTCACCTGCGTCGAGCAGCTCGGGATCGAACTGCGGTCCCGTCGGCCGGGGTTCGTCGTGGTGCTGTTCCCACGGTCCGACGCCGTTGGGGTTGTCTCCCCACTCGGTCGGACCTGGTACATCGATGTCGCTCAATAGATTTCGTTGCTGTCGGCGGCGATGCGGAAGCCGTGACCGGTCTCGTCGTTGGTGCACGAGATGCCGCCGGCCGTCGACTCGCAGGAGTACCCGTCGGCGTTGATGACCTGCCCGACTGCGAGCGGAGGATCGGTCGTCTCGCCGCCCGAGGTGTACACCGCACCACCGGAACACATGAACTCGGCCTCACCCTCGTTGGTGACCCGAATTCCGTTGCCCCAGCTGATCATGCAGTCCTCGGGCCGCGGAGGAACCGGCGACGTCGTGCCCTGGCAGCCCGCTTCGGTACGGCTGGCCAGCGTGACGATCCCGCACTGGAACAACCCGTCCGGCGAGGAGAAGTAGTACGCACCGTCGAGTGCCGCGTACGTCGTCTGCGGCGGCGCGGGCTCGGGTGCGGGGAGTGCTCGCCATGGCTGCCACTGTAACTGCTGCTC
>NZ_NOXZ01000017.1:0-248628 GCF_002258225.1 Rhodococcus sp. RS1C4 | reverse complement strand
ACCCGCATCCACGCCGACTGGCAACCCACACGCCACGCCGTCGACACCCTCCGCCCCGAAACACCCAACGTCGACCTCCAACGCGAAACCGCCAACTTCGTCGACTACTGGCTAGCCAAACCCGGCAAAACCGCTGAAAAGCTTGACTGGCTCGCTACGTGGCGGAAATGGATGCGCACAGCCCAAGCTGACATCGAAGCCCGCACGGCCCGCACAGAGCCGACCAGGGGCGCGTACGGGGCACCGCAGATCACCAAGCGGATGCGCAACTACGCCGAAGCCGAAGCGATGAAGGACAACCCGGACATCCGCATCCTCGAAGCAGCAGGGATACCGATCCCGGAGCACGCCCGACATCTGACGGTGGTTGACGACGGGCAGCAAACGTTGATTGCGTAACCGTGCACAGTGCGCGACAGTGTGCTAAATTCAGCTCGCGGGCACCGGAACCCACGAAACGGCTAAAAGTGCCTCAGTATCAGATCGAAAGGGCAGCAATCGCTACCCAGTGACACGTCCGCCGACTGCCATCGGCGCAACGACAGGAAACGCACATGAACGACGACACCGACATTCTCGCTGGCATGACCAACGACGAACTCCACCAAGCCGCACGCATCGCCCGCCAACTCAAAGACCCGGAAAACGAAGCGTTCTTCACCGACGAACTCATCCGGCGAACACTCGCATGAACGTCCTATCCCTCTTCGCTGGCATAGGCGGGCTCGAGCTAGGACTCGAACGATCGGGAATGGAAGTCGTCGGACAAGTCGAACTCGACGAATACTGCCGGCGCATCCTCCACGCACACTGGCCGAACACGCCCCAACACAACGACGTCCGCACAACCGCAGAATGGTGGACATCCCAACCCCGACCCCACGTCGACCTCATCTGCGCAGGCTTCCCCTGCCAGCCATTCTCCCAAGCCGGCCTACAGAAAGGCATCCACGATGAACGATGGGGCTGGCCCTGGACTCTCAACGTCATACGCGCACTACAACCCCGCTACATCCTCCTGGAAAACGTCTCACGTCTTGTTCGAGATCGAGACGCATTCGGGGAAATCCTCAGTGACCTTCACGTCCTCAGGTTCAATGCGCAATGGGCAACTGTCCGAGCTTCAGACTTCGGCGCTCCCCACCGCCGCGAACGAGTCTTCATCGTGGCCTACCCCCAGATCAACGATGTCCAGGATCCGAACCAACCCGCCACGGAAGGGCCGCTCCAACATCAACCTGGAAGAAGCAGTCGGAGCGCTCGGAGGCCCGATTGGCTACCTGAACCCAACATGGATCGAGTGGCTCATGGGATTCCCCGCAGGCTGGTGCAGCCGGCCCTACACGCCCTTGGAAACGCCGTCGTCCCAGCAGTATCCGAACACTTCGGCCGCTTAATCATCAACTACGACAGGAGCGTCCAGTGAGTGGAATGTGCGACGAGCATCGGCGGCAATGGCACGGCTGGCTCGACTACCGCCAACCCATTACAGGATGGATCCAATTCCAAGAGAACAACGCCAAGAGAGTTGAGATGAGCCTCGAAGCGCACGCCGCGAAAGTTGAAGAACGCCGCACGCTGATTCGCGACAACATCACAGCAATCTTCGAACTCTGCGCAGCCGACACTGGATGCGTCAACGACGAACCGCAGCACAACGATAACGATTATGCGACTACGGACGCGCACATCAACGCACTCGTCGAACAACTCCGCGACAACAACCGTTCACAGCTCGGACACGCAGCATGAACACACCAATGACCGCCGATCAGATGACCGAACTACTCCAGAAAATCCAGATCATCGACAACCGGCAACTCGACCGACTCGTCCTCTCCCAATGGCTCGAAGCCGCACACGACGCATCCTGGACCGCAGACGAAGCACACGCAGCACTCAGATATCACCGGGCGCAATCCACCGAATACCTCGTCCCCGCACATCTAACAAAGATCATCCGGGAACGACGACGGCAACCAGCACCCGTAGGTACGTTGGCAATAACCCGCGGTAATCCGGCATCGGAAGACCGCCGAAATCAAGTGATGGCGCTGGTCAGGAACGGTTTCAACAAACCGAGAGCACTGATCTCGCAAACCAGTGAAGCCAAGACCCGTGAATGACAACACACACCGCGCCAGTCACCAATGGCAGCATTGAAGGAGGAAAGACGTGAGCGAGATCGACATCATCGCAGAGTCGATCAAGGGCTACGTTGCGGGATTCCTGGACGGCTATGGACCAGTCGATGACAACCCGAAGGATCAAGCCTTTTTCGCGGCGGAGATCGCCGAGAACCTACCAGAGGTGCTGTCGGAGCGGTTGTCGGACGCCGGATACAGCATCGTCGGCCCCGCTGCTGCCGCCGAGGAGGACCAGTAGCGTCCTTGCGTAGTGTGCACATGCTGCGCTATCGTCAACACGGCCTGCCAGCCACCCGACAGAAAGCAGAACACCATGCACCACAACCCCATCCACGGCCTCGCCTACGCGATCCCCGCATCCCTCGCCTTATGGGCAGGCATCGTCACGACGATTGGAGTACTGCTGTGAGCATCCGTGACGACCTCGCCGGCATCATCGAGTGCCACGACGCTAACCCGGTGGCTGCCGCGCAGGAGATCCTGGAGCGGTATGTGGTCCTCGAATACCGTGAACCCGACCGCCAAGACAACGACGGCACAGCAGTATTCGGCACCCACGACCACCACGCCACAGGATGGACACGCGACGGTGTCATCCGCGGGCAAGGCGTGTACGCGAACATCCGGCACGGTGATGATCCGACCGCGCATTGTGCGGCGATTATGTCCGCACACCGCCACGCACTCAACACCACCCGCAAGTAACTCTCTGGCCCTGGACCTCACGGTTCGGGGCCAGACTGCTATTGCGCACTGTGCACACGCAAGGTATCGTCAAGGCACACCCGGTCCTGCCAGACCGGCAACAGACAGGAAACCCCATGATCAGCATCAGCAACACCATCGACTACATGCGCAGGCTCGTCGCCTTCAACCGCACAGCCGACCCCGATTGGGAACCCACACGCCACACCTTCGACGGCATCCGCGGCACACGCGCAGCACGCGGTAAACGTACCGTCCTCCATACCGTTCGCGCACTCGCCAAACGCGACGGAGACACAGAGGAACTCCGCACTTTGCGCGACAACCTCATTCGCTTCCACCACCAAGCTGGCGGACGCATCGGCATTCAGCTCGACATCGAAGCCCGATTTCGCAGGCAGCATCCGATCGCAGTCGCAGAATCGGCAGAGGAGCGTGCTGCTCGATGGTATGACCCCGAGGCGGCATTCGAAGACCGCGCCGTCGCTTTCCGTGAAGCACAGCAGAAGTTGTTGGTTCGGGCATGAAACACCACGACCGCCGACCACAATTGGATGAACCCGACCTGTCCCGTGCAGCACGACGCCGGCTCATGGCTGACACACGTATCCGGGTGAACGCCGACCGTCGACACAAGGACGTGACCGCATGAGCTTCTATCCACCCACTGTTGACATCACCAACCCTAACGATCCCACCGAAGCCGACGAACGCCAGTGGGAGCAGGAACGGTTGGAAGACGAAGACGGCATCCCACAACTGCTGTCCGAGTATGACGCTCGCGAGGCCGCGTTGGAAGACGAAGCCTACGCAGTCAATGCACTCCTGGACGGCAACAAGCAGCCATTCCTCGCCTACAGAAACTATTGGTGGCACACGACGGGGGCAGCATGAACGCCCGCATAGAACAGCTCAACGTAGAAATCAACGAAGCAATCGTCGAAGTCCTCAAAATGCAGCGGGCCGAGTCCGAAGCCCGACGCCGACGTGACGCGCTGATGCGGGAGCGCAGTGACCTTTGGCGTTCGATGAAACGGCATCCGGCAGGCAAAGCTCTCGCCTAACCGTTGCGCACTGTGCACACCATGCGATAGTGTTCACACCATGACAAACACCGCAGCCCCCACCACCAACCGCCACCTCACAAACATCCTCGCAGCCCACGACATGATCGCCCACGCAGACGCCAACACCCGCGGAGCCACCTTCGACGGCTGGGTCCGATACGCGCACATCGCCGAATACGTCGACATCGCAGAAGCCGACATCATCGACGCCATCGACACCTGTGCACACGAGATGACCTCGCCCACCCACAAGGTGACCGCACTCCGCCCCGACGCATTCCAAGCGGAACGCATCTAACACCCCCTTCGTCCATCGCCGTGAGGCAGACGGACATCACCGATCGGAAGGCCGACATGCTCGCCATTGAGACAAGTCCCATCCACACCGAAAAGCTCTTAAGCGGAACGCAGCTAAGCGTCTCGTACGACTGCCCGGAATGCGGAACCAAGTTCGGTCTAGCTTGGAACGAGAACCTGGACGCAGAAAAGGTGCTCGAATCCGTAAGCGCCAAGCGAGTACTCGCAGACCACTTAGTCAAAAAGCATCCAGGCAAACTGTCAGATCAGATTCGAAGCCACCCAGGGTTCGGCCTGGTCCCTGAAGGCCAGCTCGCGTCCGCTCACATCTCGCTCTCTTTGCCCTCTTAGCGACCCGGCCCTGCCAGGCCACCCAACGACAGAACGGAAAACCAGTGAACAACGCTCAACACTTGGATCAGCTTCTCGGTATCACCGATGACTGGCGCAACGGTAATGGCGCGCAATGGAACATCAGCCGTGACTCCTTCGGCTACACCGTCCGCGTGCGAGTCCCCGACGACTGGCAGCAGCACCATGACAGCCTTGAATGGCAGACGTCCGCACCGAACCAGCGCACTCGTTGGTGGGTGTCGGATCCGTTTGGTGACATCGACGACGCCTTGGCTGTGGCGGTACGGCAGGCGACCATCATCCGTGACGCACAGCAGGTCGCAGCATGAGCACCCGGACAGTCGAATTCGAGCACACAGACGGCTACACCTACACCGCAGAACTCGGAGACCCGAAGCAACAGTGGTGGAACATCTACGACAGCGACGGCCAACCCCAAACCAGCATCTACGTCGAAACCATCGCCGAAACAGGCGACCCCTACGACCTCGAAGTCATCGAAGAAGCCCGCGACATGCTTAACGAGTTGGAGTCGTGGGGTAGGCGGATGATGGGTGAGGATGACTCGTTCGAAGTGAGGCGCGCAGCATGACCAGCATCGAACCGTCACTGCTCGTCAACATTACCAACGGTATTCAAGACGGCGACGGCGTCATCCACTGGCACACACACCTCACCTACACCTCACAAGTCACACCAGACACCCGCCGAATCCTCCTCAACAACGTCCAAAACCAAGCCGGCACCATCCTCGGCTTGGATGACATGTCCGTGATCTACCGTCCACACGCTGACCGCCCGGACGCCTACACCAGGGTTGAATGGCAGCCCATCAAGGAGCCCCCACAGTGACCTTCCCGAACATCCTCGACGGCACCGAACAGTTCCTCACCGCCGCAGGACACCCCATCCCCGACGTGCCCGCAATCCCCGCGCCCGAGACCATCGCGCTACGGCTCAAACTGCTCTTCGAAGAAGTCGAAGAGCTGGTCGAAGCAGCAGGATTCGGAAACATCGACGAATACCTCGATGACGTCGCAGAAAATGACGTGGAGTGGACCATCGGCAAGGCCATCAACCAGGGGCGGTTCAACCTGCCCGAGTATGTGGACGCTAACCACGACATTCAGGTGATCGCGCACGGAGGCAACCTCGAAGCCATCGGTCGCATCGGAACAACCATCACCGCCGACCAGGTAACCCAGTCGAACCTCTCCAAGATTGTCGACGGCAAGGTTTACCGGCGAGCTGATGGCAAGATCGCGAAGCCGCCAGGGTGGACACCGCCGAACATAAAGGGCGCGTTGGAGACCCTCGGTTGGGTGGAGCCTGGTGTGGAGGTGAAGACCGCGTGAGCATCGACACCGCAGAAGCCTACCGACTCGCCGCCAGATTCCTCGCACAGCGGCCCATCGCGGAAACCCCGGAAGGCTACGACGAAGCAGTCGAATCGTTGCGTGCTGAAGCCGACGACATCGACAGCATCCGCACACGCAACTGCCACATCGGCCGCGACCTCAAAACCTTCCTCGCGACGACGGGGCGAGACGACAGCGAACTAGGGCGTAAAGCCTGGGAGCTTGTGCACGCAGACCGGAAACTGCACACCCCACCCTCCACTGAATCCCTCGCAGCCCGCGACGACATCGAAAACTAGGAGACCACCACACATGAGCGCCACAACCACCATCATCGGATCACTCGGCAAAGACCCCGAACTCCGCTATACCCCCGCAGGAGTAGCGGTCTGCAACATCAACGTCGCAGTCACCGAACGCGTCAAACAGAACGAACAGTGGGTCGACGGCATCACCACATGGTTCCGCTGCAATGTTTGGCGCGACTACGCAGAGCACGTGTCCGAGAGCCTCCGTAAGGGCGACCAGGTATTCGTGACAGGCCGCTTGAAGAACCGCCCATACGAGAAAGATGGGGTGGAGCGGTTGGCGTTGGAGATCGACGTGGACGAGATCGGGCCGACGCTCAGGTTCGCTACAGCGCAGGTGCAGAAGGCGAACCGTTCAGGCGGGCAGAAGCAGCAGTCTTCGGGCGGCAGTGATCCGTGGGCGACCGGCCCTGCTGGCGATTCTCAGCCGCCCTTCTAAGCCGATGCTGACGACTGTTGACGGTTGGCCCGTCACCCTCATCGCAGAACCCGACCACACAACCGCCATAGTCGAAGACCCCCACGGACGCTACGCAGTCCCACAGTGGGCACTCGGCACCTGACATCCCGCACACAGCAGCCCCCAGCCTTCACAGGTTGGGGGCTGCACGTCGTTAACGTCAGGCGTGCACAGTACGTAATACGCTGAACACCATGACGACCACCAAAACGAACACCGCCATAGACGCCGCATACGACGAAGCATTCGACGCCATTCGCGAACTCGGTGCAGTCATTGGCAGCGCAGCCCACGGCGACGAAACACTCAACCAGATCCGCGACTACCTCTGGGAAGAAGCGCCCGCCAACCTCCTCCGCGACGAAGATGGCGAACGCTACTTCACCGACCGAGGTAAGCGCGACTTCGACATACCGAACACTGTTGCGGCACTCTCGGATGCAGCGATCCTTGAGGGGCAGAAGGCGCGCAAGCTGGATGCGGAGTTGGGTGTGGCGAAGCGAGCCGCCACCGGCGCCAGCAACCGCTACAACGACGCCTTCACTGAAGCTGTCAGACTGAAGGGCGAACTGCGTAAGGCGAACGACAACACGCAGCGCGAGTTCAACAACGCCGCAGCCGCACGATCAGAACAGATCCGCGACCACAACACCATCGCCGAAGCGATCCGCTACATCCCGAGCAGCTCATGGCGGGGCAGTACGGGCGAGATCCCCGGCAAGTCCACCGACGTCGACCTGCTCGCAAGCCTGAAGCATTATGTTGCCAACAATCTTCGGGTGGCAAGCGACTACATCAGCCGTGATCAGCATCAGGCGATTCTCGATGACTTGGACAAGAAGATCGGTGACCGCGTAGAGCGCCGCACGTTCGACACGGCGGTGAATCAGCTCAGGGACAAGGCGTCGGAGGTCCAGCAGCTCGAAGCTCAGCTCGACGAATACCGTGGCGTCGTGGTGAGCAAGAAAGACTACGATTCGGCGATTGCCGACCTGAAATCCGCAGCGGAAAAGATCAAGACGTTGCAGGGGCGGGTGGAGGAAGCCAACAACCTCGCACTCCGCAAAACCGAAGAAGCACAGGCATGGGAAGCCACAGCGCGAACCATGACGCAGAAGTACGAAGATATTCGGCTCGCAGCGAAGGCGAAGGCTGACGCCGAAAAGGTGCGCGCCTACTACACGGACCCCAATCCGGCGTTCACGCTCAACGGAATCTTCGCGCAGAAGTCGGGTCGCGCATGAGCAACCCAACCCCAACGCCCGCACGCAGAGGCATCGGATTCTTCGGCGCACTCTTCCTGCTCCTCCTCGCCCTGAAGTTGACGAACCTCGCTGACCTGTCTTGGTGGTGGGTGTTCACGCCACTCATCGCATCCACAGGACTGTTCATCCTCGGCGTCATCATCCTGGCCGTTGCAGCGGTCGCGGGGAAACGATGAGTCTCGCTGAGCTGGTTGCGGGGCAGTCCACCAAGGCTGCCCCCACCAGCACCACCCAATGGCTCAACACCCTCAACACCGAAGACCGCGACACCTTCTGGTCGCTCATCGACCGCAACTACCCCACATCACACCTGTGGCAAGCCTGCCGCGCCCTCGGCCTCCCCGCCTCCGAAACCACCTTCCGCAGGCACCTCAAAGAACTGGAACACCCTTGAGCCTCGCAGACCACGTAAAACCCGAAACCGAACCCGCACAAAAAGGGTCCATCGAAGTATCCAGTGCCGGCGCAACCATCAACAACGTTGTAGTGAATGCGCCGATCGCCAACCGGGACTGGACCGCCGTCTTCGACCTGTTCAACCTGGACGGTTCACTGTTCGAGGTAGTCGATGACACGGTGCGCATGTCCACCTGGCAGCAATCCGCCCGTAGCAAAGACGGTAGCCGGGACTCCATCCAGTTGTACGCCTACAGTGCACGTTTCAGGCGTAAGACTGGGGAGGAGATCGACCCGGAGACGGTGAAGCAGTGGAGGTCCGCGCTCACCCGCCCACGCAAGGAACCGAAGCCTGCAACGGTCGGTCGCGGCATCAACGCTACCTACGCCAACTTCCCCGCAGACCCGCAACTCGGCAAAAAAGGCACCGAAGAAGCCGTCGAAAACTGGAAACGCGGCGTCACCGGTCACGTCGCAGCCATCGAGAAACTCATCTCGGTAGGGCTTGCGCCCGCTGGCATCCACACAACGTTCATGGGCGATGAGACGGAAGGCGTGTGCAACAACTACGCCAACCAGCCCCACACTGTGGAGTTGAACCTCTCGCAGCAGCTGGAACTCGACTACGACATGCGCGTGTGGACGCTGCGCGAGTACGCGAAACTGAACTTGCCCCTATCGGCTGCGTCTGTGGTGTCCAATCATGGAGAGTGGACACGCAACGGTTCCAAGGATCCAGTCACCACACGCAACGACAATGCTTCCACGCACGTTGCTCGCCAAGTGAAGAAACTGTTCGATGAGGCTGAGGCATTCGGTGGACCGCATATCGACTGGACCATCGGCGAAGGTGCACCCGGCGTCGTCGTCAACCTCTCCGGTCAAGACACCTACTTTTCACACGGCTACGTGGAGAAAGGCAAGGGCGGGTCCACGGAGATCCGCACCAAATCCGCCATCGAACGCCAAATCCTCGGCAACACGCAACAGTACGGCGACGTACCACTGTGGATCATGGCGCACTACCACCACATGTACTCCAACGAGTTCGAAGGCCGCACCCTTTTCGGCTGCCCCGCGTTGGAGGCGGAACGATCCTCCGAGTACATGTTGGAGCAGTTCGGTGTGTGGTCTCCGCCCGGTTTGATGGGCATGTTGATTGGTACTCATACGGCGCGGGGCTGGTCAGATCTGAGCGTGCTCTGATGTGGTGGTCATTCATCCTCGCAGGCGTAGGCGTCACCGGGCTATACCTCACCACCCGCGAAGGCCGCACACGATGGGCAGGCTACGCAGTCGGGCTTGCAGTGCAGTTCGCGTGGATCGCCTATGCTCTCGCAACCGTGCAGTACGGGTTCATCATGTCCGCGTGCGCATACGGTTTCGTCAACACTCTGGCGATCCGCAAGGGTATCCGTCAGTGGATTGCACAGCGCAAGTTTGAGAAGCGTTGGCGCATCTATTCGGACTATCCGGTCGGCCAGCATGGGTGGCGCAACTGGTGGGTGTCGCAACCGAACGACCCGTCACCTGTACGGCGCGAGTGGAGATTCGGTACCCACGCCCACGCGATGAGTTTCGTTGACAGACAAATAAAGGGGAAGCGCTAGCAGTGGACATTCATGTCAGTTTCGGTAAGGCCACCATCGAAGCATTCGGCTACGTATGGCACACCCAATTCTTTCGCGACACCACAGCAGTCGAAGAGCCGTCGAAGGCTGCCATCCTCGCCAACACCGACAACGTGAACGGGCAGTTCGACTTCGGGTTTCGGAGACCCCTCGACTACCCGGATGAAAGGTGGGGCCGTGAGTGATTTGGATGAGGCGTGGGCTGCCTACGATAAAGCCCTCCACCACCTCGCCAACACCATCGACACCGTCAACGGCGATCACGGTTGGACACCGGTGGATTACGTCACCATCATCGGCTCACGCAGGCTGGATCAACGCGACACGTCCGCTGTTGACGTCATCGGGCGTGTAGAACAACCCGACTACGTCACCGATGGCCTGCTAGAGGCGGGGTTGCATAAGTGGCGGCAACGCTTGTGTGACTGCGGTGACATCGATGATGATTGAGGGGTTGCGCTGAGTGTGCACAGTGCGCAATACTGGGCAGGTACTTACACGCATGTAATTCCCGGAAGGTGTCACTGCCATGACCCAGACAGAACCCCGACCCGTAGACATCATCGCGGGACACACCGTGCGCATCACCGAGGACGGTCTCGAGTTCACGTGCCACTGCGACCGTAACGCCGATTGCCACCGCTACCCAGACTGCGAATGTGAGAGCTGGGACGCGGACCACGAGTCCGAGTATGGGCATCCACCTGCACCGCATGACGAATGCTGGATGCAGGCATGGTTTGACAACGACTGCGTCTGCCCGAACCTCGACTGCATCGACGACCACAAAGGCGAGGCTGAGATCGGAATGTCTGGACCGATAACGGCCGCATTTTGTGAGGACTACGTCGAATGGGAGTTTACTGATTCGGCAAGAAAGATTGCGGCATGACGGACGAACTGTTTGGTGTTGCCGCGACCGATAACCACTGGCGAACTAAAGCCCCCTGCAAAGGACAACCCGGCTTCCACCAACCCGACGCTTTCAACCCACCCGACACCTGGGAACTCTCCATCCAAACGCATCAAGCCCTCGCAACCTGCACCACCTGCCCCTTCAAACGCGAATGCGCTCGGGCAGCGTTAACGTCAGGGCAAGGGTTCGATGCGGAAGGATCATGGGTAGCGGATGGTGTTGTCGCAGCGGGGATTATCTGCCGTGGTGACCGAAAAACCCGTGACACGTTGAATGTGATTGCATCCGGGCGGATACCTGTAGCGCGGGCTACGGAGGCGGAGATGCAGGCGCGTGCGTGTGTTGATGATGTTCCACTTTTCGATTTGGAGGCCACAGCAGCATGACTGTTCAAGTGATTGCCTGCACCTTCAGTGGCGGAAGTGGATGCCCTGGCGCGGAGGGCGGCTCGCACTACTACGCACACATTGACCCAAACTACGACGGTCGACTTTGCATCGACTGCGGCGAAGAGGAGACCTCGAAGTGACTGTGCCGACCGATGACTACGGCCCGAAAGACGTGAAGCCGCAACGCTTCGCCACCACCTGCGACACAGACGGTGCAATCGTCGCCATCGAACCCGCAGCAGTCCTGCGTATGCAACGCAACGGCTGGAAAGGCCCCAGGATTGCGGAGTTCCTGGAGATGGAGCCAACCACGCTCGTTGACGAACTGAACGCGGCACTCACGCATGAAACCGACTCCGTCAAGTTCAACACCCCCACTATCTCCGACAGTGAAGTTTTGAAGGGGATTCGGGATTGGGATGAAGACGTGGACGGAGTACGTGCAGCGTGAAGGCATCCGAGCTAGGGCCGCAACAGGTCGGCATGACACTCGTCCGCGACAAGAAACTTCACCACATCACAGCCGTCCACGCCAACGCGTCCAGTGTGATGATCCGCAACAAATACCGGCCACATTTGCGGCTGGTGTTGAATCCGAACGAAGACATCGAGGTCGAACCATGAGCGGAACATCCACGGCAGTGCTCATCGCCTTCATTGCCTGCCTCACGCTCACCGCCATCGTCGTCACCCTATCGATGAGCGACAAACCGCACATCCCCTGGCGCTGCCGCGTGTTCGGTAGCCACAAGTTCACCTCCATGGACCTTAAGTACGTCCAGGACTATTGCCTGCGTTGCGGATTCGAGCGCAAGGGATGACGGGGGATGTGGTGTTCGACGCCCTCGCAGGACTCGCCATCCTCGCCGCCCTCGCCATCGGCGCATTCCTGTTCATCGACGCTGTAGTCCACGCAGCCCGCGCACTCTGGAGATACTTCCAATGACCGCGCCCATCATCCTCGAACTACCCTGGACGCGCCCGATCCTATCCCTCAATGATCGTGGCGCGACCCGAGGCGCAGCAATGGCGAAAGCCTCCAAAATCGCAGAGCTACGGCAAACAACTATGGCGAAAGCACTGCACGCCAACCTGCCCCGCAACTGCACACACGTCGCAGTCGAACTTCACTACCGGCCACGCACGAACGCCCGACGCGACAGCGACAACCTGTTCGCCATCCTCAAGCCGATAGCCGATGGCCTAGTTGATGCGGGTTTGGTTGAAGACGACGACTACACGCGAATGTCCCGACCAGAACCCGTCATCCACCGCAAAGGTGTGCCGGCGATCTGGTTGGAGATCACTGTCCACGACACACTCAGGAGCCACCCCGAATGATCTACCTCATCATCGGCGCAGCAATACTGGCGCTTCTCCTCATTGGCGGACTCGCCCTCGCCATCCACGAAATGGGCGCAAGAGAAGCGCTGTTCGTTGTAGGCGGATCCATCGCACTCAGTGCAGTCATCATCGCTGGCGCAGGAGCATTCACCTACGGACTTAACGAGTTGGGATGGCTACAGTGATGACGTACAGACCTCGCCCGTCCTGGTTGAACAGGTGGCGTGACATCGCCTACCCCCGCACCCTCAAATGGCGACTACTCACCAACGGCGGTTACTGGACGCTCCACATCCCCGTCCCGTTCGCTGGAACCATCCGCATCGGCACACCCCTGGAGGTCCGATGAACACCGCTGAAGCACTACAGCAGGCCGCAGGCATCATCGACGCCGAAGCTACCTCCGCGCACAGTTCGGAGTTCGCAAAGGGCATGGCATGGGCGTCCTTCCTCATCCGCGAATACGCGAACGAGCTACCGGAGTGTGTGGTGGATCGCGCGGAGATGGTGGACTTGGATGTGGATTTGCGCGACGACCGCTACGGAGTGGACCCGAAGTACGCCTCGCATATGGCGAAGGTCAACAAGATCCTGAACTACCCGAACCCGTACCTGCCGGAAGAGCGTCGATTCGCCCCGGTCATCGACATGTTCAACAGGAGGCACAAGCATTGAGCCGCATCGGGATCGACCTAGACGGAGTGTTCTACGACTTCGGTGCAGCCTTCAGAAGCCACCTGTCCGCTGAAGGATGGGACGACGCGTCCTTCAGCCCGCAGAACACCTGGTACTTCTATAGGGAATGGGGCATCACAGACCAGCAGTTCGTAGGCCACTGCCACGACGCAGCCAACGCTCGAACGCTCTGGAATCACAACCAGCCGAACGCCGAAGACCTAACCCATCTACGTCGCCTACAGAAGCAGGGGCATACCCTGCATGTCATCACCGACCGATCCTTCGGCCGCCATCCTGGCATCAGTCACGAAGCTACGGCCCGATGGCTCGCAGAAGCCAACTTCCCCTACGACACACTCACGTTTAGCCGCGACAAAACTGTTGTCCGCACTGAACTCATGATCGACGACAAGCTAAGCAACTACGACGAACTCGAACAGTCAGGTTGCGTTCCCGTACTGTACGACCGCCCTTGGAACCGCGACGAAAACTTGGTTTCTGTGGATCACT
Organism: Rhodococcus sp. RS1C4; assembly: GCF_002258225.1. NCBI lineage: Bacteria > Bacillati > Actinomycetota > Actinomycetes > Mycobacteriales > Nocardiaceae > Rhodococcus > Rhodococcus sp. RS1C4. The sequence goes on along the minus strand of NZ_NOXZ01000017.1, from coordinate 234,803 downwards.
TCGGCGACGGCCAGCACCTCGATCTCAGACGCCGACGAGTTTCGTCGATCGCAGAGTTTGCCGAGTTCGTCAACCAATTCCATGCGAAGGAGAATGCGTCGTGACGACCGAAACCCGAGTCACATCCTCAACGGGTGCACAGAAGGGCAGCAAGCTAGCCCGGTACGATTTGGTGCCCGCTGGACCCCTGAAGGATCTCGCAGAGCTGTACGGCAAGGGTGCAGAGAAGTATGCGGAACGGAACTGGGAAGGCGGTTACGACTGGTCTCTCTCGTTCGCTGCCTTGAACCGTCATTTGTGGCAGTTCTGGTCGGGCGAGGACCACGACGAGGAGACGGGCGCTCCCCACCTCGCCTCGGTGGCGTGGCATGCGTTCGCCATGTTGGAGTACATGCATACGCACCCCGAGTTCGACAACCGCCCTAGCAAGCAGGTGACGTCGTGAGCATGACGGTGCAGGAAGCTATCGACGCCAAACAACTCAACCCCGACGAACCCTGGGGCATGGGCTACACCTACAAGGAAGCCCTCGACAAATGGGGTACAGCGGTCGGGGAACAGAAGTGGGTGCGGGAGGAGAAGAAGGTGCAAGGTTTGGGTGGTGTTGTGGTGGAGCAGGTGCAGGGCGCGGCAGCCCTCGCGGCACTCAACCGACTCGAAGCGTTCGCAGACCTGCGAGTCGACCTACTCTCAGGTCACAAGGATTCGGAGGCATACCTTCCCGCCTACATTGAAGCCGAAACCTTCGCCGGTCTGATCCGCCAAGAACTCGACACGCTCACCCCGAAGGATGATGCCTAATGCTCCACCCCATCAACGACCTCACCCCATACCCTGGCAATGCCAGACGTGGTGACGTCGACACCATCATGGAATCGTTGGATCGTCTCGGCCAGTACAAGCCCATCACGGTCAACAGGCGTGGCATGGTTGTGCTGGCAGGCAATCACACACTGGAAGCTGCGAAGCGGCTGGGGTGGACGGAGATTCGCATAGACCTTGTCGACTACAGCGACGAGGATGCGATCCGCGTCAACCTCATGGATAACAAGTCCAGCGACGAAGCCGACTACGACAACCAAGCATTGGTTGACCTCCTCGAATCACTGCCTGATCTTGCAGCGACAGGCTTCGATGACGACGAGCTAGAGAAGCTCTTGGACGGTTTGAACCCCGATGATGACGGTGAGGATGAACCGGAGTCGGATGTGACACCGACAGTGTGCGGGGTGCTGATCGAATGCGCGACGGAGAAGGCGCAGTCGAAGTTGTTGGCACGGTTTGAGGCTGAAGGGTTGCAGGTGAAGCCACTCAATTACACGGGAAAGATCACCGACGCATGAGCCTAGCGAAAGTCGACAAGTTCACGCCCTCCCAGAAGCCCTACGCCTTCCGTCCCGAAACACGCACAAACGGCACTAGTGGATCAGGGTTCACAGTGGATGCGCTATGGGCTGGACGTAAAGACGGCAAGACCATTGCCACGCTCGGCACCTATCACCTTACAAAGATGGACGGGGTTGAACGTTCCTACGCCGACATGCTCGCAGTGGCAGACACTCGCTATGGCGGACTGTGGAAGTGGATCTGGGACGGCGAGAGACTGTTGTGCAGTCCTGACCATCTCTTGACGGTCAGCGAGACGGACGCAATGAACGAACAGTTGGACGCCTATCTCCGAGCGTTCCCGGATGTCCCCGAGGGCTGGGATGGTTGGTACTATCGCGAAAAGGTGCGCGCCGCTTAACGTCAAGGCGTGCAACTGGACTCCCATAATTAAACCCATGAGCGTTGACCGCACCCCCAACCAACACCGCATCCACCAACTCATCTGCAACACGCCGATGCAGTTGTTGGAGATACGGCAGTGGATTGCGCCAACCCATCAGCGGGGGGCAGAGGATGGCAGTAGTCATGCGAAGCCGTCGTCTCGTCCCCCGCTCGCGATAGACCCCATCGACGCGTTGGTAGCTGAAGAGAAGCAAGTCCTCTACTGGTCCAACGCGTACGGGTTTCACAAGACGTGGATGCTCAACGGATTGCAGAGTTACTTCCGCGGCACTGTCGGACAGCGCATCCAGTATCTCGCACAGCAGGATATCCCGGAGTGGGATTGCGACAACATTCTGGAACGGTGGCAGCCGATCCGCGCCTTGCATGAGAAGCGTTGGCCCGTAGCCGATCCACGTACATGGCTATCCGAGACGGAAGCTATTGCTCTGGTGGGTAGGGATAAACGCACGTTGCGTCGTTGGCGTGCATCGAATCCGAGGATCGCCCGCATCGGCCCGATGGGTGTCGAGTATGACGATCACTTGTTGCGAGCGGTGTGGCGTGAACAGATCAAACGCGCCGAAAACAGTCTCGCCTACGCACGCTCACGAAAGGCAGCAGCATGAGTGAGCGACAACTACGCCGACTGATCTACAAGTACGAGAAGCTCGTGCTTAGGTACACGGAACGCGCATGTAATTGGGCTGCGGAGGAGAACGGCGATCTTGCACGTGTATGTGCCGCGTCGGCGAGAGCTGCACAGTCGCAGGCGGATCGGCTCAAAGCAGAGTTGGATGACCTCGATTGATTGAAATGCCAGGTCATGCCGCAAGGTCCGCACATGGCGTAGCGTGTCCGCTGTGTTGATAGGGTTGATCTATAGGCTTTGAACGGAATGAATACGCCTTCCGTTTTCAGCCGCCCCACCTCCCTAGCGTCATGTTGCAGGGTGGTTCTCCGTGATTCGCGGGTTGCAGGTGGGGCGTTCAACGGCTCGCAGGACGTGCGAGATGCACCCGGAGACCATAAGTGGATGCGCTATGGGCTGGACGTAAAGACGGCAAGACCATTGCCACGCTCGGCACCTATCACCTTACAAAGATGGACGGGGTTGAACGTTCCTACGCCGACATGCTCGCAGTGGCAGACACTCGCTATGGCGGACTGTGGAAGTGGATCTGGGACGGCGAGAGACTGTTGTGCAGTCCTGACCATCTCTTGACGGTCAGCGAGACGGACGCAATGAACGAACAGTTGGACGCCTATCTCCGAGCGTTCCCGGATGTCCCCGAGGGCTGGGATGGTTGGTACTATCGCGAAAAGGTGCGCGCCGCTTAACGTCAAGGCGTGCAACTGGACTCCCATAATTAAACCCATGAGCGTTGACCGCACCCCCAACCAACACCGCATCCACCAACTCATCTGCAACACGCCGATGCAGTTGTTGGAGATACGGCAGTGGATTGCGCCAACCCATCAGCGGGGGGCAGAGGATGGCAGTAGTCATGCGAAGCCGTCGTCTCGTCCCCCGCTCGCGATAGACCCCATCGACGCGTTGGTAGCTGAAGAGAAGCAAGTCCTCTACTGGTCCAACGCGTACGGGTTTCACAAGACGTGGATGCTCAACGGATTGCAGAGTTACTTCCGCGGCACTGTCGGACAGCGCATCCAGTATCTCGCACAGCAGGATATCCCGGAGTGGGATTGCGACAACATTCTGGAACGGTGGCAGCCGATCCGCGCCTTGCATGAGAAGCGTTGGCCCGTAGCCGATCCACGTACATGGCTATCCGAGACGGAAGCTATTGCTCTGGTGGGTAGGGATAAACGCACGTTGCGTCGTTGGCGTGCATCGAATCCGAGGATCGCCCGCATCGGCCCGATGGGTGTCGAGTATGACGATCACTTGTTGCGAGCGGTGTGGCGTGAACAGATCAAACGCGCCGAAAACAGTCTCGCCTACGCACGCTCACGAAAGGCAGCAGCATGAGTGAGCGACAACTACGCCGACTGATCTACAAGTACGAGAAGCTCGTGCTTAGGTACACGGAACGCGCATGTAATTGGGCTGCGGAGGAGAACGGCGATCTTGCACGTGTATGTGCCGCGTCGGCGAGAGCTGCACAGTCGCAGGCGGATCGGCTCAAAGCAGAGTTGGATGACCTCGATTGATTGAAATGCCAGGTCATGCCGCAAGGTCCGCACATGGCGTAGCGTGTCCGCTGTGTTGATAGGGTTGATCTATAGGCTTTGAACGGAATGAATACGCCTTCCGTTTTCAGCCGCCCCACCTCCCTAGCGTCATGTTGCAGGGTGGTTCTCCGTGATTCGCGGGTTGCAGGTGGGGCGTTCAACGGCTCGCAGGACGTGCGAGATGCACCCGGAGACCATATGGCTACGCGGGGTGTTCCAGTCATCGGAGCTGGGGTATCAAACTCGACACTGACTCCCGGCAGTGTAATACCGGGGGCAACGACCCGTCGCTTAAATGGCAAGAGCGCCCCCGCGCAGGGGAGACCCGAGTTCGATTCTCGGCGGGCCGACGTGAGTATCCAAGGAAGTGCCCCAGTGACAGTACCTCCCACACCAGGACGCATCGTCATCTACGCATCCCGCAACGGCGACGGAATCACCTCACCCGCAATCGTGTTGCGCACACGCGACTCCACCAACCTTGACGTCATCGAACGTTGGGGTCCGTCGCCTGATGGCACCCTGTCAGGTAAGGGCAGGCCAGCGGACCTTGTTCCAGAACTTCCCGATGACACCACAATCGACCTGTTGGTACACGGCCTGGGTGGCGACTATCGGGAATACGCAGTCCCGTTTGACGAAGAGCCCTCCCCGCGCACATGGAACTGGCCGTCTAGAGTTTGACCTTGGCGCGATCACTGGCACGCTTCACCGCGTAGCCAAATCCCCAAGGCAGTAAACGCCGTGCCGTGTCCTAGGAATCGCGGTACGAGCTTTAAAATACCCACCGGCATCCTTATGGTGTCGGTCTTTGCCCCGTAGCACAATTGGCAGTGCATCTCCTTGTTACGGAGACGGTTGCAGGTTCGATTCCTGCCGGGGTAGCAAAGCATCGGTTTAGCGGCTGATGCTGGTGGTGACAGAGTGTGCGCGTACGGACACGGCGCGCAATGTGCATGACGGACAGGACACCCTTGGCCAGGGTGAAAGCGTAGCTGCTGGAAACTGTTGCGTAGCTGCAAACGTCATGGCACCGGGCAGACACATAGACGAACGTGTTCCCGTCCCGGTCTGGGTCTCGTAAACCCGCCACCAACCTATGCCTGAGCTAGTGGTAGCGGCCCGGTCTCCAAAACCGACGCCCGCAGGTTCGACTCCTGCCAGGTATGCAAACGATCCCGTGCCACGTAAAGGTGCAGCGGGGCGGTCCGATCGCTGTAGCCGCGGCAGGCGTCGGATACACCAACTTCGGTCCCCTTGCACGCTCCCGCACCCCACACCACGACGGCGGACGAAGCGATTGCAAGGGGACCGAACCCAACTTCTGGAAGGTTCTCGTTGACCACCATCATCCGAAACCGTGGCATCGGCGAAAACCAGACCCGCAACATGTGCAGCGTCACCACCGACCAAACACGCACACGCTGGCGCATCGTCGAAAACCACTACCCCGCCGAATACGGCATCGTCCCAACCTTGTTGGGGCGATCGTTCGACAACAGCCTCACAACAGGCATCCGGTACGCCAACCAGCGCATCGACGAAGCCCAAGACCCCGTCATCCTCATCGGCTTCAGTGCCGGCGCAGCCGTCGCAGGCCACACCGCAGCACAACTCACCCCAGCGCAACGCCGCAAAGTCGCAGCCGTCATCCTCATCTCCGACCCCTTCCAACCCGACGGGTTCACGTCGGCGGGTCACGGTATCGCAGGATCACGGCGCATCAACGGTGTCACTGCACGGTGGATCTTCGACGAGTTGGATCCGATCTGCTGCACCCCGAAGAACTCGCCGCTACGGACACTCGCGGACCAGACATCCTCGATGTCCCTCGCAGACCCGCACGCATGGGGAACCAACCTCCTCACACGACTACGCCTCCACCAATGGCAGCCAGTCGCACCCCAGGGTAGCGACTACGCAGAGGCGCGTGCAGCAATCGACCGCTACCGCACCGGATACCACACCAGCTACAACACCAAGCGTGTCCCAGGCATGAACGTCACCTACACGAAACTCGCTGCACAACTGATCGACGAATACGCGTAAACCCCGTAAAAGGGGCCACTCCGGGACGCCAGGCGCGACCGGACACCCTGAACGAGGTGCCGCATGGCATTCACCCCCAAAAAAGGTGTCACCCCAGACCGCGCAGACCGCATGGCGAAAGTCCTGAAACTGCGGCGCGCAGGCTTGCACTACTACCAGATCGCAGAAAAGCTCGGCATCTCACAGACGTTGGCGCACAAAGACTACAAGCAAGCCATCCAAGAGATCACCAACCCGATCGCCCAAGACATTGTGGACGAACACCGGGACCGCATCATGGGCCTCATTACCGGCCTGTCTGCGAAGGCTGCACGCGGGGACAACAAAGCCGCCGACTCGATCCTCAAACTCATGGAATACGAGGCCCGTCTCCTCGCTCTGTTCCCTAAAGACAAGACACAGGGTGCGTCGAAGGCTGAAGCCGACAAGTACATCGACTTCATCGTGGGCGGTGCCAAAGATGAGTAACGGCCTCCGCGTCCAACCACTCGAAGGCAAAGCGCGAGACGCCTACCGGCTATCCACCGCCGAAATCAACGCCTTCGACGGCTCCGTGCGTTCAGGCAAAACCGTAGGCACACTCTACGACTTCGCCCAATTCTGCATCCACGGCCCCGAAGGCTTGTTCTGCATCGCCGGACGCACACAACGCACCGTCATCAACAACCTCATCATACCGATGCAGGAAATGTTCGGCGCCAACAACGTTGTCATCAAATACGGTTCCGGTACCGTCGACATCTTCGGCCGTGAAGTGCTCATCGTCGGCGCAAACAACGAACAAGCCCGCACCAAGATTCAGGGACTCACCCTCGCCGCAGCTTACGCCGACGAGGTAGCGACACTCCCTGAATCCTTCTTCGACATGCTCGTCTCACGCCTGTCCGTGAAGGGTGCGCGCATGTGGTGCACATGCAACCCTGAAGGCCCCCGCCACTGGTTCAAAAAGAAGTGGCTCGACCGGGCGAAACTATGGATCCGCCACGACGGCACACTCATCGACCGCCGAGACGAATACGCAAACAAAGACGTCGAAGACCCCACGCGGCCCATCGACCTCCACCGCTTCTCATTCCTCCTCGACGACAACAAAAACCTAGACCCCGAATACGTAGCACGACGCAAAGCCTCCTACACCGGACTGTTCTACCTCCGCATGATCCTCGGAGAATGGGCACTCGCAGACGGCGTCATCTACAGCATGTTCGACGAAGACAAACACGTCATCGACTACGAACAACTCCCCACCATGCAACGCCTCATCGCATTCGGGCTAGACATCGGAGCCAACCACCCCACCGCAGGAATCCTCCTCGGCATCGGCGCAGACAACAAACTGTACGCAATTGCAGAATACGCGCCCCCCACAGGCTCCACAGACCGCCAAATCGCGGACGGCCTAGACAAATTCCTCGACCAACACCAAACCCGATTCGGGCAGCAAGTCGAAGGAATCTTCGTCGACCCCTCCGCGCTCTCCATCAAACTCGAACTCACCGAGCGAAACCACACCATCTACAACGCCTCCAACAAAGTGAAAGAAGGAATCCGCACCATCGGATCCCTCCTCCTCTCCGGGCACCTCTACTTTTCGAGCCTCTGCCCCAAGTTGGTCGCCGAAATCCCCGACTACGTCTGGGATCCCAAAGCTGCAGAAAAAGGCGAAGACAAGCCCATCAAAATCGATGATGACTTCCTCGACGCTGCACGCTATTCCATCGCATCCACCCGCTACACGTGGCAGTCCTACCTCGACGGACCCGCTATAGACGACACATAGGAGTCCGAGAGTGCCCTTACCCGACTCCAATGCGACATGGCCCCCCGCGCCCTTCGACGACCTAATCGCAGACATCGCCGAAAAACAGGTGTGGTGGGAAGGGCACGCAGACAAACTCGCTTCCTACTACAGTCAGGGCGGGCAACGCCGAAGCTTCGGCTTCGACGCCGGCATGTTCGGGCTGTCCGTGTTCTGGGGGAAACGCCCCACTGAAAAGCAGGTGACGACCCGGCTGCATCTGCCGATCGCCGCGGACCTGGTGCAAACCTCCGCGAACCTCCTGTTCGCTGACGGCCCCAAGTTCAAGATCGCAGACGTAGACGCGGAACTCGATGACGACGAGGACGGCAAAACCGTTCACGACCCAGCGAAACTCGTTGCACAAGAACGCGTCGACTTCATCCTCAACACCCCGCAGATGCATTCCGCGATGCTCGTCGCAGCAGAAACATGCGCAGCCTTGGGTGGTGTGTGGCCGCGCATCGTGTGGGATCAAACCCTCACCAAAAACGCGTGGATCCACTTCGAAGACCCCGACCGCGCCATCCCTGAATTCAAATGGGGCCGACTGTCAGCGGTCACATTCTGGTCTGAACTCGACGCACCCGACAAACTGGTGTGGCGGCATCTCGAACGCTACGAACCCGGCAAAATCTTCCACGCCCTCTACCAGGGTTCGGACGAAAACCTCGGGCAACTCGTGCCGCTCGAAGACCACCCTGCCACCGCGGGCATCAAGGTCAACGCCTACGGATTCATCGAAACCGGATCCGAAGACATCGCCGCAGGCTACATTCCCAACCAGCTCCCTAACCCGATCTGGCGGACAGAGCCACAACTCCGCCCACTCGGACGCCCCGACATCTCCGACGACATCATCCCCCTCCTCGACCAGGTAGACGAAACCTGGTCATCGCTGATGCGGGATCTGCGTCTCGGGCGTGCACGCGCCTTCATGTCAGAGAACATGACGAAGGTTGGGCGTGCGGGCGAGGGTGCCGCGTTCGACAATGATCGTGAACTGTTCTCCATCGTCGGCAACGCCGCAGGAAAAGACGGTGCCGCGGCAGCCTTCTTTGAAGTGAAACAGTTTGCTATCCGCGTCGAAGAACACCTCCGTATCGCGCAAGCACTCGTTCTGGAGATCATCCGACGATCAGGGTACTCGCCACTCACCTTCGGCATCTCCGAAGAAGGCGGCGCAGCAACCGCAACTGAGATCACAGCCCGCACAGCCGCATCCAGCACCACCCGCACAGCGAAACACCGCTTGTGGGGAACCTGCCTGACACGGCTAGCGCGGACACTCCTTGAAGTCGACGGACACGTATTCCCCGGAACACGCGCCACCGTGGACGAGGACATCGAAATCGAATGGCCTCCAATGCGAGACAGCGCCTACAACCGGGCGCTCACCGCGAAAACACTCCGGGAAGCCAAAGCTGCATCAACGGAAACAATCGTCGCGTTGGTCAACCCTGACTGGGACTCGGAGCGGGTCCGGGCCGAATCCAATCGGATCCTCGAAGAAGATGCGGGGCCGGTACTGGTGGACCCATCCGAATACGGGGTGGGTGGAGACGGCGCGCCAGATGACGCCAACACGGAAACGAATGTCTCCAACACAACGGAAGAACCCGAAAACCCCTTCGCGAAAAACGACGAACAGGACGAATAGCCGATGCTGGATCCGGGACAGGTAGAAGGGCTCGCAACCGGGCTCGTCGACCTGTACTCGGACAGTGAGGCAGTCCTCCTCTCCAAAGTCACCGCAGCAGTGGCAGCAGGCAAAACCAACAACTGGGCGGAAACCCAGTTAGCGGAAGTCCAGAAACTCAAATACGAGTCGATGGACGTTGTCAACGCTCTCGCGTCAGCGGAACAGAAGGAACTCGGGCTCGCCATCGGGACCGCAGCCAACCGCGGCACAAGAGCAGCATCAGCAGACCTCCTGGCCGCAGGCATCACCACATCCGCAGCGGGTGTCATCGACCGCCACGCCACCCAAGCCCTCGTCACCGAAACACTGGCGAAAACACGGGGCACACACCAGTTGATTCTGCGGTCCACAGATGACGCCTACAGGCGTGTCATCGCAGAAGTGACCGGGCGTGTACTGACAGGCTCGGTGACACGCGAACAAGCGGCACAGCAAGCATTGAACCGGCTCGCCAAACAAGGCATCACCGGGTTCGTGGACAAAGCTGGCCGACGTTGGAATGCCGCCACCTATGTGGAGATGGCGACCCGCTCCTCAGTGATGCGAGCATTCGCTGCCGGACATGAAGCGCGACTACGGTCACAAGGCATCACCCTGGTACGCATCTCAGCCCACTCCAACCCTGCCCCCCAATGCGCCCCATACGAGGGCAAGATCCTGTCGCTCGACAACGAGACCGGGACAGTGGTGAAGGAATCCGAGATCGACGGCAGCGATGTCGAAGTGAAGATTTTCGCCACCATTCGTGAAGCTATTTCACGTGGCCTGCATCACCCGAACTGCCGGCATGTTTCTGCCGCCTACTTTCCCGGTGTCAAACCGTCGAAGCAGCCACAGTTAACCCCGGCTGATCCTGAAGGCTACCGCAACACCCAGAAGCTTCGCGCTCTGGAACGTACTGTGCGGGCCGCGAAACGGGATGCGGCAACCATAATGGATCCGGCTGACCGTAAGCGTGCGTTGGCGAAGGTCAAGTCTGCGCAGGCGGCAACGAAAGCGTTCGCTGAGGCGAAGGGGTTGCAGCGTCGACTGGATCGGGAACGGTTGCAGGTTGGCGATGCCAACGCTGTGGATCCAGGCAATCTCGGTCCGTTGAATGTGGAGCGCCCGAAAGTCACGCCACCGACGCCGAAGCCTGTGGTTGATCCTGCCGTGGTTGCGGCACGTGAGGCCGCGGAGAAGGCTGCTAAGGCCGCTGAGATGCAGGCCGCTGTGGAGGAAGCTCTACGGCAGCAGCAGTTGGCCGCGGCAGCGCGAGAAGCGGCAGCCGCCCGCGCACGCCAGACGGTACCCCGCGACATGTCCAGCGTCGATGACCTCGCCCGCCTGTACATGCAGCGCGACGAAGCCCTCAAGAATGACAACTTCATTCGGAGCAGTCGAACACTTGAGATCGAGCGTCTCATCGACGCGACCAGCGCAGACGAGATCGCTAAGGATAGGGCCGCGCAAGTCGCCCGCCTCGAAGCCAACCTTCAGTCCGTCGCACCCACAGCCGCAGCCAGAGCAGCACTCATCGAACGCTCACACGAAGCGCTACGCATGTTCATGGAAGACAAAGACGTCGCAGTCAACGTGCCCTCTGAATCCGTACTGTCCAAGATCCTCGCAGACGGACAGTTCCGTTCGCAGCGCGATCCGAACATCACGGAAACAGGCGGCGGAGGATACCTCCCCGAACAGCGCGCTCTCAAAGAGAACGCATGGTTCGGCGACCACGAAGAACCGCCTATCTACGGTTACATGCGTGACCGATCCGGCAAGGACTCGGGCGCTGACGACTACGGCTACATCGCGGTCGTACTGCAAGCGAAGGTGAAAGCCTCCGCCGTCACCGTGGCAGTGGGCGACTCCCTCGACGATGTCAACTACACCTTCCCCGGTGATCCGAAGAAGCCAGGCGACTACACGGCGAACCCGCTGGAAGCAGCCGAATACGACACGGCAGCCGAGTACGCGGACTACCTGAACGGCAAGCCCGCACCCGACAGTGGCGGGTCTATCTTCACCAGCCAAGGCTTCTACGGGGACAATCATGTGGAAGCTCAAATCCACAACGGCGTCCGCGTGGGTGACATCGACTTCATCCACTTCAAGGGTGAAGGCCCGAGTGAAGCGTTGGCTGAGCAGCTCCGCAATGCTGGTATCCGCTACACGGTAGACGAAGAGGGATGATGGCTAAGCCGTATCAGACGCTCTCGACGCACGTCACCCGTTACCGACGCCCGCCACGTCTCGTAGCTGAGATCCGCCCTGGAATATTCGCTATCCAGGGCGGATCTGTGAAGTCCGCTGACGTTGCCGTCCACTTGTATGAACGGCAGGACGAAGACGACCGGCAGATGATGACGATCTCGGTTAGGCAGCAGGAGCGGGCCGACCGAATCGAAGCCGCCCGCGACGACACCTAAACCTTTCTCCACCGCACCCGCCACACCACACGGTTGGCGGGTTTTTTCATGCCCGAAGCCAGGCGCTCGGGAACCCCTAGCAAACCCCAGGAGGGTTACGCATGTCCGACACAACCGCAACCGAAACCGCAACGTCCACCGAGGACACCGGAACCGGCAGCGAAACAACCGAACTCGACACCACAACCACGGGCGAGACGGAAACCGAGACAAGCGAAACCCGCGAAGACAGCACCATCGAAGACCCCGCCATCCTCCGCAAGGAGATCAGCAAGCTCCGCAAGGAAGCCGCTGCGGCACGAGTCAAGGGCAACGAAAAAGCGCAGCGGGCAGCCACCGAATCCGCCACCAAAGCACAAGAGGAACTCGCCGAAAAACTCGGGCGCGCACTCGGGCTCATCAAGGACGACGAAACACTCACCCCCGAACAGACCATCGCGAAGCTCACCGAGGAACGCGATGCAGTCAGCCAGCGGGAAACGGAAGCCGCGAAGAAGCTCCGCGAATACCAGGCGCGTGACGCACTCCGCGAGGCAGCCAAAACCAACGAAGGCGACTTCGTAGCACTCAACGATTCAGCGACTCTCCGGGAGAAGCTCGCCGGAATCGACTCCACCGCAGACGACTACGCAACCCAGGTGGATGCGGCAGTTAAGTCTGCAATCGCATCAAACCCGAAGCTGAAAGCTGCCCCGGTGGCCGCGGGCGCTTCGGGAATCGAACACGGCGGCAAGGTCCAGGCGGCACCGACAGGGGTCGAAGCCTTCCGCAAACAGTACCGCGAACACCGCGGACTGTCCGACTAGCAGAACAGGCCACCACACATGGCGAATACTTTCCTCACCCCTCAGGTAATTGCTGAAGCCTCGCTGGCAACTCTCTACGAGAACTGCGTTGCGGCTCAGCTTGTTCACCGCGACTACGGTAGCGAGTTCGCGGCTGCTGTTGGTGACACGATCACCATCCGCAAGCCCGCTGTCTTCGAGATCGAGGACGACGACAACTTCGATCCCGCTGTCGGCATCCACATCGACGACGCGACCGAGGGCGGCATCCCCGTCAAGCTCGATACGCACGTCGACAAGTCGTTTGCGGTCACCACACGTGACCTGTCGCTGCACATCAAGGACTTCTCCACGCAGCTCCTCAACCCGGCTGTCGAGGCGATCGCCCAGCGCATCGATCGCGACGTGCTGAAGTTCCGCAACGACATCACCAACGAGGTCGGCCAGGGCGTAGGGTCCGAGTACAGCAAGGCCGAAGCGCTCATCGCGGCCGGCGTTGAACTCGATGTGTTCAACGTTCCCCAGACGGAGCGTCGGGCCATCGTCGGACCTCGCATGAAGGGGTCGTGGCTCAACTCCGATCTGCTGAAGCGCAACGACGCTTCGGGCACCACCGCTGGACTTCGTCAGGGCTCCATCGGCTCGAACCTGTTCGGCTTCGACGCCTACATGTCCCAGAACATCGGGCAGCCCAAGGCGGCAGGCGCGCAGGTTTCGGGCGACCCCACCACCGAGGTTGGTGTGGCCTTCCACAAGACCGCCGTGGCACTCGTCACCCGCCAGCTCGAACTGCCGATGGGCGCATCCAACGCCTACATCGCCTCCTACAACGGCTTCGGCATCCGCGTCGTCATCGGCTACGACCAGAAGTTCAAGAAGGATGTCGTATCCCTCGACGTCCTCTACGGCGTCAAAACCCTCGACAAGAACCGCGCTGTTCTCATCAAGGGCGCTGACAAGGCGTGAGCTTCCGGTACGTGAACGTCAACTCGAATCAGGTGGTCGAGTCCGACGAGCGTCTCCCGCACCTAGACAAGCTGGCGCGCTGGCTGCGAAGTGAAGGCGACAAGCCGGAACCTGCGAAGCCGCGCACCCCACGCAAGCCGAAACCGGATGCGCCCGCGCAGACAGAACCAACACTGCCTGCCGAATAAGACACAGCCTGCCCCCACCTGACTGTGTGAACGGTGGGGGCAGGCTGCACCACGAGGAGCAATGTTGCACGTCTACGCGAGCTGGGAAGAACTAGGCGAGTGGATCAACCCCGTCCCTGACGAGTTCGAAGCGAAACAGCTACTCAGGGCCGCTTCGGAACTGGTTCGGAAAGCTACCCGCTTCGACGAGTATCCGGTGACCCCGGCAGGGTTCCCATCGGATGCCTTCGATGTCAGCGCGTTTCGGGATGCTACATGCGCGCAGGTCGCGGAATGGGATGAAGCGGGAATCAACCCGAATGCAGGCAAGGCGGGGCAGCCAGCAGTGTTGGCGTCATCGTCGATCAACGGCGCATCAACGTCGTTCGAGACGGCCTCGCAGGTCGCAGCTCAGGAAGCATCCCTCGACTGCCTCGGCTCCCGCGGCCTAGCGATATTGCAGAACAGTGGTTTAGGTTCGTCGTTTCCGAGGGCGGAATGATGCCACGCCGGGACTATCTGGCGGACTGGTGGACTCATCCGATCACGGTTGAACGCTTCGAGGGGACATCAGGTTACGGCGAAGACGTGTACTCGTCGGCTGTAACCGTTCTGGGTTCCGTTGCCGACACGACGCGGATGGTGCGCAACAAGGACGGCGACGAAGTTGTGTCGTCCACGTCTGCCGCGTTCCCCATCGGCACCGACTACATTCCGGTCGGATCCAGGGTGACTCTACCGGCGACATTCGGGCACCGACAGTCAACTGTTCTAGCGGTGAGTGTCGCGGACAGTGGCGGTCCTGCAACACCGAATCACATGTCCGTCAGCTTGGAGTAACCGATGCCTGAACTCACATGGAATCGGATCACCGACGCCCTCGCCACCGCGATCCGAGACGCAGGACTCGCCCGCTGGAACCCCAACGGAACCTACACAGGCACAGGCGCACCCGCACTCTACGTCGGACACCTACCCGACAGCCCCTCGACCGCGATCATGCTCAACATCTACGAGGACTCCCGCGAACGCGACCCCGACCGTGCAAACCCGGACATCAAAATCCAGATCCGAATGCGCGGCGACAACGCAAACGTCAGACCCGTCAACGATCTAGGCGACAAACTGTTCGCGCTACTCGACGACAAGACACGCTACGTCCTCCCCGGTGGCGTCCGAGTCCTGCACTCGCGGCGTCTCATGGCTGCCCCACTGGGTGCCGACACGAAGCAGCGGCAAGAACGCGCTGACTCATACGAATTTTCTCTCAACCCAGGCTGACAGTCTGGGTTTTGCCAGGAGGCAACATGACTACCCCAACCCCCATTGCTCTTCCCCCGAACTCGGCTGCGCTGGAAACGAAGCTGGCCCGCGACTGGGTGTTCCGAATCAAGGATCCGAAGGCTCAGGCAGGCGAGTACGTGTTTGTGCGTGGCTTGTCTGCTGTGTCCCCGATTTTCGAGGGTGCCGCGCAGGAAACGTCGGACATCGACGCGAATGGTTACGGTTCGCAGGTTGTGACCGGTTTGACGTGGCGTGTCGAAGGATCGGGTAAGCGGAAGGGTGAGAACTCGACCGGGTATGCGGATGATCCGGGTCAGGCATTGCTGCGTGCGAAGGGCCGTAAGACTGGCGGCGACAACTTCGTTCAGTTCCAGATTTACCGTCGTGATGACGCGGAGGACGCTTACCAGGGTACCGGCCCGGTGGTGTGGACGGATGCCGCGGCATCGGATCCGAATGCGCTTCAGGAGTTCTCGTTCACTGTGCATGGTAACGGTGAGCCGCTGGACATTGAGAAGCCCGCTGCGGTTTAGCTGACATGCCGGGGCAACGATCAACTCTAGGTTGACTGTTGCCCCGGTGTCTGGCAGGAAAGGCTGCACAACACTCGTGTCCGACGCCCACGACTTCCTCAACCCGCACATGCCCGCACTCGTCGCAGGAAAAACCTACGAAGTCGGCGGCGTCACAGCGGAACAAGGCCTACGCCTGCACCTGATGTTCGCCACACCAGGCGAAATGCTCTGGAGCGATGATGAACTCATCGAACAGATGCGTCTCCTGCTCGGTGACATGTGGGATGTCATGCTCGATGACGGTGTGTCATGGCCTGAGTTGCTGCATGTCGCACGAACCGCACTGATCTGGTACGGGCAGTCAGCGCACGCGGGCGCACTGTTCTGGGACTACTTCGACCGGGAACATGAACCCGCACCGCCTGTCGACGAGTCCGAGCCGGAACCCGAGTGGCCTGAAGATGGGGAAGCGCCCGGTAGCCGCGGCCCCGACGATCCAGGCGGCGGACCCTACGACGAAGCAACCGGACTCCGCGACTGGTATTACCCCGAGAACTACGGCAAAACCACCCCTGCCGGTCCACGGGAAACCCTGACTTGGGCGATGATGCTTGAGCATTGGGAACTTGTAGAGCTTGATTTTCAACAGTTCTTCGGCATCGATTTGGAGTCAGGGATTCTGAAGGAACGTTCGTTTCGTTGGTTGAATGCCCGCGTGTGGGGTGTCCTGACGGAACCTCAGTCGCGTTTACGCCGCAAGTTCGGCGACATTCTGACAGGCAGGTAACTGTGGCGATTCAATGGAACTCGCAGGCCGTCATCGACAAGCAACGCGCCGGCGCGGTCAAAGGTATGGAGATTGCCACGGAGGCTCTGCGAGGCGAAGCAGTCGACCTGACACCCATCAAAGATGGTGTTCTTCGCGCCTCATCTAAGGCATCAGTGAACGAAGTTGATGACGGCGTCGTGGGCGCGGTCTCCTTCAACACAGAGTACGCAGTGAAGCAGCACGAAGACGTGGGCTTGAATCACCCGAATGGTGGCGAAGCCAAATACCTGGAGAACGCTGCCACCGCATTCTCTGAAACTTTTCAAACTGTCATGGCGCATCAAATCAAAAAGGCCCTCAGGAGATAACGACTGTGCGCGATCTGCGTGAAATCAGCGACCCCGATTTGCATCTTCCGATCGGCGGGAAACGCTACACGATTCCCGCGCCCAACGGTAGGGAAGGTTTGCGGCTGTGGAAGTTGGCACGGTCATCGGATCTGACTTCCGATCAAGAGGTCGAAGAGATACGGAAGATCCTCAAACCGGTCCTACGCGAGATGCACAAGGACGGTTTGTCGTGGCCGTTCATCCTGCACGCGGGCCGTACAGCGATCATCCACTTCGCTATCTCTCCGAAGACTGCTGTCGCGCACTGGGAAAATGGCGAGGCCGCGCAGTACCTCGGGTCGGTGCCGATGCATCGAATCATTCACGCGCTCGCTAAGGGCAACGGAATCAACATTGGTGGCGCACGCGCCGAATAGCATTGAGGGCGGTGGGCTTTAATGGCTCTCGATACCGGTACGATTTTCGCCACTCTAGAGTTGAACGACTCGCGTTTCAACCAGAGCATGGAACGTGCTGAACGCACTGCCCGAAGTTTATCCACACAGCTTGACCGGACAGCGTCGTCGGCTAGTGGTTCGATGCGTGATGCTGCACGGCAGGTCGGGAATCTCGGGGATGCTGCACAGGATGCGGGCCGTCAGGTGCGCGATCTCGACAGTGTGCCCGCAGGTTTGGGTCAGTCGGCGGATCGGGCTGAGCGTTCGGTGCGCGGTATCGGTACGGGTGCGCGTGAAGCGTCGAATGGTTTGCGCCGTATTGATGCTGACGCTTTGACGCGGATTACTCGCGGCGCTGAGGGCGCGGGCGATGCGCTTCGTCAGTTGGATCGCTGGCAGTTGGATGCGTTGATTCGTGAAGCGAACCGGGCTGGCACATCGATCGGGGAGAGTGTTAGGCAGGGCGCATCGCACGGTGAGCGCGCTTTGGCGCGGATGGATGCCCAGGGTTTGCAGCGGCTCATCAACGATGCGCAGGCTGCACGACGTGAACTCAACCAGGTTGGCGATGCAGCCGACGACGCAACAGATGACCTAGCAGATGTAGGCGAAGGCGCAGGAGACAGTGCGGGCGGAAACTTCCTATCCGGCTTCTCGGATGCGATCTCCGGTATGGCCTCCAAGGGTGGCCCTATCGCTGGCTCGATTCTTGGCGTGGCCGCGTTGGGTCTCGGTGTTGGTGTGGCGTTGGCGTCCGCGATCAAAGACGGTATGGAGCAGGAGCTTCAGCGGGATTTGTTTCAGGCGCAGACTGGTGTGACGACGGCGCAGGCCGAGAAGTTTGCGCGGGCTGCTGGTGAAGCGTACGCGGATGTGTTCGGTGAGAGCGTCGAAGCGAACTTGGATACGGCTCGTGTCGCTATGGGTAACGGCCTGTTGGATGCGGGCGCTACGCAGCGGGACGCGGAACACATCATCGGATCGTTGGATGCTGTGTCGCAGATACTCGGTGACGATATCCCGAATGTTGCTCGCGCAGCGGGTAACGCGGTGAAGTCGGGGTTCGCTGCGGATGTCGATGATGCTTTCGATCTGCTCGTCAAGGGCGGGCAGATGGGGTTGAACGCCTCGGAGGATCTTGTCGATACGGTCACCGAGTATTCGGTGCAGTTCGCGAAGGTCGGGTTGTCTGGCGCTGAGGCTTTCGGGCTGATGAATCAGGCGGTGCAGGGCGGTGCCCGCGACACGGATACGGCAGCGGACGCGATCAAAGAGTTCGCGATCCGGTCTATCGACGGGTCGAAGGCTGCGGCTGAAGCGTATGAGGCGCTCGGTTTGAATGCGGCTGACATGTCTGCGCAGATCGCCAAGGGCGGCACTGAGGGTACCGCGGGCATGGAAGAGTTGCTGACGAAGATCCGTGAGACTGAGGATCCGTTGGTTCGGAACGCTGTCGCGGTCGGGTTGTTCGGCACGAAGGCCGAGGACATGGGTGACGCCATGTACAACCTGGACCTAACGACGGCTGTGCAGTCGATGAACGACTACGAGGGCGCGGCGAAGAACGCTATCGGCGTCATGTCCGGGAACGGCGCAACGTCCGTTGAGGGCGCGATGCGTTCCATCTCCACTGTCGTGGATAGTTTGAAGGGCGCGCTGGCTGAGGCGTTCGGTCCGCAGATCGCTGAGTGGGCAGACAAGATCAGCAACAACCGTGCCGGCGTGGTGGATTTTTTCATCGCGGTTGGTAACGGCGGGTTCGAGGCGGCGAAGGCTGTAGCGTCGTTCGTTGCTGACGGTATGCGAATGCTGGCTGAGTTCAGTGGCGCGGCAGCGGAAACGGGTGCTTCGTTCCTGGATATGGGCGCGAACATCCTGTCCGTGGGTGAGAGCATCCCCGGTTTCGGCGCGATTCTCGGTATCGCTACGGGTGGTGCAGCGGAGAAGCTGCGGACGTTGGCGGACGCTACCCGCAATGGTGGCGCGGCGATCGATGAGGCGCTCACTAAGGGCGCGAACGTCATCGACGACACGCTAGTACCTGGAATCGATAAGGCGCAGGAACGGTTCAACGAGTTCGGCCAGAACGTTTCCCTGAACATGCGGTTCAGTGACGAGTCCGCGAAGATCATCGCGTCGATCTCGGATCTGGGCGAGCAGGCGGACGGCAGTATCGCCAAACTTGAGGGTTTCACAGGCGCTGCGGACGAGATGCTTCCCCCCGGTCTAGCCGATCAGTTTCGTCAACTGAAAGACGGTTTCGAGGCGCAGACTCGCGCTGGCCTGGATGCCGGTAAGACTGTCGAAGAACTGACGGGCACTTACGCGGCTAACCGTGACGCACTACTTCAGCAAGCCATGCAGATGGGTTTGAACAACGAGCAGGCAAACACGCTCCTGAATTCGTTCGACCTATTCCCGAATCTGGTTGAGACGCAGATCAATCAACCTGGCATGCCTGAAGCACATCTCGCGTTGGATGTCCTCAAGGGCAAGGTAGTTGACGTCCCGGATGACAAGACGATTGTCACGGAGGCGTTGACGAAGGACGCCACAGACGCACTCTCGGCGCTCGGGCTGAAAGTGGAGACACTCCCGGACGGCACAACCCGCATCACCGCCAACACTGATGACGGTCAAGTCGCGATCGACAACTTCCTGCGCAACAACGACGGCAAGTCGCTGCAAATGTATGTGGAGTTGGAGCAGCGGCGCGTCGGTTACTGGCAGTCGCAGGGAGTGTCCGCGGCGGATGCTCCAGGCATGCAAGGCCCGGTCCCTGTCGCACTGCCTTCGGGTGGCGGTGGGGGCGGGTCGCCAGGTGGAGGTGGTGGAGGGTTCGCGGACGGCGGAGCAATCCACGGCCCAGGCGGACCCCGCGACGACCTCATCCCCCTCTGGGGATCCAACGGTGAGCACATGCTCGACGCCGACGATGTTGCGAAACTCGGCGGGCAAGCCGGGGTGTACAGGTTCCGTGACGCGCTGCAACGCGGCGAAGTCGGGGCCTACGCGGACGGTGGCGCGATCGGTGACAAAGACGCCGCAATCGCATACGCCCAATCCAAAAACGGTATGCCCTACGTCTACGGCGCTCTTGACTGTTCCGGCTACTGGTCGGGTATCTACAACGCCTACACCGGCAAGGATGTCCGCTTCACCACGGACTCGGATTTCGCGGCTCTTGGATTTGTTCAGGGCTACGATCCGGGCGGCTTCAACATCGGCACCAACGGCGGCTCTGGTCAAAACGGGCACATGGCAGGCGACCTGTTCGGTACGCCCGCCGAGTCCGGCTCCTCAGGGATTGTTTACGGTGCTGGCGCTCAGTCGGCGCAGGACTTCCCGATGGTGTGGCATCTTCCCCGCGGGGACGACGGCACCGAATACATGGGCGATTCTGCGGGCGGTGGCGCTGGCGGGTCTTCGAGTTCGTCGGCTGGCGGTTCGTCGTCGTCGGGCGCTCGCGGCGGTGACGTGCGTGACGTGTTCGTCACGAACTGGCCGGGAGGCTCCATCGGCGGCGGTAGCTCGTCGTCTAGTGGCGGATCGCGAAGCTCATCGGGCGGCGGAAGCCCCCAGGCGGGCGGATCCGCAGGCGGACTGTTGCAGTCCCTCAACAAGGGCATCGAAGCACTCGCCCCCAAACCAGCAGACGCCACCAAAACCCCAGCGGACGACAACGGTATCCGAGCACTCCTCGACAAGGGCGACTTCACAGGTAAGTTCCGTGACGCCTTCGGAGTGGAGGAAGACTCCAAGATCGTTGACGCACTGTTGGAGGCGCGCAAGCCTGGCGCTGACGACGCGGACGGCGTGCGTGCGTTGGTGGAACGCGGCGAGTTCAGCGAATCATTCCGTAAAGCTTTCGGGCTGGAGGAAGATTCACCACTCGTCAAAGCACTCATCGACGCGAAGAACACGAAACCGGTATCGCAGTTCACCGCGGAAAACGACCCTAACGGGGTGCGGGCTCTGCGTGAAAACGGCGACTTCACCGGCAGGTTCCGTGAAGCGTTCGGGGTCGAAGAAGACGACAAACTCGTTGACGCGATCCTACGCCACCGCGACGGCAGTAAACCCGATGCGGCACAGTTCAATGACGAGAATGACCCTGACGGCCTGAAGGCTATCGCGGCCGGTGACTTCACTGGCCGCTTCCGGGAGAAGTTCGGTGTCGAAGAGGACTCGCCTCTAGTTGCGGCGCTCCTGTCGGGTGGCCGTGGCGGTCAGTTCACGGACGAAAACGATCCGCAGGGCATCCGGGCACTCCTCGAATCAGGTCAGTTCACCGGACGGCTCGGCGGCCTGTTCGGCATCGAAGAGGACAATCCGCTTCTCGGTGGCGTCCTGGATGCGCAGCGGGCGGGCGCGAACGCACTGTTCAACGAGCAGTCCGATCCTGATGGCTTGAAGGCGCTGCTGCATGGCGGCGAGTTCACGGACAGGTTCCGTAGCGCATTCGGCGTGGAAGAGGATTCCGCGCTGGTTCAGCAGTTGTTGACCGGCAATGTGGGCGGCGATGCCGATCCTGACGGCGTGAAAGCACTGCTGGATAAGGGCGATTTCACGGGGAAGTTCCGTGACGCGTTCGGCGCTGAAGAGGATTCGAAGATCGTTGATGCTCTGTTGGAGTCGCGTGATGCGGCGAAGGTGCAAGCGGATGCGGTTGTGGAGTCTTCGGGGAAGGTGTCGGAGGCTGTAGCTAAGGCTCCGGTGTCCGATGGTGGCCTACGTTCGAGTACGCCTGCCACGTCAACGTCCACGCCTACCACGGGTGCGTCTGCGGGCGTGCAGGATGTGCGGATCACAAACTGGCCGTTCGGGTTGGGGAACGCTCCCGCTGATCCTCTCGCAGGACCGCGGCAGCAGGTCGACACTCTCATGTCCGGCATCAACAGTGCCGGCGCATCTGGTGCGAGCCTCTTGCAGTCCGCTGCGGCTGGTATCGCACAGTCGATTCCTCCGCTCGGCCCACCTGTACCGCCGACTGATGTTGTGCCCGCCATGCTCACCCCCGGTGAGATTGTTATCCCGAAGGATATCGCGGACAAGTATCCGGGGCTTCTGGAGTTGTTGAAGCGGGATGCTGTCGGGCATTACGCCGAGGGCGGCACGGTCGGTTTCTTCGGGCCGAAGGATCGGGCTTTCGAGGCTGGCGGTTCGAAGCATACGGAGACGGTGAAGGCGTGGTCTTCTGCGCAAGCCGATTCTGATGCTGTCGGTTCGGGCACGCCGTTGACGGTGTTGAAGAAGCCGACGAGCGGTGAACTGGCTGCGGAAAACATGTACAAGACGCTGGTTGGCGCGGCTGGTCTTGCAGGGTTCTTGTCCGAGCAGCTCGAAGGACTGTTCTCGGGCGGAATTTTGAATCTGGGCCGGGAGACGGTGGAGCAGCTTGCGGCAGCGTTCAAGGATGCTGCCGAGCAGATTCCGCCGACTGGCGACACGATCCAGGGCGATCAAATCAACGGCGACATCGTCACCCAGCAGTCGAATGATCCTGGCGCTGTGATCCGTAACGCGGCAGGAGCGTTCGGGCTGCGCCTTTAAACACCACTTCTCTAGGAGTCCTACGGTGATCCCTGACGTTTTACGGTTCACCTGGATAGGTGTCGACGGTACCGTTTGGAACTTTCCTGATTCTGGGATGGCTCTGAACGGTACCCCGACCGGCATGTTGGGTTCACCGTTCACCCATATCTACCAGACGAATGCTCGCACTAAGGGCAGGATTTGGAAGGGTAAGACGGACGAGTCGGGGACGATCACTGCGGATCTTCTGGTTCAGCCGTGGCGGCTCGATGTGCGTCGGTCGACTGAATCTTTCTGGCGTTCTTATCATTCGCGGTGGCGTGCTTCGTTGGGTCGCGGCGATGAGGTGGGGCGTTGGCTGGTTCGGTCGTCGGAGTCGGGGCATTGGTGGGCGGACTGCCGTCTGGGTGAGGTCGCGGAGACGGACGACTACCGCACTAAACCTGGCTTGCTGGGTGTGGCGTCGGAGAAGTTGACGTTGCTCGCGGACTACTCGTTTTGGCAAGGCCCGAAGGAGTCACGCACGTTCGACATTCAGGATTTGTCGACGGCGAAGATTCAGAACCGCGGCGATCAATCCCCCTGGCCGGTCTGGGAGTTCGTCGGCCCTGGGCAGTGGACGTTCGGGATCAAGGGTGGTCCGACGATGACGTTGCCAAACATGGGCAACGGTCAACGGATTGTGGTTGACACGAACATCGAGGATCCGTTAGTACGGTCGGGGTCACTGTCTGGTCCGTCGTTGTGGTCTCAGATGGGGTTGCAGTGGGTCGATGGGCAGCAGATCCCTGCACGGCGGACGGGCCAGTCGGGTCTGGTTGATTTGCAGTTGTCGTGTGTCGGCGGCATCAACAAGCGTTCGACGGCTACGGTTTCGTTCACTCCTATCACGGAGCGCGCATGGTAGCGCTGTTGCGGAAGCTTGAGGCTCCGCTGGATTTCAGGATCCACGACAACACGTATGGCACTGCTGAGCCGCTCGGGAAGTATGTCGAGTCGGAGTTGACGTGGAAAAAGACTGGTGTCGATACCGGCAAGTTGGTGGTGGAGGGTAATCACCGGCACGCGAACAATCTCCGCGCTTGTGTCGAGACGGTTGTTCCGGTCACGTGCAGTGTGAACGGTAAACGCTGGTCTGGTCGGGCAGTGGATTACAGGTTCCACGGCCCGGATAACGCGTATTTGGAAGTGGATTTGAAGGGCGAGCAACGCATGTTGCACGGTCTCCTATCGTACCCGAATACGTTTCTGCCGGAGTGGTTGCAGGCTCCCCCGCAGGACATTCAGATCGGTGGCGCTAAGGGCGTCATGATGCACTATGTGGGGCAGAACGCGGCGCGCGCTGGCGCGCCTGTGGTCACTGCCCCACACAACAGGTTGGATTTCTCCAACTTCACTGTGATGGCTGCCCGCATGGATCCCATCGACGAACTGTTTTCGCAGGTGTTGAATCAGGCTGCGTTCCAGGCGAAAATGGATTTGTGGCTGCCGGGTGACGCGCAGCCGTTTCCGTCGAATCGGACGATGATCCGCCCATCCTACATTTTCGATGTCGTTGACCCCCGCGATATGCGGCAGGAAATTCAGTGGTCAGTTGAGGGCGGCGGCATCACAGGTTTCGTGGAGACCGGGAAACATCCTGAGGGTCACACGATTCTGGTGGGCGGAAAATCACCGGACATCATCAACACGTTGATCCGTGAGTCCGTCAATGCCTTGATCTCTCTGGCCTTGTCGGCTATCGGCCTACCGTTCCTGTCGATCGGTATCGGCGGTCTCCTTGACAATATTCTGTTCGCGTTCAACAGGTTCGTCGACTACACCCGTAAAGCTCAACTCGGACCGTATGCGTGGCCGGAAGTGTGGGCGAACGCGGGTGCAGGCGCATTCACCTTGGACGCGTTGCAAGCTGGTATGCAGGCCATGAAGGATGCGGCTGGTCAGCGTGCAGTCAAGTTCACGATCGGCGAGAACAAGCCTTACGAGTTCGGTAAGGGCTTCTCGGATAACGGTCGGCCACGCTATGACGTCAACGATCTGGTCAGGTTCCGTAACTCCGGGAAGATCATCGAAGACTACATCGCGGAAGTGAAGATGCGCGATAACCGTTCTGGCTTGCGCGAGTTCGACACGATCATCGGTGATGACCGGACTGCGCAGGATCCTTTGGCCCAGTTGATTGGTGGCATCAAGGGGTTGGCGACGGTCGTCCGGTCTATGAATCTTCAAATCTAATGCAGGGAGCGGCCGGATGGCTTTGCAGATTGTGTCCCCGAATCGTTTCGAGGGTCCGGTGACTATTGGCGATGCGACGTTGGTGTTCAAGCGTGGTGTGGCGGATGGTTCGGCGTTGCCTTCGGAGACGGTGGAAGTGTTGCGTACGCAGGGCTTCATGTTCATTGAGGGGCGGTTGGCCTGATGGCGGAGTTGACTGCGCGTGTGACGTTTTCGTGGGTTCCTGCGGCTGATTTGCGGGATCCGAATCGGGCTGTGGTGAAGTTGGAGGGCGGGCAGCTTTATGTTGAGTTGCCGATGGGTGAGCGTGGTGAGCGGGGCGCGCAGGGTGATTCGCGGCCGACGTTTGATTGGCGCGGCAAGGTAGCGAATGTGAATGGCCTGCCGTCGAATCTTGGTTCTGCGCATGCGGGTTACGGGTTTGTGGCGGAGAGTGACGGTCACGCGCATGTCTGGAATGGTGCCCAGTGGTTTGATGTGGGTGCGATTACGGGCGAGAAGGGTGATCCGGGTAGCGCTGCCGCGTTGGAGGTCCGTAATGTGACCACGTCTTCTGCGGGTGGTGAGGGTTCGGCGTCGATCGGCGGTGAACCTGGCGCGCAGTTCTTGGATTTGATGTTGCCTCGCGGTGAGCGTGGTCTTCCGGGTGAGCGTGGCGTTCCGGGTATTCCGGGGCTGCTTTCTGATGCAGCGGATTTCGATAAGTCCACTCCGCCTGCGTCGGGGAATGTGCCGGTGTGGTCGGCGTCTACGCAGACGTGGCGTCCAGGCCAACCGGGGCGTTCATTGGTGGGGCCGTGGACGTTGGGCGAGTCATCGTTTGCGGTCGCAGCCTCCAATATTACGGCGAACACGAAGACGTTGGCAACGTTGAATCTCCCTGAGCAGGAGTTCGCCTACCGGCCGTTGGTATTCGGTTCGGTGTCGATCAACTCTGGCGATGGCGCGAGGCGTGTCGACATGGAGGTTCGTGTCGGTTCGGCGTCGGGCGCTCTGGTCGGTAAGGGCCTGGGTGTGCAGAGTGCGACTGCGTTCACGAATCAGATTGCGCCTGGCTATTCGAATCCGATTACTCCGGGTTCGGGTGAGGGGACGGTGCCTGCGGGTGTTCCGACGACGTTGCATGTGGTTGCTGCACGGACGGTGGGGACGGGCGCGTGGGCGCACGGGCAGGCGGGGGCTACGTTGACGTGCTGGCTTCAGCCTGTGGAGGGCTGATCTGTGGCGAAGACGATGAGCGATCTCGCTAATGACCTGGAAGTGATCTGGGTTGACACGGAGGATATTGGTTCTTCGGGTGAGGCGTGGGTGGAGTTCCGGGGCCGCAACAATAGTACGTCGCTGCCTGCGGGTCTTCCTGGCCCGGTGGGTGATGACGGTTTGGATGCCCCGGATTTTCGGTGGTTGGGGATGGTCGCGTCGGCTGGCGATTTGCCGTCGTCGGGGGCTGATGGTGACGGGTTCATCGTGTTGGATGCGATGCGGGTGTGGGTGCGTCGTTCTGGGCGGTGGCTTGATGCTGGCAGGTTGATCGGACCTAAGGGTGTCCGCGGGGATGACCGGGCTTACGATCCGACTGCACTGTTCGCTACGTTGCCTCCGGGCTCTACTGCGTCGGTGCGGGTGATCCGCAATTCGAGTGTGAATCTAACGGAGTCGCCTGCCGGGTCGAGGCTGTACACGATCCCTTCGGGGTTTGTTGGCGCGACCGGTTTGTTCGAGGTCGATGCTGGTTTGGTCGAGTCGGAGGACACTCCGGGCTTGTATAGTTTCGGCGCTACGGGGTCGGGGCTTGAGTCGTTGGAGTTCCGTATTCCGCGTGGCCCGCGTGGCCCGGTGGGTGTGCAGGGTGCGCCTGGTCCTGCGGCGGCGTTGCTGTCGTCGCTGGATTTCGATGAGAATCGGCCGCTGGTGTTGGGTGACACGTTGGCGTGGAATGCGTCTACGAGCCGCTGGCAGCCGTCGACTTTGCTTCCGTCGCTGGTGGGGCCGTGGCATTTCCCGAATGGTTCGGGGTGGGTTGCTGCGGTGTCGAATGCGACTGGCGCGTCCCGATTGTTGGGGACGTTCACTGTTCCTGCGCAGTTGTTTCCGTGGCGTCCGTGGGTGTTTGGTGCGGTGGCTGCGCGTGGTCGTGGCGGCACGTTCAGTGTGGCGGTGAATTTGGGGTCTACGTCGGGGCCGACTGTCGCGAAGTTGGATGGGTTCGGTACGACGGGCGCGATGGCCGCGTTTCCTGTTGCCCCGTCGTTTTCGGGTGCTGAGATGCACGGCGCTGATACATCGACTGGTGTTGTGGCTGCGGGTCAGGTGGCGACGTTCACGGTGTCACTGGTCCGGGCTTCTGGTAGTTCCAACCATGATTATTCGCCTGTGCCATCGTTTTTGACGGTGTTCGCGTTACCTGTGTGAGGTTTGCATGTCGGTTTACAGTCTGCCGAATCATATTGACAGTGTGGGCGACAAGGTGGATTTGGTATTGGCGGAGTTGTTTGTGATCCGTCAGTGGATTGCGGAGCAGGGTGGCCCGCCGTTCGAGTCTGTCGAAGTTCCTGAGTCTTCTCCGGTCGCCGAATCAGGCGAGACCGAATCTACGTAAAGGGGCCGTTATGGCTGTGAGGCGTTCTGTTTTGAATCGGCTGCACGCTTTTGCGTTCAGCAAGTCCGGGTTGCCGTATGGGTATGGTGGCGCGTTTTCGTCGTCGAATGCTCGGGCGTCTACGGATTGTTCGGGTGTTGTGGGCGCTGCTGGCATGTTCATTGCTACGGATGGCCGTTCGGATGTGTTGTTTCAGCGGCATGGGTCTACGGAGTCGTGGCGTACTGCTCCGGGCGGTAGGTATGCGGGGATGACTCGTTCGGCTGCGAACGCGATTCCTCGGGATGCAGTGTTTCGGGCTGGTTTTCAGCATGGCGGTGGTGGCCCGTATTCGCATACGGCGTGCACGATCGAGCATGCGAATTGGGAGTCTCGCGGCACTCCGGGCGTCTTGTACGGTTCCAGTGCCCGCGCCTGGAACGATGGCCTGTTCAACGAGTATTGGTCAATTGCAGGCCCGGTCGTGAACGATCTGGCACCGCATGACTTTCCGCTACCGAACTCGTCGGGCGTGTTCTTCTACTACGGACCCTATGACGGCCCGGAGAACAGTATTTCCGGTAAGGCCGGTGAGCCCGCCAACTGGATTGACGGGTTGAAGCGTTGGCAGGCCGCGGCGGGCATCGTGCAGGACGGCCAGTACGGTCCTGCGACTGCGCAGAAGGCCCGCGAAATTCAACGTAATGCACGTTTGATCGAGGACGGCAAGATCGGCCCGCAGACGTGGGCGCTTGTTGTGAAACCAGGAGGTAGCCCTGTGGCACCCACACCATCTGATCCGCTCGTCGGCATGTCGCGTGAGGATCGTATTTTCCACGAGTTGACGTACCGGTTCAAGACTCGGGTGGAGACATCCGGCTACACGGACACGGCGGTCGGCTACCTGTTGCAGATCGATAAGGCGTCGTATCTGAATGGCGTCGAGTTGAAGCGTCAGGGCGAGCTGCTTGATGCGATCGCGAAAAAGCTCGAAGTGTCTGTCTGACTCTTCGTTTCCTCCTATCGAAAGGATGCCATCATGGCTTCCACGTTCAATCCTTCTGTTGCCCAGCGTAAGTATGTGTACGGTATCGTGCTTGC
This sequence comes from Rhodococcus sp. RS1C4, assembly GCF_002258225.1. Taxonomy (NCBI): domain Bacteria; kingdom Bacillati; phylum Actinomycetota; class Actinomycetes; order Mycobacteriales; family Nocardiaceae; genus Rhodococcus; species Rhodococcus sp. RS1C4. The sequence goes on along the minus strand of NZ_NOXZ01000017.1, from coordinate 206,155 downwards.
TGCGATTCCAGTGTTGGCGGGTCTGGGTGTTGTTCTTCCGGGTGGCGAGTCGGCGGTGCTGTTGCTGCTTGCTGCGGTGCTTGGTTTGCCGACTGCCGGTTTGGCGTTGGCGAATACGAAGCCTGGCGCGAAGGATGAGACTGCTGCCGAGTCTGCGCCTCCTGTGCAGGGTTACCCGCTCTGATGTTGAGCGGCCGTGAGTGTTGGCGGTCGCGTCTGGAAACCCGCCTCGTGCTCGTGGTTGTCGGGTTCATGTCTGCTCTCCGGGGATGGTCCTATCTTGGTCCGTCCCCGGAGACGACTCCGACGCAGCTAGCTCTGGTGGATCAGTTCGTCCCCCTGCCCGTGTATTCGATGGCGTGGATCATTGTCGGTCTTGTCGCTGTTCTGGCGGCTTTCACGCCTCGCCTGTTCGCTGGCGATGCAGCGTATTCGGCGCTCGTCGGCTTGAACGGCTTGTGGGCTCTTAGTTTCTTTTGGTCTTGGTGGGTGGATGATGTGTCCCGCGCCTGGGTGTCGGCATTGAATTACGTGCTTGTGGCCCTACTGGTGTATAGGGAGGCGACACGACCCGAACCCGTGGAGGTTCCTCGTGTCCCTTGAATCGATCATCATTTCTGTTGTTGGCCCGACGATTGTTGCGTTGTTGGCGTGGTGGACTCAGCGTGGTACGTCGAAGCGTTCGGCTGATTCTGCGGCTACGGAGCAGTGGCAGAAGATGTTGTCTGAGCAGCGTGAAACGTTTACGGCGCAGTTGACTCCTATGAAGGATTCGATTGATCGTTTGGATGGTGAGGTCCGCGAGCTGCGCGAGGCGTTGCGGTCTGAGGAGCGTCGTTTCCGGTTTGCTGTGCTTTATATTCGTGCGCTTTTGGATTGGGTGCGTGTGCATGCGCCTGGGTTGACTCCTCCGCCTGCTCCTGAGCCTATTTCTAACGATATTTGATGGGGGCCTGTGATGGCTAATAAGCTTGTGGCGGTGGATGAGGCGACGTTTGAGTTGCCGACGCCTGTCCGTGCTCGTTTGGATGCACGGTTTGTGCGGACGATTAATGGTGTTGGCCCGGATGTTGCGGGTGATGTGCAGGTTACGGGTGGTGGTGGCGGGGGTTCTACGTCTGCGACTGTCGATAATCTGGGTGGTACGGGTACGACTGGCCGTGGTTTGATGAAGTCGTCGACTGCTGCGGCTGCGCGTGAGGTGTTGGAGGTCGCGAATCCGTTGCAGTTGGGTACGTCTGGGACGACTGCGGCTGCGGGTAATGATTCGCGGTTGTCGGATGCGCGTGACCCGAAGGCGGGTTCGGTGACGAATGCGTCGATTGCGTCGGGTGCTCAGATCGCGTTGTCGAAGTTGGCGGTGGGGAATGTGTCGGGCCAATCTAATGGCGCGGCGGCATCCTTGGTGATCTGGACGGGCACGGAAGCCCAGTTCCAAGCTCTCGGAAGCAAGTCTGCATCCACAGTGTATTTCAGGACGGCAGCCTGATGCCCATATCAATCGGATCTATCACAGCCGACAAGATTAGCATCGGAAGCACTGAAGTGCAGACAGTCAGCATCGGCTCCGTAGTCGTATGGTCAGCGGCATCAGGAGGCGGAACAGACCCAGGCGGAGGTAATGGCGGTCCGTCGCCTTCGCCTATGTGGATATATGCGAAAGATGACCTAACGGTCGCCCCAGGTGGTGAATGGCAGAATATCAGCCGCGAGGATCTTGATATTCGACAAGGCTACCCGGCGACTGTGTTGGATAGCTCGGGCGGTCTAGTCATGAACGGAACCGGGCGAATCACGGTGACTGGCGAGGCTAAAGTTCCAGCATTTGCAAGTAAGCTTTCGTGGCGAGTACTTCGGAATGGCGTTTCCGTGGGGGGCGTCACGAGTTCGGACGCTAGATATACGACCCCGCCATTTGATGTCCAACAGGGCGATGTTTTACGTTGGAGTGTAAGCAATCCCGGTTCGAATGCTCGGACGCTAGTAGGTAAGGGATCCTCCTATATTTATACGACGGCCGTTTAGCGGGAGGAAAGTAATGAATGAGAATCCTTTCTCTATTTGGCTGAGGTTTAGGGGGTTGTGATGGTTGTTGCTACACCCCCGAACAGTTCGGGACTAGAAACCAAACTTGCACGCGACTGGGTAGTGCGTATAGCCGACCCGCTCACCACCGACACACCAGACTGGATATTCGTTCGAGGCTTATCCGCCGTATCCCCCATCTTCGAAGGATCAGCACAAGAAACCTCCGACATCGATGCAGGCGGATACGGTTCCCAAACAGTCACAGGATTAACGTGGCGCGTAGAAGGCTCCGGTAAACGTAAAGGCGAGAATGCGTCGGGCTTCGAAGACGACCCCGGCCAAGCATTGTTGCGTTCCAAGGGCCGTCAAGTCGGTGTCTACAATTTCGTGCGATTCCATATCTATCGGCGCGATGATGCCCCCGACTCGTATCAAGGCATGGGCCCGGTCGTCTGGACTGATGCCGCAGCATCAGATCCGAATGCGTTGCAAGAGTTTTCTGTGACGATTCACGGTAATGGCGCGCCTGTCGATGTTGCGAAGCCTACCGCAGCCCCGCCTGCCGGTGTAGGCGTGTTCCCGTTTGTGTTTCCTCTCACCCTTTAGGAGTTTGTTATGCCTGTGAAATCTACGTGGGCGTCGGGTGAGAAGTTTTCTCACGCGGATGCTAATGCTGTGGCGGCGGTGGTGAATGCTGTTGAGTCGTCGTTGGGGTCGAAGGCGAATGCGTCGACTGTGTCGGGGAAGTTGGATAAGTCTGAGGCTGCTTCGACGTATGTGTCGAAAACGGACGCTGACAATAGTTATGCACCGGTTCCGAGCGAGGCTGGTACGTCCGGGCAGGTTCTCACCAAGACATCGACCGGCACCGTGTGGGCGACCGTGTCAGGCGGCGGCAGTGGTGGTTACGACGGAGGGCAGCTTTAATGGCACAGGGAGTCGGAGTCCGTCCTTGGACTCGGGGAAACGAAGCAGCTCGCGCAGCATCAACCTACGTCGTACCAAACGGCGATTTCGTCGTCACCGACGAAGGGCACATTTACGTCGGTGACGGAATCAGTCAAGCCAAGAATCTTCCACGCATGTCCAACCTTCGAGAGGTGACGACTCGCGCGGCCACCAGCGTTGTAGGCCGCGGCGCAAAGGCGGACTACACCGGCAGGATCGGAACAGCAGGGACCGGCACAGACGACCGCCTCGCAATCCAGGCAGCGATGGATGCGGCCAGCGACATTGCGTCGTCGGACTACTACGCATACCTCGGACGTCGCTCGGTCACAGTGAAAATTCCCGCGGGCTTCTATCTCGTGGGCGCGCCAGCCACGGGACCATCGCTGACCGTTCCACCTGGTGTCACCCTCGACGCTTCGGACGCTTCCCTATTTTTCGACTTTCCCGTCTCCGCAACCAATGATTGGTGCGGGATCCAAGTTGGCCAGTACGCAAACCTCATCGTCGGCAAGATCGCACGATCGCGGCGAAACGACGCACCGTCTGCGTCGGACATGTATGACGGCGTTCGGCTGGTGTTCTGTGACAACAACTCGCGAGTAGTCGGCTACAAAGACTCCGAGATTTCAGGGTTCCAAGGCGCGGCCATCCGCGGGATCGGCGCTTGGATCTCGCACGTCAAAGGCATCCGCTTCTACGGGAACAGGTACGGCTACGTTGCGAGCAACTACGGGGACGCTTTCAGCTTCGCGATTCCAGCCGGGAACCCCTCGGGATCGGCACGTCGCGTCCACACCGATGTCTACTTCGAGGACTGCCAGTTCGTAAACTGCGCCGTCGCAGGCTTCGTTGGGGCTGCGCAGGGTAAAGCCGCACAACCCAACGGCCTCGACTTCGCCGACTCCGGAACAGCCGTCAGCTTTGGAAACAGCATCTTCGAAAACATCGGCGGGTACGCGATCAGCGGCGGAAACATTCTCACCCTGGCGTTGCACAACGTCTCTCTCGAAGAGGTCGGCAACGGTGACGGCATGGTCAGCTTCAACACCGTCCGCCAAGTAGTCGTGTCGGGGTCGTTCCGAGTCAACTTTTCTGGTCGGTCTGTGCCCGGCCCGGCCGGCAACGTCACACCGAACCCGTCGTGCATTTTCAAGCTGGCATCCGTGCAGGCGATGAGCGTGCAAGGATTTTACGTGCACAACACCTTCCGGGAGGTTTTCGCATTCGCGGAAGGTGCGGCACCGGTCGGGCACTTCGTAGGTCCCGGGTTCTGGGACAGCTACGGATTCACAGGTGGTGTGATCAGACCGACGCACAAAGGTGCGACGATCATCAGTGCGGCTTGGAATTCCGGTCACTGGCAGTTCGGATCGAAACACTATTGGATCGACGCAGACAGCAACTTACGCTCGAAAGCGACCGCGCCGACTTCGGACACGGACGGCACGGTAGTTGGGGCAGGCGAGGGCGCTTCGTCTACGCCGTGGAGAATCGAAATCTCTCCGTGGACAACTCCGTCGTTGCAGACGAACTGGGCATCGATCACCGTAGACACCGGTTCGATAGGCAACGCAGGTCTCAACTCAAGCGGTGCACAGAACGACGAAATTGCGTGGGATCTGCTGATCGGAGCTGGCACCTGGAACATAGACGTGATCCACACGCTGGCGGCCAGCCGAGGGATCTACAACGTATACCTCGACAACGACCTCGTTGGCACAATCGACGGATACGGCGCGACGGCATTACGCAACCAGCGCGGCCAGATCGCGAACGTGGTCGTGGCGAGCACCGGAAAGCGGCGCCTAAGACTGCGAATGTCGACGAAGAACCCCGCGTCTTCGGGGTACCTCGGCACGATCGTTCAGCTCGCACTCCAACGCACAGCGTGACCGCGTTCGACCCTTGTCCGTTCGGCTTGCTAAGTTGCCGACATGGACAAGGGTCGACTCGCCTGGATGGACACTCTTCGTGGTCTAGCAATCGTGATGTTGGTGTTCTGGCATTCGGCCGCTATTCCTGTTTACTACGGGTTCGACATGCCGAGATGGCTTTACCTCATCAACGAGGTATTTCTACCGTGGAGAATGCCCGCACTGATGTTCCTCTCCGGGCTACTGCTTAGTAAGTCGCTTCGGAAACCGGCAATCCCTTACTACGTCGGCAAGGTCCGGTTGCTCGCATGGCCGTACCTCATCTGGGCGGCCGTGCACATGCTCACCTTTCCGTACTTCGACGGTGAACTGACCAGTCCGCGTGCGTGGATCGCGAACGGGTATCTCTGGTTCATCTTCTTTCTGCTGGTGTACTACGTGGTGGCCCCTGCCGTCGTAAGACTTCGCTGGTGGATCGCCATGCCGCTCATCGTGGCGGCAGCCCTCATCACTCCCAGCGCGCAACTCCAACAACTGATGTACTTCGCCGTGTTCTTCTTTACCGGCTATTACGTCCATAGGCTTATGGAATCAGTCACGCGTTGGTCGCCCCCGATTGTCGTGGGCGTAATAGCGATTGCAGTCAGTTTCACTGTGGTCTCGCTGTACAAGAACCATGACACCGACACCCACTTCTTTCAATATGAGGTGCTATCGATACCGGCGTCGTTCGCTCTGATTCTCCTCAGTGTGCGAATAGCTGCGGCTATGGCCAGTACGAATGCGGCCGTGAGTTCTCTGCAATTCGTCGGGCGCAACTCTGTGGTGTTCTACTTGCTGCACTTCCCCGTGATCACCGCAGTGTGCAGCGTGGCGTCCGAGTTCGGTTGGGTCAGTAGTTTGTGGGTCGTCCCAGCATCGTGGGTGGCTGCGCTCGCAGTCGGTGTGGGGTTCGCACTGGGTCGTCACTCCTTGGCGGTCGCGTGGCTTTTCGAAGCTCCAGGTTTCCTGACATCCCGAATCATCAAGATAACGGACCGATCGATGACGAGTTGATGAAGCTATCGAATGACCCATGCGCCACGGATCACTGGCTGGAGATCGTCACGCCTGAGATGCGCTGACTTTCCGACGTTTCGAGCAAATCGAGATGATCCCGCGACGTCGTTCAACCATGTTCCAACTCCGGTCGCCACATCGTCAACGAAAATGGGGATGCTCATCATGTTGATTCGTTCGGTCTCGGACATTTGGATGCTCAGTCCGTGCATCTGGCTCTGGCCCTCGTCTGGGACAAGAAACCCAATCGGATCCATCCCCGACGTCTGCATCGATCCCTGGTGCAGCAGCGAGCAGCGCAGTTTCCACAGGCGCTCAGCGGACTCTTCGTCTTCACCCTCGATGTACTGCGAGACCCACGCTCGATACTTCGACCCGGTGGCGCGACCATTTTCCGACGCGAGCGCTCCACAGATATCAGGAAGAGCGAGCGCTGTGGTTAACGCGACAAACCACAGTCCTGCGACGCTCGCCTGCCGCATCTGATCCACGAGCACTTCCAGCCCACGCTCTGGTGTTGATCGCATCGATGCACGGTAACCGAATCGGGGTCTCCTGCGCCGACTCGTTACGTCGTCCGAATGACCCCGTGAAAGCGGTGCATAACACCAAGTCTCTCTCGGGTCAGTGTCGTCCGCGTCCGTCGAAGCTGGAGTCCTGACAGTCCACCCCGAGTGCAGGCGTGTAAGTCAGGGCGTCACAAACACGGCATCGATGGGTGCGGTGGTGGTGAACGTCGCATGAGCAGACGCGCGACCCGACGAGCACTCTCCCGGCAACGAGAGGGTGTCCGTTCGGGCATTCATGGGGCGCGCCCTCGGCCCAGCCTTTGCCGTTCCATGTCAGTGTGTTGTGATCCATGTCGGGTCTCCTGAATATGCGAAAGCCCGCCCCGGCTTCCCTCCGGGACGGGCTGCACCCACCGTAACACTCTTCGAACGTTCGTGCGATTGCGCCTCACCTTTCGGGGTGGGGCGCTTTCGTAGTTCTCTACACCTCGCACACCGCGCCCGGTAGTGGCGTGAACTCGCCTTCCCCATCGCCTAGCCCTGTGCGTGCCGCACCGATCGCACCGACAGCAAACTTGCCGTTCCCGATCGGCTCCTCGGTGGGGTCGCAGTACATCCACACGAAGTAGCCGTCCTCTTCGCGTTGCCGTTTCTGCACTGTCTCGAAGACTTCCCGAGCGTTGTCGACGCTGTAGTTGTCGATGAGGTGCACGGTGATTTGTGGGCCGTCGATCTGCATGCGGAAGTTGGATGCGGTGAGTGCGGGGTCGGGTTTCGGTGGCGCGAAGGTGATGGCTCGTTTGGTGGTTTCGGGTGTGTTTGCCGCTGGTTCGTGGGTGGCGATGACGGTGGGTTCTGGGGTGCTGGCGCAGGCGGCTGCTGCGAGCGCGAGCGCTGTGATTACTCCTGCACGGAGGAGGGTGGTTCGCATCAGCAAATTATGCTGTAGACCGCACGGTTGGTCCATTTCCGCTGGTCAACGCGCCGCAGTGGATTCGCTACAGTTTTCGCCACAGTCAGGGGTTGTGCACACTGTGAGTGTGGGTGTGTTGCCCCTGGCCGATAGGGGTGCAAGTTAGCGGCGGTTTGCGTATAGTCCGAACTTGTACCCCATCATGAATCGGGTGAAGTCGTTCCGGAGCCGGTCGAAATCCGGCACCGCCTGGGGTTCGTCGCCCGTGGCATCGCGTTCCATGCCCTCGATTGTCCCTTACCGGGCCGGCGGCCCTAGGTGCGGTGGGATCCGCGTGAGTCGAAGCTCGCGTCCGCGCATCTCGGGCCGAGTGGCGGGCTGAAGGTGACATCTCCGCAGGTGCGGCACGCGTGGGTTCGGTGGTGCCCTCGTCCGCAGGAACACGCCCTCGACCCGACCAGTACGGTCCGTGGGCCGAGGGCGTGACCGCGAGCGCACCTGCACGGTGCGTTCTCGACCCATCGATCGCCCAATCGATGGAGGGTTCCGCTGCCGTCATCACCCTCCGCTGTCGTCATGCGCCGCCGCGTTCTTTCCGGGTGAATCCATGCTTGCCACCGCCTGCTCGACGTTTGGACCGTCCGGAGCCGGGGGACTCCAGGACGGCCCACTCAGAGTAACACGCATTCGAACATATGTTCCCATTGAACTCGCCTTCACTGTGTCCTAATCTGAAATTACGAAATTACGGAATGACAGAGGGGTCACGATGCGTCGAACCATTGCTGTATCCGCAAGCTGCCTGGCTCTACTCGTGTCGACGGGGTGCACATCCACATCCGGCACCGACAGTGCGCCGGAGCCGGACGAGTGCACGCCGGTGACGTCGACGGATCTGAACACCGAGGACGGGTGGTTGGGTCTGATCGGTCAGGCGCCGGAGTCCGTGAGCCTGCTGGTCGACGACGGCAGTGGACGCACCGTCGAACATCGCGCCGAGGAGCAGCAGCCGCTGGCATCGGCCGTGAAAGTGGTCCACCTCGGCGCCTACGCTCGCGCAGTCGCCGCAGGGGAACTGGACCCGGACGAGCAAGTGCCGCTGTTGGATTGGGAGCGGTGGTACGTACCGGGAACGGACGGCGGAGCGCACCCGGCGGCGCTGGAACGGCTGGGGATCGCGAGCGACGGCACCAGCGCGACCGATCTTGCCGGCACCGTTCGGCTGGACGACATCGTCTCCGCGATGATCCAGGAAAGTGACAATGCCGCGCCGGACTACCTGCGCTATCGGCTGGGTGACGACGCGCTCACGCGTGCTGCCGCGGCCGGAGGGTGGGAGAATTTCCAGGCTCCGACACTCGTGACGCAGACGCTGTCGTTGTTCGATCCCGCGTTGGGCGACGGTGACACGTGGGCGACGGCGGAGAGGTGGGCCTTCGATCAGCAGTTCCGTGTGGACGTGAGCGCAGGCCTCGAAGTGCCGTCGTACGATCAGCAGGTCGACGGGGTGCAGGAGCGGTCGGCGCAGGGATCGGCTGCCGAACTCGCCGGGTTCTATCGCGCGATCGCCGACGGAACCTTCGGTGACGGTAGCGATGTCGCACTGCGGCAGCTCGAACACCGACCCGCGCCCGACGGTGCCGCCGGAATCGGGTTCAAAGGCGGCAACCTGCCGGGCGTCCTGACGCAGGCATTCGAGCTACGGCGGGACGACGGCACCGTGGCGACGGCGGTGTGGCTGATCGACTCGTTGCCTGCCGATCGGTACGAGGCAGCTCTCGCCGGCTTCGGGAACCAGCAGACGCTGATCGTCGACGCGCTGAGCTCACCGTCGGGCTTCGACCGAATTGCCTGCGCAGTGTGAGCGGGGAGTTCGAGGCCAGACTCGCCGAGTTGGAGGCCAGGGTCGCGGAGCTGGAACGCCGCGAAGTCGGTGCTCCGACAGAGAAAGCTGCCCCGACGGGCGGTGAGATCGCGTACCGCGGCGACGTCCATCTACACGGGGACGTGACATGGGACATCGGGTATTCGCCCGACGGGGTCCTGGACCTCTCGGTCGCGCGTACGACTGATGTGCTTGCTGCCCTTGGCCATCCCGTCCGATTGCAGATCGTGAAAGTGCTCCTGCGGGGACCGGCCAACGCGTCGGAACTGCAGGAGGCCGTCGGGCTCGGGTCGACGGGGCAGGTCTACCACCACCTCAAGGTGCTGGGCTCGGCCCACATCGTCGAACAGCATGGGAGAGGTGAGTACCGAGTCGGAGCGAAGAAGGTTGTGCCTCTGCTCGTGTCGATGCTCGCCGCGGCGGACATTTCGGGCGAACTGGGTACCTGACCGCGTCGTGCGATGAGTTTCCGAGCCGGGCGGTGTCGGTACAGGCACACACTCCCCCGCGAGCATCGGAGAAGACAATGGCCTCGAACAACACACAGACCGAGAACGTGACACCGACCGTCCCGTCCGGCTCCCGCACTGCCGCACGCGCCGGGTGGGTGCTGACGGCACTCCTCGCGATCTTCCTGATTTTCGACGGAGTAACCAAGTTGATCAATGTGCAGCAAGTGCGGGACGCGACGGTCGATCTCGGTCTACGCGAGGAGATGACGCCGGTCATCGGTGTCGTTCTGTTGGTCAGCCTTGCATTGTTCCTGGTGCCGCGCACGGCATTTCTCGGCGCGGTACTGCTCACCGGCTACCTCGGTGGAGCGGTCCTGACCAATTGGAGGGTCGACAAGCCACTGTTCAGCACGGTGTTGTTCGCGGTGTACGTCGGGGTCGCGGTGTGGGCGGCGCTCTACCTCCGCGACCCCAAGGTGCGTCAGGTCATGCCGTTCGTGCGCTGATGCACCGTCGAGCGGACGGAATCGACTGCGGTGACACGGTCCGGAGCTACTGGGCTGCGTAGCCGCCGTCGACGAGGTGGTAGCTGCCGGTGATGAAGCCTGCGGCGTCGCTGGCAAGGAAGGCAACGAGGCTGGACACCTCTTCGGAGGTGCCGAGACGACCGAGAGCGTGCTTGGCCTCCAACGCCTTTCGCGCATCCTCGTCCATGTTGGCAACGAGGAGCGGCGTGCGGATGAAGCCGGGGCCGACTGCGTTGACGCGAACGCCCTGTGCGCCGTACTCGAGCGCAGCGTTCTTCGTCAGACCGAGCAGGCCGTGCTTGGATGCGACGTAGCTGGCCGAGTTGGCAATTCCGACGCTGCCGAGGACCGAGGCCATGTTGACGATGGATCCACCGCCTGCTGCGGCGATGGCCGGGATCTGGGCCTTCATTCCGTAGAACACCGCGTTGAGATTGACCTCGATGACCTTGCGCCAGCTGTCCACCGACACGTCGCCGACGGGGAGGGGTTCGCCTCCGATGCCTGCGTTGTTGACGGCGATGCGAAGCGGAGCCAGGTCACCGGCCGCAGCGACCATGGCCTTCACGTCGTCCAGGTTCGCAACGTTGCCGACGAAGGCTGCCGCGGTGCCTCCGGCTGCAGTGATCTCGTCGGTGACGGCCGTCGCGTGGTCTCCGTCGAGATCGGCGACCAGTACCGATGCTCCGTTCGCCGCCAATTCCAGTGCAACCGCGCGGCCGATTCCGGAGCCTGCTCCGGTGACGATCGCCGAGCGATCTGCTACGTCGTACGTGGCCATGACAACCCATCTCCTCGTGAATCGAAACTAGTGGTAGTTGAACCTAGAACTACCTTTCTGTAAAGGTACAATAGTTACGTCGGCTTACTTATTCCGGGTTACGGCTGACGTGAGCTGCCGAAAGTTCTCGCCAAGTGGCGACCAAGTGCAGTGGGCGACGCTGTCGACCATGAACATCACACCTTCGCTCCTGTACAGGCTGAGCGGTATCGCCGTCGTCGTCGCCTTCGTCTTCAACTTGATCGGCGGAACACTGCATCCGGTCGTCGGCGGATGGGCGCATTCGGTGGAAGCGCTCAGCGAACCCTTCAACCCGTACGCGCAGTACTTGCTGCTGATCGGGACGCTGCTGCAATTCCTCGGGCTGCCCGCCGTCTACGTCTGGGTGTCCAGGAAGACAGGACTGCTCGGCCTGATCGGCTTCGCTCTCTACTTCTTCGGTGGGATGCTCGTGATCCTCCCGCATCTGACCGTCGAAGCATTCGTCTCGGTACCGATAGCCGCCAAGCACGAGACCGCTCATTTCCTCATCCCGACGGACGATTCGCTGTTCGCCGATCCGGCATTCCAGAACCTGCAGTTGTTCGCGGGCCTGGTCTTCATGGTGAGCATGCTGATCATCGGAATCGCGCTACTGAAGTCTCGTGCAGTACCGCTGTGGATCGGTGCGGTGATGACGCTCGGCGGACTGATTCTCCTGACGCCGATCCCTCAGGCCCCGGTTCTGTCCGGGCTCGTCATCGAGATCCCCCGCGGCCTGGCCATCGCAGCAATCGGAGTCCTGATGATCAAAGGCAACAGCTCAGGAGCGGACACACGCGGCCTGCAGTCAAGTTCACGAGTCGACGTAGCTACCCGATGACATAGCTACCCGATGACGTAGCTACCCGATGACGAAGTGACTCGAGGAGGGCATCGGAACGCGCTCGGAGCTCCTCGGCGGCAGCGGTGTCGCCGAGGGCTTCGGCCGTTGCCGCCAGGGCGGAGTCGACCGTGCCCGCGTAGAAGGCGCCCGAGTCGAACCCCGCGATCCGACCCGAGAACGGTGAGAGCTCGTCGTGCAGTTTCGTGGCCGCCTCCAGGTCACCGAGCCTCGCTGCGGCGCGGGCCGCGTGGGCGGTCATGCCGAGCCAGTAGTAATCCCTGTCGTACGGCTCCGCGTCGAGCCAGAGTTCGCGTGCCCTGTGCTTCTCGCCCGAGTCGAGCAATGCCACGATCAGCGGGTACCGGACGCTCTGGGGGCGCATGTTCTCGATGGCGCTCAGCTCGTCGACCATCGGTGCCAGATCGCCCAGATACGTTGCCACGCCCAGTCGTCCGATCATGGTGATCAGATGGGCGATCGCGCTGCCGCCGGCGACCATCTGGGCCGCTGCCTCGGAGTATCCGCGCAGCGCACTGTCGGTGCGGCCGGACGCGATGTCGCAGGCGGCTCGGTAGATCCGGACGACGCCCAGCATCTCACCCAGCTGCTGCCCGCTGGCGTGGATGATGACGGCGGCGGCGCTCGCGTCTGCTTCATCCAGTTCCGTTGCGGCACAATGAGACAAGAATGCATAGTAGTGACCGAGAGATTGATATGCAGGGTCGGCTACCGCCGCACGCAGCAGATCCTCGCTCGTCGCGAACAGAGTGTGCGCCAGATCAGGACCGAGGGTTGCGTAACCGTACGCATTGAGTGCCCGGCACAGAACGGCGTCGTTCTGGGACAGTCGGGCGTGACGCACCGCATCCGACGCCGCGGCGACTGTCTCGGCGACATCGTTGCCCTCTATCTCGAACACGAGCGTGCTCAGCAACAGTGCGCGATCAGCCACACCGATATCGGCATCCAGCAACAACGCTCGAACGGGGTCGACGATGGACGCATCGACGACGACATCGGGCCGGATGGACCACACGACCGGTGCGGACCAGGATGTGAGAGCGTCGATCGACCGGCGACGCCCGAGGTGCGTTGTGGTCCCCGGTGCCGACGCGATGTCCACCGCTCGGCGCCGTCGACGTCGCGCCGACGCCGTATCGCCCGCCCGCGCCAACGACCCGACGTAGGGAATCAGGATGTCCAGCAGGTCCGTCTCGGACCCGTCGACGGCGCTCTCGTGCAGTTCGACGGCGGAGCTCCACAGTACGAGCGCCTCTCGGTGCGAACCGAATGCTGCAGCCCGCCTGGCCGCGTCCACGACGAAGGGCACGAGCGTGAGTGCTGTTGTGGGAGTTGCGGACAGTGCAGCATGGTGAGCGAGAAGTGCGGGATCGTGTGGTGTTCGGGCTGCGAGCACTTGTAGCGCATTGCCGTGGAACCGCGTGCGTCGCATCAGCGGCAGTTCCGTGTACAGCGTGTCGCGGACGAGCGCATGGGTGAAACGTAGTCGCTCCGAGTCGGTCTCGGTGAGAAGGCCGGCAAGGACTGCCGGCTCCAGTGCGTCGATCAACTCGTCCTCGGTCCTGTCGCTCATCGCGGAGAGCACGGAGAGATCGACGTCGCGGCCGAGAACCGATGCGCGCCTGAGTGTCAGCACGCTGTTCTCGGGAAGTCTGGTGATGCGCCGCCGGAGGACTTCACCGATCTCCACCGGAATCGAGGAGCGCGCCGCGGCTGCACCTTCCGACACGATCAACCGAGCGAACTCACGGACGAACAGTGGATTGCCGTCCGTTCTTTCGGCGAGCACGTCGAGTACGTCCGCGTCCATGTCCGTGTAGCCGGATTGCTTCGCGACTTCCGCTACACCACCGGGAGTCAACCCCGTCAAGCGCATCTTGGTCGACGGAGTGCCCGCCGTTGCTGCCCACACCGTGTCCAGCTCGGCCGATACCTCGGAGGTTCGATACGTCGCGACGATGAGCACCCGCGCACCCCTCGGAGCGAGAATCAGGTGCCGGAGCAACTGCATGGTCAGCTCGTCCGCTCGGTGGCAATCGTCGAAGACGAGTACGAGCGGTGCAGTTGCCGAGAGACGGGTCAGATAGCCGATGAGAGCCCGTGCCAGCCAGAATGTCTCGACGGCGACATCATCGGACGCCGAAGCGGGATCGAGTATCTGCCGCAGCTCTCCGGGGACTGGCGCCTGCGACCGAAGGGACGCTAGAACTTCGGACCACGGCCAGCCCGGCGGTGTCCCGTCGACCTCCGGGCACGACCCCCACGCCGCTGTCCATCCGCGGGCAGCCAAGTGGTGCGCGACGGTGTCGGCAAGTGTCGACTTGCCCTGGCCCGGCTCGCCTCCCAGCCAGACGATGTCGAACGAGCCGTGTTCGACACCACGGGCAGCATCGAGGACGACCTGCGTTTCCTCCGGTCTGCAGTTCACCACCGGGGCCTTGGGCGCGGGCGCAGGGAACGACACACGGGCGGTAGCGGCGTCGACCACGTGCGGTGCATCGAGCGCGGGATCCTGGGCAAGGATGGCGCGTTCCAGTGTGCGCAACTCGGGGCCGGGGTCGATGCCCAGTTCGTCGGACAGGTATCTCCTCGCCCGGCTCAGGGTATCGAGGGCGTCGGCCTGTCGCCCTGCGCGGTACTGCGCCAGAGCGAGGATGTGGACGGGGCGCTCACGTCCTGGACTGTCGGCGACGTGCCTCCCGAGATCGGCGATGACGACCGTGGGTGCAGCACCGAGATTCAGCAGCGTATGCGCCCGTTCTTCGACTGCCGTGCTTCGTAGTTCGTCGAGACGTGCGATCTCCACTGCAGCCCAGTGCGTGTCTGCGAGACCCTGATACGGGCTACCCGACCACGACGCGAGCGCACGATCGAACCTTCCGAGCCGAGATGTCGGGTCGCTCTCGCGTATGCCGCCGACGACCAGGGATTCGAAATGCCAGACGTCGACCTGCTCGGTCGGAAGGACCAGCCTGTATCCCGGCGCGGAGCTGACCAGAACCGTCGCCGGCGTGCGAGGCCTGCGGTCGGGCTCGAGGGTCCTGCGAAGATTGGACACGTGAACCTGCAGGGCTGCCAGCGCTTTGGGGGGAGGTTCACCCGACCACAGATCCTCGATCAACAGATCCGTCGACACCATCGAACCCCTGGCGAGGACGAGTCGCGCCAGTACTGCGCGTCGGCCGGGGCCGGCGAGGTCGATGTCGCGATCGTCGAGGCGCGCACGCATCGGACCCAGCACGCCGATTGTCAGCGTGTGGGTGGGCACAAGACTCATGTCGCGGAAGTCAACGCAGCCGGTTCCCGACGGGCAGCTGGTTCGTCAGCCGATTCGCTGGCCGTAGACGTGCTCGACGGCAAGCTTCAGCAGCACGCGGCGGTCGGACACCATGACGGACCGGTACTCGTCCCAATCGGGGTGCTCTCCGGCGGCGGCTCGGTAGTAGTCGACCAGTGCGTCGACTTCTGGGCTCGACGCGTCCGCTCCCGGCCCGACCAGCGTCCCGGTCCCGTCCACCGTGGCCCACGACCTGCCGTCGGCGCTGGTGACCTCGATGGACACCCGAGCATCGCGCCGGATGTTCTTGGTCTTCGCGCGACCGTCGGTCATCGACACGTAGACGATTCCGGCGTCGCGGTCGTAGTACGGCGTCACCGGCGACAGCTGCGGCCTACCGTCGGACTTGATGGTCGCCAGGACGCCGAGACGTGCCTCGGCCAACAGATCGTGCGGATCGAAGCGGTGCGGATCGGAACTGTCTGGACTCATGACTCCCCCTCGCGTAGTGGCTCGGTCGACTACCCCACGTTATTCGCCCGACGCCGATCCCGCCTCCGCCCGCGCCGCCAGGAATGCTTCCGGGTCGATGAGGTCGGCCTGACCGACGATGGAGCCCAGGTCCGCGATGCGCTCGATCCCGGTGAGCACCATTTCCTCCTCGACGGTGCCCTCGGCGTATCCGTAATAGCACGTCGACGTCGTGTGCTCGTGGTCCTTGTCGATGCGGTTGGCTCGGCCTTCGATCTGACGAATCTCGATCGGTGTCCATCGTGGATCGTGAATCAAGGTCACACGCGGCGCCGACGTCGACACCGTCCGCTCCGGAAGCAACAGCTCGTTCGAGTGCAGGTTGATCGCACTCGTCGTGGTCGAGATGATCACCCGGGCAGCGCCGGTCTGGAAGCGTCGGATCTCGTGCTCCTGGTCCTGACTGCTCATGCTGCCGTCGACGACGGCGACCTCCTGGCCTTCGTCGCGGAGCGCCTCCGCGAGGCCGGCGACCGACTCGCGGTAGAACATGGAGACGAACACCTGGTTGCCGTCGCGAATCCACGCGCGAACCTGATCGGCCGTCGACGGGATCCGCAGGTAGGAGCATTTCTGACGGAACCGCAGTGCCGCAGCTCTCGTGCTCGGGTTCTTCTGCAGCACACGCTTGCCGCCGACGGACTTCCACAGTGGTAGGCCGAGCTCCTTGCGGTAATCCACCCACGCCGAGTTGTACAGGCGTTTCTGCGCGGCAGTGAGTTCCTGGCCGAGCGGCTCACGCGGCGTCGGGGGCGAGGGCCGCGAGATCGACCACGGCACAGCACCTCCGGAGAGCCACCGGTGAATGGTGTCGATGTCGCGCGTACGCTGCGCGGCGTCCTCCGGTTCCCACCTCCACGTCTTCAGCCCGGTGGTCGCCTTGCCCTCCTTCAGTGCGAAGCCCTGCTCGATCAGGAATTCTGCCCACTTGGTGGTCACGCCGTACCCGAGGACCTCCTCGTCGCCGACGATGGGACCGGCCGCCCGGCTCTGCTCGATCGCGCGAGCCATGTACGCGAAGTGCATCGGCTGATACCCCGGTGTCGCCGACATCCACACGACCGCACGCGCGGCCTCCTGATACCGCCACAGAATCTGCGACTGCTGCGACTCGATGTTCATCAACGCATGCGACTCGTCGGCGATGACGACGTCGATGTCGAAACGCAACTCGCCCAATGAGATCGTGCGTTTGTTCTGAGTCTTCTTGCGCTTGCCCAGGTCCGTGTCCTCGGGAACCGTCAACAACTTCTTGGTGGACTGATACGTCACCAGCAGCCAACGCTTGCGATCCGCGGGATCGAGATCCGCCTCGGTATCGGCGATGGTCCGTCGCCAGCCCGGAAGCGCGCCCTTGGGTGCGACGACCAGAACCGTGCCGATGTCCGGAGTGGAGCCTGCATGCCGGACGGCCTCGCAGACGGCGAGAGTCTTACCGAGACCCGTCGAGTCCATCTGCGCGAAGTACGGGAACCCAGCGTTCATCGCGCCCAGCTGCCGGCGCACCGACTCGAGTTGCGTCTCGCGAGGCGTCAACGACCGTTCGTGGACGACCTCCGGTCTCCACTCTTCGTTCGCGTCGTCCTCCACCCACCGCTGGAGGCTGTACGGCATGGACTCGAACGAGGCCAACCCGTCGGGCAGATCGGTTCCGTAGTACGCGAACACGCGTGGGCCCGGATACCAGCGGGCGCCCGACGCCGATGCCAATGCGCGATCCTCGAACGGGACGTCGAGTACCCAGACGCGCTCGCCTGGATCGGGAAGCGGGAGATCCGGCGACGCCGTCTTACGGACCGGCTTCCTGCGTGTGGTGGTGCGTTTCTTCGCGGTGGTGGTTCCCGACGACGCCTTGAACTTACGTGCGGCAGCGCTCTTGCCCGCGCCGACCGTGCGGGCAGTGGTTGAAGCGGGTTTGCGTCGACGTGGTGGCACGGAGAACAACCGTAGAGCACACGACCGACACGGCAGTATCGGTACAGAGGACGTCCCGTTCGGCACCGTGTCCTAACCTCGTCCCTCATGACGTTCGATTCTCGACAGGATTCCGCGACCGACAAGCGCGCAGTCGTTCTGGTCCACGATCGTGACCCGGCTCTGGGCCGACGCAACATCGGTACGCTCGCGCCCGAGTTGGAGAGTCGCGGATACCGACTCGACGTGCATTCCTTCGACTACGGGCACGCCGATACCCCGCCGTCGCTGGACGACGCCGGGATGGTGGTCGTCATGGGATCGCCGGACGCCGCGTACGGAGAGTCGTCGTGGATCGGCCCGGAGATCGACTATCTCGAGCGTGCCATCGAGAAGGACGTACCGATTCTGGGTGTCTGTTTCGGTGGGCAGTTGCTGGCGCGAATCCTGGGCGGAACCGTCACGCGGTCGCAGTTCCCCGAACACGGCCTGACCGAGACCCGCTCGACGCGCCCGGATCTGATCGGGCCCGGACCGTGGATGGAGTATCACGACGACACCTTCGTCGCGCCGGACACCGCGACGGTGATCGCGAGCAACAGTGCCGGCCAGCAGGCTTTCGTGCACGGCAGGCACCTGGGACTGCAGTTCCACCCCGAGATCGACGTCGACGTCTTCGACTCCTGGGCCGACGCGTGGGTGCGCGACGGTATCGAGCAGGACCAGGACATGGTCGATGCCATCAGGAAAGACCTGGTGGATAACGAAGCCGACCTGCGTGCACGCTGCGCTGCGCTGCTCGACGGGTGGATTTCGTGCCGTCCACTTCCCGCCGCCCACTACGGTGGGGAGCATGAACTTCAGTGACCATCAGATCGGCATCTATGCCCAGGGCATGTTCACCGATCAGAAGCCGAAGATCACCACCAACCTCGCGAAACTCGAGGATCAGGCCGCGGCGAGGCTGACGCCCGAGGCGCTGGGGTACATCGTCGCCAGCGCCGGTAGTGGTTCGACGGCCCGGGCCAATCGAGAAGCGTTCGACCGGTGGCGCATTGCACCGCGTATGTTGCGTAGTGCGGCCGAGCGGGATCACTCGGTCACGGTGCTCGGTACGGAGCTACCCGCGCCTGTGTTGATCGCTCCGGTGGGAATTCAGACCCTCGCCCATCCGGACGGTGAGCTCGCCACCGCACGAGCCGCAGCGGCGCTCGGCATTCCGTACATCCACTCGACGCAGGCGTCGCACTCGTTCGAGCAAGTGGCGGAAGCCGGTGGCGACGCACCGCGGTGGTACCAGTTGTACTGGCCCACCGATGCATCGGTGCTTCTGAGCTTTCTGGATCGGGCCAAGACCACCGGCTTCACGACGCTCGTGCTCACCCTGGACACGACCCTGCTGGGATGGCGTCCGGCGGACCTCGACCGCGGTTATCTCCCCTTTCTCGCCAACCTCGGCATCGAGAACTATCTCACCGATCCGGCGTTCAAGGCCGGTCTCGAGCAGCCCGTGGAGACCAATCCCATTGCTGCGGCGATGCACTGGGCCAAGATGTTCCCCAATCCGGGGCTGAACTGGGGTCAGCTGAAGTTCCTGCGGGATCACTGGGACGGTCCGATCGTCCTCAAGGGGATCTGCACCGTCGGAGATGCGAGGTCGGCCGTCGAGCACGGAGTCGACGGCATCGTGGTGTCCAATCACGGTGGGCGCCAGATCGACGGCGCACGAGCATCGTTGGACGCGCTGCCTGCGATCGTCGACGCCGTCGGTGACCAGGTGACGGTCTTGTTCGACTCCGGTGTGCGCACGGGTGCGGACATGGCCAAGGCGCTTGCGCTCGGAGCGGACGCGGTACTGCTCGGCCGGCCGTTCCTGTACGGCCTTGCGCTCGGCGGGCAGGAGGGCGTGGAGCACGTACTACGCTGCATCCTCGCCGAATTCGATCTGGTCACCAGCTTGTCCGGGCACACCGGTGCCGGCGAACTCGGCCGCGAATCCGTGGTGCGCGCATGAGTCCGTCCTGGGTCGAGCACGCAATCTGGTGGCATGTCTATCCTCTCGGATTCGCCGGTGCGCCGGTGCGAGAGTGGGACGGAACCTCCTTGGCCGAGGAGCATCGGTTGCTCAAGGTGGTCGAATGGCTCGACTACGCACTGGAACTCGGGGCGTCCGGTGTCGCACTCGGTCCCATCTTCGCCTCGGAAGGCCACGGGTACGAGACCGTCGACCACCTGCGCGTCGATGAGCGGCTCGGTACCGACGAGGACTTCGACACTCTGATCGACCGAGCGCACGGCCGTGGAATCAGGGTCATGCTCGACGGTGTCTTCAATCATGTGGGGCAGAGCTTTCCACGGTTCCAGAGCGCTCTTGCCGGGGACTCCGACGCGGCATCCTGGTTTCATCTCGACGCCTCCGGGCGTCACCGCAACTTCGAAGGTCACGACGAACTCGTCGCGCTCGACCACAGCAGCGCGGCAGTGCAGGACTACGTCGTCGACGTCATGCAACACTGGCTCGGCCGCGGCGCCGACGGATGGCGTCTGGATGCGGCATATGCTGTGCCGCCGGAGTTCTGGGCGACCGTACTACCGCGGGTCCGCGAACGGTTCCCCGACGCGTATTTCCTCGGCGAGGTCATCCACGGTGACTACGCACAGATCGTGCAGCGGAGCTCGCTGGACTCGGTGACCCAGTACGAGCTGTGGAAGGCGACGTGGAGTGCAATCGCGGAGCAGAACTTCTTCGAGCTCTCGCACGCCCTCGGTCGCCACAACGAGTGGCTCGACACCTTCGTGCCCGCCACGTTCGTGGGCAACCACGATGTCAATCGCATCGCCAGCACCATCTCCGACGAACGGCATCTCCCCCACGCGCTCGTCACGCTGTTCACCACTGGTGGAACACCGATGATCTATTACGGCGACGAGCAGGGATTCCGCGGCGTCAAGGAGGAGCGCGTCGGCGGCGACGACGACGTCCGGCCCGAGTTCCCCATGACCCGTGAGCAACTCGATTCGGCGGGATGGTCGACGTTCCACCTGCACCAGGAACTGATCGGACTACGTCGACGCGCTCCGTGGCTGCACACTGCGAAAACCGAGACCGTCGAGCTGGCCAACACCGCGATGCTCTATCGGGTCCACAGTGGCGACAACGCACTGCACGTCGCGCTCAATCTCGGCGACGACACCGTCGACTACCGCATCTCCGGTGAAGTCCTGGCAGGTGTTGCCTCCGTGGACCGGGGACGGACGACGGTGCCGGCACACGGATGGGCGGTCATCGGCTAGCCCGACCGTAGGGCGATCTATCACTCTCTACAAATTTCGATAGATCGCCGTAGACGGAGTGATAGACGGTAGCGCCCCGCGAAGGGACTACAGTGTGCAGTCGACACGGGGTGCCGCACCGACGCGGCTGAGAACACACCCGTCGAACCTGATCTGGTCAACACCAGCGTAGGGATGTCAGCGCGGATCGAAAGTTTTATCTGGGTGTCCGTGCATCCTCACGTTCGTGGTGTCCGCCGAGCGAGAGGCACACGCATGAACTTCGATCGTCAGACCGTCGTCGTCACCGGAGCCGGACGGGGCCTGGGAACCGCAGTGGCCCGCGCGTTCGCTGCGCAGGGAGCACGCGTCGTCGTCAACTATCGACGTAGCCGCGAGGCTGCGGAGGCACTGGCGTCGGAGATCGGTGGTGTGGCCGTCGCTGCCGACGTCACCGATCCCGCCCAGGTCGACGCCCTGTTCACCGCAGCCGAGCAGCATTTCGGCACGTCGGTGACCACCGTCGTCAACAATGCTCTCGCCGATTTCTCGTTCGACGGTGACGCGCGCAGCAAGGCGGACACCATCTCCTGGGACCAGTTCGACGCCCAGTTCCAAGGCGCAGTGCGCGGCGCACTCAACACGACTCAGCGCGCGGTGCCGGGTATGCGGGCCGCCGGATCGGGCCGGATCGTCAACGTCGGCACCAACCTGTTTCAGAACCCGGTGGTGCCGTATCACGACTACACGGCATCGAAGGCCGCGCTTCTGTCCCTGACCAGGACGCTTGCGGCCGACCTCGGCGGCGACGGCATCACCGTCAACATGGTGTCCGGCGGCCTGTTGCGCACCACCGACGCGAGCGCCGCGACGCCGGAGGAGGTCTTCGATTTCATCGCCGCCTCCACTCCACTGAAGCGTGTGGTGACGCCCGAGGAGTTCGCCGATGCGTTGCTGTTCTTCGCATCGCCGTGGTCCCGTTCGGTGACCGGCCAGAATCTCGTCGTGGACGGTGGATTGGTCAAGGACTGATGATGCATCTGAACGCCTTCCTGTACAACTGCGGTCACCACAGCGCCGCCTGGCGACATCCGCGTTCGCGCGTCGAGGATCTGGGCGACATCGGGTACTACGAGAAGCTCGCACAAACGGCGGAGCGCGGCAAGCTCGATGCGGTGTTCTTCGCCGACGGCCACTCGGTGCGTGACCCGGCAGGAGCGGGAACATGGTTTCTGGAACCGATCACCGCGATGACGGCGATGGCGCGGGCGACGACGCACATCGGTCTGGTGACCACGGTGTCCACCACGTTCTACACGCCGTTCCACGCCGCGCGCCTGCTCGCCTCCCTCGACCACATCAGCGGCGGACGTGCCGGATGGAACGTCGTCACCTCGATGTTCGACGCCGAGGCACGCAATCACGGCTTCGACGAGATCCCGCCTCGCGGTGAGCGATACGCGCGTGCCGAGGAGTTCGTCGACGTCGCCCTCGCTCTGTGGGACACGTGGGACGCCGACGCGCTCGTGCTCGACCGTGACGGCGTGTACGCCGATCCGGACAAGGTGAACCGGATCGACCACTCGGGCAAACATTTCCGGGTCGACGGTCCACTGACGGTCCCTCGTTCGCCGCAAGGCCGGCCGGTGCTGTTCCAGGCGGGCGCGTCGGGGCAGGGCCGGGATCTGGCCGCCCGCTACGCCGAGGCGATCTATGCAGTTGCCTACGATATCGACTCCGGCGCAGCGTATTACGCAGATGTGAAGGCGCGGGTCCGCAGCGCTGGACGGGAACCGGCGTCCGTCGGCATCATGCCCGGCCTCGTGACCTACGTCGGATCGACCACAGCCGAGGCGAGAGCGAAGAAGGACGAGCTCGACGCCTTGTTGCCGGTGGAGCAGTCGTTGAAACAACTGAGCACGTTCGTCGAACAAGACTGCAGTGCGTGGGAACTCGATGCTCCTGTCCCTTCACTGCCTCCCATCGAGGAATTCACCGGGCCCCACGGACGGTACGAGACCATCCTTCGGATCATCGCGAAGGACTCCCCGACCGTCGGTGAGCTGCTCGGCACGCTCGCCGCAGGCGGCGGCCACGCGACGATGATCGGCACTCCCGAGTCCATCGCCGACGAGATCGAGGCCTGGATCGACGGCGGTGCAGCGGACGGCTTCAACCTGATGCCCCCGCTGTATCCGGACGGTTTGGACGACTTCGTCGACCATGTGGTACCTGTCCTGCAGTCGCGGGGGCTCTTCCGTAGGGACTACACCTCCGACACGCTGCGTGGTCACCTCGCCTGATCGGGGCGTGTGTTCACGAGTGGACCGAAGACTGCGCGATCGACGAAGTCGACGAGCGCATCGAGTCCGTGCGACGGTTCGCCCGTCCATCGGCGTGCGAACGACTCGGCGGCGCCGGCTACGAGCTGCGCCGTCACCGCGGGTGACGCCGGCAGCTCGACGCCGTCGCTCTCGAATCCGCGCAGTCTGTCGACCCACGGCTCGAACTGCAGGATGGTGAATTCTTCGACACGGGAGGAGAGTTCGTCGTTGACGAGGGCTGCGTCGCGGAGCGCGTCGATGACTGTTCGATTCTCGCCGAAGATCCGCCAGAACACCTCGAGGTGGGGACGCATGGTTCGCGCGGTTCGTGCGACCGGATCCTGCGCGGCGACTATCGCGTCGGCTTCCTCGCCGAGCCGTTCGGCGAGGGCGAGCAGTAGTGCGTCCTTGCTGTCGAAATGGTTGTAGAACGACCCCGTCGACCGGCCGGCCTCGCGCGTGATGTCGGTGATCTTGGCCGCGAGGTATCCCGTCCGCGCGAACACGACGCGCGCGGCGTGCTCGAGTTCCGTGCGGGTTCGGGCGGCTTGAAGCTCGCGTGAAGTGGTCGGCACATGCGCCCTTTCGGTTGACAGCTACATGTGTAGCGTACAGACTGAATCTAGATTCAGTGAATACCGATTCAGTCACCCGCGTGAGGGTGCGGACGATGGGTGGAGGCACGTCGTGAAAGCAGCAGTTCTGACCGAGTACGGGATTCCGAGGTTCGCCGATCACGAGGACCCGACGGGTGCGGAGGGCATCGAGGTGCTTCGGGTGGAAGCGGCCACGATCAATGCCGTCGATATTGCCATCGCCTCGGGCGGGCACTACCTGAGCCCGCGAACCCTGCCCGTGATCGCAGGCATCGAAGGCGGTGGTGTCACCGCCGACGGACGTCGGGTGTACTTCTCCCTGCCGCGGGCTCCGTTCGGTTCGATGGCCGAGTTCGCGCCCGTACCCGTGGGCAACCTGATCGACATTCCGGACGGCCTGGACTTCGGAACCGCCGCGACCTTGGGAAACGCAGGCCTGGCGGGAAGTATGCCGCTCGTCGAGGGGGCGCACCTGAAGGCAGGCGAGAGCGTCGTCATCCTGGGCGGCACCGGCGTGGTCGGGCGCATCGCCGTGCAGGCTGCGTCCTTGCTCGGCGCCGGGTCCATCACGGTCGTCGGACGCGACCGGCAGGCATTGGAGGCGACGCTGGAACTCGGCGCCACCGGTGTGGTCGCCGTCGGCTCGACCGAAGGCGACCTGACGGCAGCGATCCGCGACGCGTCCGGAGGCGTCGACGTGATCCTCGATTACACCTGGGGCACTGTGGCACTCGCCGCGCTTCGGGCGGGAAACCGAGGCGTGCGGTCCATTCAGATCGGCGACCGAGCCGGAGCCGACATCACGATCCCGGCACAGCTCATGAGGGCACTGGGAGCGACAGTCGCAGGGTTCATGCCGATTCACCACGGGCCGCAAGCGGTGGTCGACGCCTACCGTCGGATCAGTGACTGGGCAGCCGAAGGCAAGCTTCGGATCGAGTACGAGGAAGTTCCGCTGTCCGACGTCGAGAAGGCATGGAGCCGAGCATCATCGGTGCGGCACAAGCTGGTTCTCGCGCCCTGAGATGTTCTTCGGTCGACGGCCGGCTACTCAGCGGCCAGTCCGGCGATGTATGTCTTGGTGAGTTCCGCGATGTCGCGCGCGTGGGAGATCGGCGACCAGTGGCCTGCTGGAATGTCGTTGCGAGTCAAGTTCTTCACCCACTTGCCTGTGTCCGCGTAGTGGTACGGGCGCACGGCGACGTCCTCGGTGTTCACGATCAGTTGGACGGGGATGTCCACGTAGCGTTCCCGCGGCTTCGTCAGTCGTGGAACGATGTTGGCGCGATAGAGGTTGGTGCCGTTGGTTGCATCGGACCACAGGGTCGAATTCTGTGTCACCAGAGCAGGATCGACGCCCGAGAACTCCTGCAGGAACGCGGGCCACCCTTTGGCGAACTGGCGTTTGATTCGCAGCGTCGACAGTCCGGGGATATGGAACGTGACCGTGTACCAGGAGGCGCGCACCTGGGCGAGGACGTGTCGTATGCCCTCCGCCGTCGGTTTCGCGAGGCGCGAGCGCGACCATTTGCCGAGGTGGTCGAGGTTGGGACCGGAAATGGATGTGTAGGAGGCGATGCGGTCGATGGCGTGTGGCTCGGCCGCTGCTTCCCAGGCCTGGACTGCGCCCCAGTCGTGCGCGAGGACGTGGACTTTCCGGTCCGGGCTGACGGCGTCGATCACTGCATAGAAGTCGGAGGCCAGGTTGCGGAGCCGGTATGCCGACCGCTCCTGAGGAATCGTGCTCTCGCCTGCTCCGCGCACGTCGTAGGACACGACGCGATAGTCCTCTTCGAGGAGCGGGACGATGTGGCTCCACAACTCGTGCGTGTCGGGCCAGCCGTGAACCAGCACGATCGTCTCACCGTCCGGGTTGCCGGTCTCGAACACGGCGAGGTGCATGCCCTCGTTGACGACGATTCTGCGGTCCATAGCGGTGTTCATGCACTCGACTTTAGTATGAATCCGGGTTACATGTACACGAACTGTCGGTCCTGCCTGCGAGAATCGACCGGTGATCGAGAACTCCGACTGGCCGCCGACCGTACGCGCGATCGCCGACGCAACCGATGACGCAATCACCGCGGCACGCGCCCGCTCGAAAGGCGACTTCGACGACGCCGCGCGGAGTCTCGACTCCGAGGACAGAGCCCAGGTCTCCTCGATCCACGCCGAGATGGTGCGTTCGCTACTCGAAGAACTGCATCCCGACGGTCTCACCGGCGAGGACGTCCAGGATGCATTGACGAGCGCGGTCCGGGCGTCGGCCGCGTGGTACGAGGATCTGGACGTTCCCGGCTTCGTCGAGGTGCTGACGGGGGCGCTCGGCGTCGCCGATCACATGCAGGAGGCCGCGGAGCAACGGCCGTTTCCCCGGCCGGAGCACGCGATCCTGATCATCACCGACTTGCTGGTCAGGCGAAAGGTCGCGGCCCAGGGCTACATCCAACGCGCGGTCGGCGAGATTCGGCGGGCCGAGACGATGGAAATGCCGTAACGCTTTCTACATGTTTCTAGTGTCCATGGAAGAAAGCCGTAGAAGGCGATAGTGAGCGTTGCTATCGCCTTCTACGAATATCTAGCGCGCAGCCGATAGAGGTGTAGAACCATCCAGAGACGGACGTGCAGCCCTGCGCCGGTCGAGTAGTAGGTTGGCTGCGCCGATGACGGCCCTGATCGATGATTCGACGCTGCTCGCGTCGATGGCCATCGCCCATTCGCGTCGACCGTCGATGTCGCACTGGACGAAGGTCGCCGTCGAGCCGTGCAGAAGCTCATGCAGGCCCAGCGGTTGCTGGTGGAACGCGGTGATCTCGATGTGGATGCCTGCGTCGTAGAGCATCGACGTCAACGCGTCGATCGGGCCGAAGCTGGTTGCCGTCGTGGAGTGAATGGAGTCGCCGATCCCGAAGGTCGCATCGAAGGTCTTCCGGCCGCCTCGCGCGTCGGATTCCTGCCAGCTGCCCAGGCGGATCGGACCCGAGGCGCCGCTGAACTCGGCACGGAACTCCGACCAGGTCATGGCCTGCGCGGAGGCCGTCAGTTCCGGCGGGAGAATGCCGCCGAAACGCGACGCGAAGGACTCGCTGGCAGACGACGGGGCGGAAGAGGTGCAGGGGAGAGCGTTCATGGAAGTGGTCTTTCCGAATGTGAAGGAAGGACCGAGATAGGTAGCACAACGACCCGCAGCGGGGGTCGGTCCGAATCAGACCCCGCTACGGCGGTGTACTACGAGAAACTTCTGCACGAGTGTCAAAGTACTCTCGCCTGCCCGTGCAGAGCAAGAATTCGGTCGTCTAACGGTGTCTAGCGGCCAGCCGATAGTGCCCGATACGGCGCGATGAAGTTGCTAGGCCTCGATAACACTCTCTAGGACACGGCCTAGATGTACCCATAAAGAGCAATCCCACTTGTTACTTTGACCCCATGGACCCCGTGCGTAACCCCTACGCTCCCGGCGCAGGTCAACGTCCGCCCGAACTCGCCGGGCGAAAGAAGCAACTCGACGCCTTCGACGTCGTACTCGAGCGCATCACCCGTGGCCGTCCGGAGCGAAGCGTCGTACTGACGGGTCTGCGAGGCGTCGGGAAAACGGTATTGCTGAATCACTTGCGTTCGGCGGCCGTCGCGCGAGGATGGGGCACCGGCAAGATCGAAGCGCGGCCGGACCAGGAGCTGCGACGGCCACTGTCGTCGGCACTACACATGGCCGTCCGAGGAATCGCCGCGTCGCACCGGGATCCCGAGCGCGTCGACGAGTTTCTCGGAGTGCTCAAGGCGTTCGCGCTCCGAGCGTCGGCGGACAAGGGCATGCGCGAGCGTTGGCAGCCCGGCATCGACGTTCCGGCGAAGACCGGACGAGCCGACTCGGGTGACATCGAGATCGACTTGGTCGAACTGCTGCTCGACGCGTCGGCGCTGGCCGGGGACGTCGGCGTAGGCATCGCCATCTTCATCGACGAAATGCAGGATCTCGGGCCTGCCGACATCTCGGCGCTGTGCGCGGCCTGCCACGAGCTGAGTCAGGACGCGGCGCCGCTGATCATCGTCGGCGCAGGGCTGCCGCATCTGCCTGCAGTCCTCTCCGCGTCGAAGAGCTATTCGGAGCGGCTGTTCAGCTATCACCGCATCGGCAGGCTGGAACGGACCGCGGCTGATCTTGCGCTGATCGCTCCTGCGGATCGCGAGGACGTCGAGTTCACCACCGAGGCACTCGACGCGCTGTACGACGCCGCGGACGGATACCCGTACTTCGTGCAGGCGTACGGCAAGGCGACGTGGGATCTCGCGGCCGAAACACCGATCACCGCCGAGGACGTTCGTGTCGCGGCGCCGACCGCGGAGGAAGAGCTGGCGGTCGGATTCTTCGGTTCGCGGTACGAGCGGGCAACCCCAGCGGAGCGCGAGTACATGCGCGCGATGGCCGATCTTTCGGGCGACGATGCGTCGGTGCCGACATCCGCGGTGGCCACCGAGCTGGGCCGCAAGCCCGCGTCGTTGTCCCCCGCACGGGACGGGCTCATCAAGAAGGGCCTGATCTACTCCGCCGAGCGGGGAACCATCGCCTTCACGGTCCCCCACTTCGGGCGGTACCTCCGGGCGCAGACAGACGACTAGGGCACTCCACTCACAAGGAATTGATGCGCGACATGTCCCCGTCGTAGTAGTCGATCAGCCTTTGATCCATCACCTTTCGCCACAGCGGAGGCACGAGTGCGCAGAAGATCATCACTGCGTACCCGGCCGGGAGCTGCGGGGAATCGTCCATGCTGCGCAGGGATTGGTACCGCCGCACCGGGTTGGCGTGGTGGTCGCTGTGCCGCTGGAGGTGGTACAGAAACAGGTTGCTCCACAGGTGATCGCTGTTCCAGCTGTGGGTGTGGTTGGTGCGCTCGTACCGCCCGCGCTTCGTCTTCTGCCGCAGCAGCCCGTAGTGCTCCAGGTAGTTCGCGGCCTCGAAGAGAATCACCGCGATCACTGCCTGCAGCACCAGGTACGGCGCCACGATCCAGCCGAAGCCTGCGATCAGAGCCGCGAACAACACGACCGAGATGGCCGCCGCGTTGAACAGGTGATTGTGGGCGGTCCAGCGTGACTTGCCGATGCGATGGAGCCGTCGCTGCTCGAGCTCCCAGGCGGAGACGATGCCGCCGATCATGCTCCGCGGAAGAAACCTCCAGAAGCTTTCGCCGTACTTGGCCGACGCAGGATCCTCCGGCGTCGCGACGCGTACGTGGTGACCGTGGTTGTGCTCGACGTAGAAGTGCCCGTAGAACGACTGCGCCAATGTCACCTTGGACATCCAGCGCTCGACGTTCTCACGTTTGTGGCCGAGCTCGTGGGCGGCGTTGATTCCGACTCCGCCGACGATTCCGATGGTGATCGCCAACCCGATGCGCTCCGGTACTCCGAGAGGTCCGTGCGCCCACAGGTAGCAGGCCAGGACGAGTCCGGCGTACTGCAGCGGAATCAGCAGATACAGGCACCAGCGGTAGTACTTGTCGTTCTCGAGTGCCTCGGCGGCTTCGACGGGCGGGTTACGACGGTCGACGCCGGAGAAGGCGTCGACGAGCGGGATGACGATGCCCATGATCACCAGGCCCAGCAGCCAGAACGCGCCGGGACCGAGCCAACTGACCAGGCCCCAGGCCATGAACGGGCTGAGCGGGATCACCAGGCCGAGAGGCCACAGGTATCTCTTGGGATCGCGCCACGTGAGCGGCACGCTCGGAGTCTGCTGGCTCATGAGG
Source organism: Rhodococcus sp. RS1C4 (assembly GCF_002258225.1). Lineage (NCBI taxonomy): Bacteria > Bacillati > Actinomycetota > Actinomycetes > Mycobacteriales > Nocardiaceae > Rhodococcus > Rhodococcus sp. RS1C4. The sequence continues at coordinate 176,625 of NZ_NOXZ01000017.1, read as the reverse complement.
GTCGCATACCCCCTCTCGGAAAATCGACCGCAAGAAATTTACTCTGACTAAAGGTAACAGTTATTTTCGGGCAAAGGTCCTCACCATTGTCGTTCGAACCAGCCACGTGATCGGATGGGCACACAGACCCGACGTGAGGAGCACCACTGTGGACAGAGCCGAGTTCTCGCTCGTTGGCCGGCACGGGACCGACATCGTCTACGACGTCTGGACGCCCGATGCCGAGATTACCGGGCTGGTCGTGCTGTCCCACGGACTGGGTGAGCATGCCCGACGCTACGACCACGTTGCCGCTGTGCTCGGCGACCTCGGCCTAATCGTGTACGCGATCGACCACCGAGGGCACGGGCGGTCGGGTGGCAAACGGCTCGAGTCCAAGAACTGGTCGGATTACGTGAGCGACCTGCACGAACTGTTCCGCATCGCCCGCACCGCGCACCCGAACACCAAGACATTCCTGCTCGGGCACAGCATGGGCGGCGCTATCGCGCTGTCCTACGCACTCGAGCATCAAGCCGAGCTCGACGGTCTCATGCTGTCCGGCCCGGCAGTGGTGCTCGGTGACGGAACACCCAAGATCCTCGTGCCGATCGGAAAGATTCTCGGCAGAATCGCGCCGTCCGTTCCGGTTCAGGCACTCGACTCGGCCGACGTCTCGCGCGACCCCGCCGTCGTCGCCGCGTACGACGCGGATCCCCTCGTGCATCACGGGAAGGTTCCTGCCGGGCTGGCCAGCCACCTCGTCGGCGCGATGGAAAGTTTCCCGGCTGCCCTGCCGTCGTTGACGCTGCCGGTGCTGCTGCAGCACGGCAGCGAGGACAAGCTCGCCGACGTGGCAGGCAGCCGGATGATCGCCGAGAGAGCCGGCTCCACCGACCTCACCCTCGAGGTGTACGACGGCTTGTTCCACGAGGTCTTCAACGAACCCGAACGTGAGCAGGTCCTCGCCGATCTGGTCGCGTGGCTCGCTCCGCGGGTGAATCGGCAGTCTCGCTCCGCGGGTGATTCGACACCGAGGTAGTAGGTTCTGTGCCTGGGGCTCGAAGAACGTAGCCGGGGATGTTCGTATCGAAGGGGATGAATGTGTCGCGCACAGCGTTGGTTCTCGGCGGCGGTGGGGTCGCCGGAATCGCATGGCAGACGGGCCTGCTTCACGGACTGGCCCACGCCGGTGTCGACGTGACCGGCCCCGACTGGTCGGACATGCTGCTAGGCACTTCGGCGGGAGCGGCCGTCGCAGCCCAGGTCAGCAGTGGAGTGTCGCTCGCAGACCTCTACGACAGGCAGGTTCGGCCCGAACTGCAGATCGACGAGCCACGTCCGAATGTGTCGATCGACTCGCTGAACGAGTTGCTCGACGCGGCCGCCGAGCGGGCAGCAGGCGACCGACAGCGCTTCGCCCGCTACGTCGGCACTGCCGCTCTCGCGGCGTCGACACCGTCCGAAGCGGAGCGACGTGCGGTGATCGCACACAGGCTGCCGTCGCACGAGTGGCCGGATCGTGATCTCAGGGTCGTGGCGGTGGACGCGGAATCGGGCCGACTTCGAGTGCTGAATCGCGATTCCGGAGTGAGATTGGTCGACGCCGTCGCAGCCAGTTGCGCCATCCCGGGAATGTGGCCGCCGGTGACGATAGGCGTGCATCGCTACATCGACGGCGGCGTCCGATCCAGCGAAAATGCCGACCTCGCAGTCGGTTTCGCGAAAGTCCTGATCCTGCAGGTCGGCGTCGTCGATGCCGGGCAGGATCCATCGGCGGCCGAGCGCGGACGCTTGATCGCGGGAGGTTCGAGCGTCGAGGTCATCCGGCCCGACGCCGACACGCTGTCGGCCATCGGACCCGACCCCACCGACCCGGCTGTACGTTCAGCAGCCGCCGAGGCGGGCTTCCGTCAGGGCAGTGCGGTCAGCGAGGCGCTTCGCGGTTTCAAGCAGGCCTGACCTTCGGTTCAGTCGGTTCGGCTCACGCCTCGTGCAGTCCGAAGAGGGTTGCGCCGTTGTGGTAGCAGACATCTCGAACCCAGTCGTCGCCCAGATCCAATCGACGGACGGCCTCGAGCGCATCGAGATACGGGTACGGGATGTTGGGAAAGTCGCTTCCGAACAAGATGCGATCCTGCAGATCCAGCAGACGCGATCTCTCGGCGACCGGAAACGGCCATGCCGATTCGGAGAAATCGGTGAAGGACATCGTGGTGTCCAGCCGTACCTCCTGGTGAAGCGTCGCGATATCGAGGAATTCGGTGTACTCGGGCATGCCCATGTGCGCAATGATCAACGGTAGGCGCGGAAATCGTCGGAGCAGTCCGGCGATCGGTTCCGGTCCCGTGTGGTCACCGGGTGCGGGGCCGGAACCGCAGTGGATGACGACGGGTACCGCCGCATCCTCGATGGCGCCCCACACAGGATCCAGTAGGGGATCGCCCGGTGCATAATTCCCTACCTGGATGTGCGACTTGAAGATTCGAGTCCCGGAGGTAATCGCGTCGGCGACGTACCGCCCCGCGTCGGGCTCGGGGTAGAACGTTGCCGTCCGAAGGCAATCCGGTGTGCGTTGCGCAAAATCTGCACCCCACGAATTCAGCCACGCGGCCATCCCCGGCTTGTGCGGATAGATCATCGACGTGAAACCGCGTACGCCGAACTCGCGCAGCCGGTTCAGCCGCACCTCCTCGTCCTCGCGGTAGGTGATCGGCCAGTCCATGCCCACGAGCGGCCCCGCACTGTCGAAGTACGCCCACACCTTGTCCATGACGTTCTTCGGCATGAAGTGGGTGTGGACGTCGAACAGCCCCGGAAGTTCGAGCTCCTGCCAGAACGCTCGGACCTGCTCCGTCTCGTCCGTTCCTGGTTCGTCCGTTCCTCGTTCGGTCGAGCTCGGTTCAGTGGGCGACATGGCCGTCGAACCAGTCGAGAGTGCGGACCCAGGCGTCGGCGGCGGCGTCGGGGTTGTAGACCGCGGGCCGGTCGTTGCAGTTGAAGCCGTGCCGGCCTTCTGCATAGCGAGTGATCTCGGTCGACACAGGGGCCGTTGCTGCGGCGGCACGCAGTTGTTCCACCTGTTCGACGGGAATGCCGGTGTCCAGGTCGCCGAAGAAACCGTGCCACGGTGTCTGGAGTGCGTCGGCGACGGACAGCATTGTCGGATAACCGAAGCGGGCTTTGTCGATACCGCCGCCGTAGTAGGTGGCGGCTGCGCCGAGCGTGCGTCGAACAGCGGTGTGGAAGGCAACCGATCCGCCCATGCAGAACCCGATGATCGCGGACTGGGCCGGTTCGAAGCCTCGGGCGGCGATGTCACCGAGGGCCGCGTCGACGTCGGCATCGACCTCGGTGGCCTGCAGCGCGCCGATGGACGCCATCGCCGAGTCCATGTCGGTGTAATCGTGAATCTGCTTGTCCTGGCGGTGGAAGAGATGGGGTGCGACGGCTACCCAGCCGGCGTCGGCGAGGCGCCGGCAGATGTCGACGATGTGGGTGGTCACTCCGAAGGCTTCCTGGACGACGACGATGCCTCCGCGCGCCGGCCCGGACGGTGTTTCGACGGTGAGGGGGGTACTCATGAGTCGATTCGATCACATCGACTTGTACGGTGGGATCGAGGTACGTAGATCGTCGGCATTCCCCCTGGCAGCAGATCTTCCGAGAGGACAGCACATGCGCGCGGTACACATCACGAGTCTCGACGGCCCGGAATCGGTGCAGATCGTCGACATCGACGAACCCGCGGTTCGCGACGACGCGTTGGTGATCGACGTCGAGGCGGCGGGCGTCGCGTACCCGGATGCGCTGCTGACCAGGGGGCTGTACCAGTACAAGCCGGAACTACCGTTCGTTCCCGGCAGCGAGATCGCCGGGATCGTGCGCTCGGCGCCGGAGGGATCGGGGTTCGCCGCTGGCGACCGTGTCGCCGCGCTGACCGGACTGTCCGACGGTATGGCGGAGGTCGCCGTCGTCTCGCCCGACACCGTGTTTCCACTACCCGACGCCGTGTCGCTCACGGCAGGGGCGGGTTTGCTCTTCAACGACCTGACGGTGCACTTCGCGCTTCGCGAACGAGGGCGATTGGCCGAGGGCGAGACCGTGCTGGTGCACGGCGCTGCAGGCGGTATCGGAACGTCTGCGCTGCGGTTGGCGCCGGTACTCGGAGCGTCGCGCGTGATCGCGGTCGTCAGCACCGAGGCAAAGGGTGAGATCGCGAGGGCTGCAGGCGCCACCGACGTCGTGCTCACCGCGGACGCGGACGGAACAGGATGGAAGGACGCCGTCAAGAAGCTGACCGACGGCAGAGGCGTCGACCTCGTCGTCGATCCTGTCGGCGGTGATCGGTTCACCGACAGCATCAGGAGTTTGGCGCCGTCGGGACGCATCCTGGTGCTCGGTTTCACGGGCGGCGAGATCCCGACAGTGAAGGTGAATCGCCTGTTGCTCAACAACGTCGACGTCGTCGGTGTCGGTTGGGGCGCATGGTGGATGACGCGGCCGGGGTACCTCGCGACTCAGTGGGCGGAGCTGGAACCGCTGCTGGCGTCGGGAGAACTGACCGCCCCGGAGCCGACGGTGTTCTCGATCGACAAGGCATCCGATGCCATACTGTCACTCGAAAATCGCACCGCCGCAGGAAAAGTGGTTCTCCAACTGAAGTAGCCGGCAGTTCCACTCCGGTTCAATCGGGAAGTTCCACTCGGTTCAGTCGGGGAGTTCCACTCCGCGTGCTGTGGACAACGCAGCGATCTCCGCGGGGAAGACGTTCTTGAAGACGAACGGGTCGGTCCCGAGCGCCCAGTTCGGGGCCAGTTCGATCGCGTACCGCTCGAAGTATCCGAGTTGCTTGCCGACGAGAATGAGTTCCTCGGGACTCGACGTTCGGTACTGCTTGCCCATTCCGACGAGAGCCTTGATGAAATCGGTCAGGCTGAAGTGCGCCAACGTGTCCGACAGCATCGGTGCGAACACGGCCTGAAGGATGAGTCCGACCTCGGCGTCGGTGCCCACGTCGTCGGTGACGATGCCGAGACGCTTGACGCTGCCCGCGAGGCGGGTGAAATCGCCGTCGACGACTGTGGCGTGGAACAGGTCCTGCAGGAGCATCCGCCACTGTTCGTCGAGTTCGCCCATCACGCCGAAGTCGAGGAAGGACACGCGTCCGTCGTCGAGCACCCAGACGTTGCCCGCATGGACGTCGCCGTGGAAGAGGCCGTGCAGCACAAGCGCTTCCATCCACACCTTCGCGGCTCGCCGGACGACGAGTTCCGACGCGTCGCCCGGCGTGCACTGGTCGAGCGGTGAACCGTGCATTCGTTCCATGCAGATCACGCGGCTGCCGCAGTATTCGGTGAACACCTCTGGCGCGGTGACGTACTCGTTGTCGCCGAACGCGGAGATCGATTCGCGGAAGCGTGCTTGCCTGCGCGCTTCGACCACACTGTCCAACTCGGCGAATGTGGCGGCGTGGAGGTCGACGATGATCGCGGATGCGTTGGCGGTCTTGAAGAACACGATGAACTTCTCGAGCGCCCGGGCGAAGATGTAGGCGATGCGCAGGTCCACCTTCATGCGGTGGTAGATGCCCCGGCGCTGGACCTTCATGATCACTTCGCGGCCGTCGCGCAGGACGCACAGATGCACCTGCGCGACCGATGCAGAGGACAGCGGGACGTCGTCGAAGCGGCTGAACAGTTCCGCCGTCGGCCGTCCCAGGTCGGACTCGATGGTGGCGCGGGCCTGCGCACCCGGGTAGGGCGGGACCTCGTCGAGACATCGGAGGCAGGTGTCGGCCAGGACCTTGGGAAACAGTCCCGGGGACGAGCCCATCAACTGCCCGACCTTGACGAACGTCGGTCCCAGGACGAAGAAGGCGTCGACGACGCCCTCCGAGGCGTGAAGCGGCCAACCGCGACGCGGTGCGAGCGCCCACTTTCCGACAGCCAGCACCTGATATAACACCAGGACCGCGCCGATGACGAGCAGGCGCAGAAATTCGCGAACTCCGAATGTACGCAGCGGCGGAGCAGGTCTGGTGGTGATGGGTCCGGTGGTCATCGCGCCATCTCCAGCGAGCCCGTGCCGAGCGCGGCGGTCTCCAGGCGGGACATGAGACGCTCGAAGCTACGGGTGTCGCCGGACGTGCGGGAGAGCACCAACGCTCCCTGTATCCCGGCGACGATCTCCTCCGCCAAACCCTGGGCGTCGTCGCCGTGTCCGAGTTGCCGCAGCACCGGCGTCAGCGCGTCGATCCAATCGCTGAAGTACTTGGCGACGCGGGAGCCGAAGAGTGCCCGCTCCTCACCGAGCGAGAACGCCGCGAACAAGCAGACCCGACGGCCGGACTGGAAGTACTTCGAGGTCTGCGCAAACATGTCGTGGGAGCGCGCGCGGGCGTCCGTCGCGGCACGCAGCGGTGCGAACACGTTGCTCTGGAACCACCGCTCGACCTCGTCCAGAACTGCCTCCGCCATCTCGGTCTTTCCGCGGGGAAAGAAGTGGTACAGGCTGCCCTTGCCGAGCCCGGTTCGCTTGCTGATCACCGACAGCGAGGACCCGTTCCAGCCCAGGTCTCCGAAGACACCTGCCAGGACGGGCACCACGTCCCGCCTGTCGGCGGTGGTTCGTGACGCTGCTGTTCGTGACGCTGCTCTTCGTGACGCTGCTGTTCGTGACGCTGCTGTTCGTGGCACAGTTGCTCCTCGAGGGGGTGCTCCCGCGCCGCGCTGCGTGGGAACGACCCCGACTGTACCTACCGGTACAGGCTGTTCACCCGGACCCCTTGGTTCCGGATCGTTCGTACAGGGAGACAGTCATCGGGACACTGCGTACTGCCTGGGCACGCGGCGCATCGGTAGGTCGACGATGCCGCATTGCCGGCGCTCTGTTCGGAGTGGCCGGTGTGCAATATCTGCTCGCGGAGGCGGCTACAGCTCTCCGGTTCGACGGCTACAGCCCACTGCACGACACCGTCAGCGAGCTCGGGGTGCCGGAGGTGTCCGAGTGGCACGGACTGATGAACGCCTCGTTCTGCGTGTCCGCGGCGTCGGTGCTCGCGGCGGGACTCGTCGCGGCTCCCCTGCTGACGAGGGGACGGGCGCAGCTGATGCGTGGCAGTGTCCTCGCCTACGCGGTCGGGAGTGTGCTGGTTGCCGTGGTGCACACGGGCGAGGGCAACCTGCACACCCTGGGGGCGGTTCTGGCCATCGGCGCAGGAAACGTCATCGCCCTCACTGTCGGTTCGGCACGGACTGTCGGTTCCGATGCGACGAGATTCCCGCGCTGGTACTCGCGCGCTTCCGTCGGGCTGGGGACGGTGGGGTTCGCGGCGTCGGCGTTGCTCCTCACGGGTATCGGGCCGGTCGGCGCGGTGGAGCGTGTCTCGATCTACACCTTCGTGGCGTGGGAGCTCATGACCGCGGCGACAGTATGGCGACGACCAGGACGGACGGGACCGATTTCTGCCGACAGCAGAATAGGTTCGGAAGATCGAGCGAAAGGTCCACACAGCTCCTAGCCTGGCTGCATGGCAGACGAACGAGCTATCGCGAAGGTTCTCCCGCTGCGCCCCGCCGCAGGTCGTACGCCGCCCGGCCCCGAACCGCTGGTCCGTGAGGGTATGGGCCGGGTTCTGCGTCGAATCCGCACGGAACAGGGCCGCACTTTGCAGGAGGTCTCGTCCGAGGCGCGGGTGTCGATGCCCTACCTCTCCGAGGTCGAGCGGGGACGAAAGGAAGCGTCGTCCGAGGTGCTCTCGGCTCTGTGCGGCGCGCTGGAGATCGCCCCGTCTCGCCTGCTGATGTTGACCGGGCGAGAACTCGCTGGAACGATCTCCGTCCAACGAGTCTCGCGCGGTCCCGCTCCCGTCACCATGCTGGCCGCCTGACCGGGGCGGAGTGGTCTGCAGCGCAGTCAGTTCCGATTGGTCGCGATCAGGTCTGCCAACCCGTAATCGACTGCCTCGGTGGCGGTGTAGATCCGATCGCGGTCGGTGTCCAGCCGTAGTGTCTCGGGTTTCTGACCGGTGTGATGGGCGAGGATCTTCTCCATCTCCGAGCGCACGCGCACTATCTCGTCGCGTTGCAGCGTGAGATCGGAGATGGTTCCCTCACCTCCACCTGACGGCTGGTGAAGCAGAATCCTGGCGTGGTTCAGCATGATTCGCTTACCTGGTGCTCCCGACGCCATCAGCACTCCCGCGGCCGACGCTGCCTGCCCGACGCAGAAGGTGGACACGTCGGGTTTGATGTATTCCATCGTGTCGTAGATGGCGGTCATCGCGGTGAACGATCCGCCGGGTGAATTGATGTACAAGCTGATGTCGGCATCGGGGTTGTCCGATTCGAGGTGGAAGAGCTGCGCGATGACGACGTTCGCGACGCCGTCGTCGATCTCGGTTCCGAGGAAGATGACGCGTTCGGACAGGAGTCGGCTGTAGATGTCGTAGGCGCGCTCGCCGCTGTGAGTCCGTTCGACGACGGTGGGGATCGTGTACTGGCTCATGATTGCTCGACTCCCAGTCCTACCTTGTGGTGCGGTGCCGATGGTCGTATGTCGTCGAGGGTGGTGACGATGTGGTCGATAAGGCCGTAGTCCCGAGCCTGCTCGGCCGTGAACCAACGGTCGCGTTCGCTGTCCGCCGTCACCGTGGACACGTCGTGGCCGGAGTGTTCGGCATTGAGGCTGTGCATCAATGCCTTCGTGTATTCGAGGTTCTGCGCCTGGATCTCGATGTCGACGGCGGTGCCGCGGATGCCTGCGGACGGCTGGTGCATCATCACGCGGGCGTGCGGGAGGCTGTAGCGTTTTCCCTTGGTGCCCGCGGTGAGCAGGAACTGGCCCATGCTGGCGGCGAAACCCATTGCGAGGGTGGATACGTCGTTGGGTATGAGCCGCATGGTGTCCATGATCGCGAGGCCCGCGCTCACCGAACCTCCAGGTGAGTTGATGTAGAGGCTGATATCGCGGCGAGAGTCGTTGGCGGACAGGAGGAGCAGCTGCGCGCAGATCCGTCCGGCGATGGCGTCGTCGACGGCGGCCCCCAGTACGACGATGCGTTGATCGAGCAGTCGGGACGCCAGTTGGTCGTCGAACGGTGACACCGCGGCGGTGTCGCGTTCGTTCATGGTGGTGTACATGTGCATTCCTCACTCGTGAGTGTCGTCGGTCCCCATCAGGCTGCGCGGTGGGTCGGCGGGAAGGAAGGATTCTCTGCTCCGAGCAGAGATCGCTGTGGGCGTAATGCGTCTGACCAGGCGATTGGGTGTTCGGGCCCGTGGAGAGGTACGGTAGTGAAGCACCCGACGCGGGGTGGAGCAGCTCGGTAGCTCGCTGGGCTCATAACCCAGAGGTCGCAGGTTCAAATCCTGTCCCCGCTACGAAAGAAGAACCCCCGGAAAGCATTGCTTCCCGGGGGTTCTTCCTTTGTGCGCTGAATGTGCTACTGCAGTCGAAACCGGACTATGTCGCTGACGTTGTCGATGGCGTCGGTCAGGGCCTGCAGTCGATCCGACGCGCCGAGTGCCTCGAGGACGTCCTGGCGGTCGGATTGGCCCATGGGAACCTGCGCGGCGAGGCGGAACAGGCGTTCCCCCGACGCGGCGGGAAGCTCGGAGAATTCGGGATCGTCCGGCGGCGTCGAGCCTTCCGCTTCGGCGAGAGTGCCGATCAGTCGATACAGCGCCCTGATCTGCTCCTGGAGTTCGGCGAACTCGGATTCGGTGACCGAATCCTCGGGATGATCGGGCCACGGCCGTACGTCGGCACGAGGGTACGGGTCGTCCTCGAGCCAGGCGTCGACTCGGATTCTTTCCCCTCCTACGCATTCCACGAGAAAGCGGCCGTCGCCGATGTCCTGGTGCGCGACGATGTGCGCCCTGGTGGCGACATCGTGCCGAACGTCTCCGCCTCCGGCCTCGTGGCCGCGGGCGATGAGCACCACCCCGAAGCTCGGGTCCTCGGTAGCGAGGCAGTCTCGCAGCATCTCCTGGTAGCGCGGTTCGAAGATGTGCAGAGGAAGCGGCTCACCCGGGAGCAGAACGCTTCCCAGGGGAAACATCGGAATCACTGCCACGGTCAGTCCGACGAGGCCGGCCGCGTCGACTGCGGAATCGGTGCGAGCTCGGACACCGCTGCCGTGCCGAGGAACTGGTCGAGCACCCGGAAGAACAGATCGGGCTCGTCCAGTTGTGGGAAATGCCCTGCATCGGAGAAGATCTCGACGCGCGAGTTCGGAACCTCGCGTCGAATGTTGTCCGCGTGCGACGCTGGGATCATGCGATCCTTCCCGCCCCAGACCAGGAGCGAGGGCAGCGATTCGAACTTCTCGAAATGCTGCTTGGCGCTGACGGTTTGACCGCGTGGACCGACGACGGCGCGGGTCGACGCCAGGAAAGCGGAGCGGGAGCCGTGGTCCGCCACCGTCTTGAACGCGCGCCACGTCTCGGTGGTGCTCTTACCGGGACGCACAGGCAGCCCCCATTTACCGAGCTGAGTCACCACGTTCTCGGTGTTCCTACGGACCCAGTCCGACGCCAACACCGGCAGCACCAGTTCGCTGCCCGGCAGAGTCGCAGCCTTCAGGAACAAGCTGACTTCGCGTCCGAGGCCGCCACTGCTGACGAGGGCGATCCGCTCCACGCGCTCGGGGAACAGGTAGACGGTCTGCATGACGATTCCGCCGCCGAGCGAATGCCCCACCATCGGTGCCGAACGAATGTCGAGGTGGTCCAGTAGATCGCGGATGGTCGCCGAGTGCGCACTGAGTGAGTAGTCGCCGGGTGGCTTGTCCGAGTCGCCGTGGCCGAACAGGTCCGGTGCGATGACGCGGTACTTCTCCGACAGCCGCTCGATCTGACCTGCCCAGGACTCGTGCGAGCCGAGAAGGCCGTGAACTAGGACCACAGGTGGACCGTCCCCGGCGTCGACGTACCGCAGGGTGTCCCGATGGAACTCGACCGACTCGAGCTCGTAGGGCGACGTTCGGTCTGGCATCGATCCTCCTCGCGCAGTGACTCTGGTCGTTCCGCCGGCTCCACTCCTGCCGACTTGGGTCGTTCCGCCGGCGGCTTCGATGCCCAACGTACGCGGATCGGCGTCCTCGGGACAGTCGATGCCCCGGTGAGCAGCGATGGAGGCCGTCAGTGACCGTGAGGCGGCACGACGAGAGGAGTGTCGTCGTTCCGGGTCGAGGTGCTGCACTAGTGGATGATTCCCTCGGTTGCTCGGCGTAGTTCGTGGTCGAGGATTCGAGCGACGTCCTCGGCGACCGGTTCGCGGACCATGTCGACGTGGCGGCCGTCGACATGTGTGATGGACAGGTCACCGGTGGCTATCGCGGCCCACGACCGGCGATCGTCGGTGTTCTCCGCCGTGACGATGACGCTGACCGGCCCGTTCCATGGCTTCGGACGATGGAAGCGCAGAGCGAGCGAGCCGATCGCCGCGAATGCCAGCCACCTCTCGGTCGTCGAATAACGTGCGATGCCCGCGGTGACCACCCGCGCTGCGATACCGACGCGGGTTGCGACGGTGATCTTCGGCGACGCGGCTGCACCTACGCCCGCCGGTGCAGCTTCGAGGGAGCTTCCGCCAGGAAAGCGGTCGAGCAGATGGCGGTACAGGCGGGGGTCCAGGAGAGTCAACCGCGCCACCGATCCGCCGCCGGCCCGAAGCTGGTGTGCCATCTCGAGTGCGATCCATCCGCCGAGCGAGTGCCCGGCGAGAAGGTACGGGCCCGTCGGCTGGATTCGCGTGATCTCTCGTACGTAGGTGCGGGCTGCGGCGCGGATGGTGCGGTCGGGAAGTGCCCGGGTGTCCATTCCCTTGGCCTGGATCACGTAGACGGGACGGTCCGGATCGAGCCGCCGAGCAAGCGCGGCCAGACCGACGGCGGGCACCCCACCACCTGCGACGACGAAGAGAGGCGTGAGCGCACCCGCGGTGCGCAGTGGCACCGCGATCGACTCGGCTCTGGAACGGGCCGAGTTGTTGTCGATGGACGCGAGCTTGGTGTCCACGATCGAGGCCAGACGGCGGACGCTCATGGCCCCGACCAGTTCCTCCGCCGACAGCACGATGTGGAAGGCGCGCGCGACCCCCACCGAGATACGAGTCAGAGCAAGCGACGTAGCGCCCATGGCGGTGAAGTCGGTGGTGGACCCGATGTCGTCGATCCCGTCGACCTCGTCCCGAAGGGCATCGTGGACGATGTTGGCGATCCACATCTCCGTCGCGCCGCGCGGCGCTTCCGTCACCGTGGCGGACTCCAGGTCTGCACCCTGCTCCGGCAGCCGCTGCCGGTCCACTTTGCCGCGTTCGTTGCGTTCGATCGTGTGTGTGCGCGTGATGTTCCGGGGAACCATCCACGTGGGGAGCTGGTCCTGAATGCGCGCCCGGACGTAGGCACTGTCCCGTGTGTCGCTGACGAAGAACGCATCGAGGTGAGGTTCGTCGTCGGTCGAGCGGGGAACGATCGCCACGTCTCGGACGCCGTCGAGTCCGCGGATTGCTGCTTCCACCTCGGCGGGTTCGACGAGGTATCCGCGGATCTTGACGGCGTCGTCGGCTCGGCCGAGCAGGTGCAGCTGTCCGGTCTCGTCGAATCGGCCGAGATCGCCGGTTGCGTAGCGCATGAGCGGCCCGTCGCTCGCGAAGCGGGATTCCGTCAGGTCCGGGAGACCGAGGTAGCCGTCGGACAGGCATTCCGCGGAGACGCGGATCTCCCCGGCCACTCCGGCCGGTGCGAGCGTGCCCACCGGGTCGACGACGTCGACGATCTTGCCCTTCGGGAGGGTCGTCGCGGTGAGGAAGCCCGACGGCAGGGGGTGGTCCGATCGGTACTCGCCGTACGCCACGCCGCCTGCTTCCGTGGTTGCGTACCAGTTGACGAAGGTGGCGCCGCTGCCGAGTGCGCTACGGAATCCGATGACGTCCCGCGAGTGCAGGGCTTCGCCGTAGGTGGTCACGACGCGCAGCGACGGCACGGCGTTGTCCGGGAGCGGGACGATGGCGTCGGACGGGCTTTCCCCTGCTCCCCCTCGGAAGCTCCGTACCAGCGAAGGTGAGCAATGCAACGTCGTCAACGACGACCGTTCGATCCACTCGGTCAAGGTGGTGGGCAGGACGGTGCGTGGGTCCGTGCAGTAGACCGTCGCACCGCTGAGGATGCCGGCGAACAACGTGTTCAGGCCCGCACCGAAGCTGACCGGCAGGGCGTTGCCGACGCGATCGCGGGAGGACAGGCCGAGTGCCGAGCTGACCTCGTACGCCTTGGTCAGGCACATGCGGTGGCTCAGCAGCACGCCTTTGGCGGCACCGGTGGAGCCCGAGGTGTATGCGATCAAGGCCGTCCGGCTGCCGGTGAGAGAGGGCAGCGGCATCGCGGAATCCTGCGTGGTCGCCAGGTCCGCCCGCTCGAGGCGGAGCGCCGCTGCCGACTCCACGATGCGATCCGCGCGGTTGGCCGGCAGGTTGGAATCCAACGGAACCAGAGCGTGGCCCGACGCCATCACCGCGAGCATCGTGGCGATCGACTCCGACGTGGAGGCGGCCTCGACGGCGATCGGGCGAGGATCGTCCCCTGCGAGCTGCGCGATCTTCCTCGCCGACGCATAGGTGCGGTGCAGGAGTTGGTCGAACGTGACCGCCCCGTCCTCGGTGTGGACGGCGACGGCGTCGGGCACCGCGTGAGCGACCTCGCAGAGTCGGTCGAGAAGGGTGTCCCTGGTGCCGGGTTTGCACAGCGGTGCAAGCGGCGCGTGGGTGGGCGCTTCCAGCTTGTGCACCGACATGGTTGCTCCTCGAGTACGGCGTTCCTTGCGATCGCTCTACCGGGAAACCACCCTGAAAACAATCGTAAAGTCTGTTTTACTCCGTACAAGGTAACTCTGCGGTCCTTTTGGCTGCAACTTTTCGTTCGATCGACCGACGAGGCCGCCACGACCCGTCTCATGGTTCCGTGATTGCCTCCAGAGGTCGGGTGCGGGCGGCGCGCACCGCCGGCCAGAGTGCCGCGAGGACTCCGACGACGGCCGAGCCGAACAGCATGGCCACTATCTGGCCCCACGGAACGGTCAGGAGACCGAGACCTTCGTCGCGCAGAGTTCTGACGAATCCCCATCCGAAGGCCACGCCGAGGCCGAGACCGACGATGGCCCCGAAGAGCGCGATGAGCAGCGACTCCAGATAGATCGTGCGCCTGACCTGGGGGCGCTGCATGCCGACGGCCCGGAGCATTCCGATTTCACGGCGTCGTTCGACGACCGACAGAGCGAGAGTGTTGACGATTCCCAGCACGGAGATGACGACGGCGAGCGCGAGCAGCCCGTAGAGGACGGCGAGCAGTGTGTCGATCTGCTGGCCCTGCGACCCCTTGAATTCGTCGCGATCCTGGACCTGAACGACGACGAACGGCTTGGTGGCGGCTTCCAGGTCGGTCCTGAGCACGTTCAGGTCGGTTCCCGCAGCGGCGCCGACGAGCACGACGATGTCCGACCGGACGATGCTCGGAGTCACCTTCTGGTAGACGTCGTTCGAGATCATCCACTGCCCTACCAGCGGGTTGTCCTCGTAGACGGAGGTGACCGTGACGGGAACCTGCTGCCCGTCGACCGACGTCATGTTCACGATCGAGCCGAGCGCCCACCCCTCGTCGCGCGACGCGGAGGACGACACTGCGATGCTGTCGCCTTGCAGCTCCGGCGACCCGGCGACGACGACGCTGTCGAACAATCCTTCCGGGCTCCCTTCGAGCGCGACGCCGAAGGCGGGCTCGTCGTCGATGTCCACCGACACCGGGTGAAGTACGGCGACGCGGTCGACCCCGTTCACTTCCCGGGCGGCTGCGGCGGCTCCCGTCGGGATTCCGATCGACGGTGGGCCGCTGAAGATGTAGTCGGCTTCGATTCCGTTGTCGACCAGGGCGTCGACGCTCGCTTTGGCGGTCGAGCCGAGGACGCCGATGACCGACACCAGCATCAGCCCGAGCATGAGAGCGAAGGCAGTGGCGGCCGTACGCCGGGGATTGCGGACCGAGTTGGTTCGGGCCAGGCGTCCGATCGGGCCGAACGGCCGCGTCAGAACCGAACCGAGGGCACCGACGACCGGCCGGGACAGTGACGGTGCCGCCAGCGCGACGGCGACGATCACCGCCACGGCACCTGCGCCGACGGTCGCTGCGGCAGCGCCGCCGGTGGATTGCGCTCCGATGACGACGGCAGCGGCGCCGATCGCGCCGATCACGACGCCGATCCAGGTGCGCACGCGCAGACTGTCACCGGCGGAGGCGAACTCCTCGCGCATCGCCGCGATGGGTGGCACCTTGGCGGCACGACGAGCGGGTGCGTATGCGCTGAGCACGGTGACGACGATGCCGACGGCGAAAGCGACGACGACGGTTCGAGGTTCGAGTGCCAGTGCCCCCGAGGGCAATCCGAGGTCGAACGCGTTGAGCAGTGCGCGCAGGCCGTAGGCGAGACCGATGCCGCCCGCGAAGCCGATCGCGCTGCCGATGACACCGACGACGAGAGCTTCCAGCACCACGGAGCGGCTGACCTGGCCGCGGCTGGCGCCGATCGCGCGGAGCAGAGCGAGCTCGCGAACGCGCTGGGCGACGATCATCGAGAAGGTGTTGTAGATGATGAACGTGCCCACGAGCAATGCGATCGCGCCGAATGCGAGCAGGAAGTAGTTCACGAAGGACAGGGCTTGTTCGATCTCGGCCTGTGCTTCGTCCCGGACGTCGTCCGCGGTCTGCACCTTCGAGTCGGGTAGGGCGGCGGCGATCTCGTCCCGAAGCTCCGTCTGCGACACGCCTGTTCCGGCGATGTCGTAGTACTGCACGTGCTCGCCGTCGGAGAACAGTTCGTCGGCCTGGCCCTCGGTGAACTGGATGCCGATGTACCCGCCGGATTCGACGGCGGTGTCGTAGATCCCGGTCACGGTGACGTCCACGGTGCCTTTCGACGGCACGAGGACCTGCGTGGTGTCACCCACGCTGAGCCCGGAGCGCGTGGCGCCGCCCTCGTTGATGACGACGTCGCCCGGTGCCGTGGGCGCTGAACCTGCGATGAACACCGCGTCCTCGCCCAGTCGCCGCTCGGGCGGTAGGTACGCCTCGCCGATAGTCGGCGCGCCACCGGTCTGCACGGCAGCGCCCGAGGAATCCAGTACGACGATCTGACCGCTGACATACGGTGCGACGGCACGAACGTCGGGTAGGGACGAGATGACGTCGGCTGCGGAGACAGGGACGCCGCTCGAGCGTGCGTCCTCGGCACTGACACGGACGTCGGCGCCCTGGGCAGTGTCGGAGAAGATCGACGAGAACGTTCGTTGCAGTGTGTCGGTGAACACGAAAGACCCTGCAACGAAGGCGGTTCCGAGCACGACGGACAGGACGGTCAGTGCGAGTCTGACCTTGTGGGCGGCGAGATTGCGCAGTGAGACCTTGCGCATGGGATTGGTCGAAGGCATGGTCAGGCCGTTTCCAGACGCTTCATGCGGTCGAGCACGTTCTCGGCGGTCGGGTTCGCGAGGTGATCGATGACCGAACCGTCGGCGAGGAACACGACCCGGTCGGCGTAACTGGCGGCGCGGGGATCGTGCGTGACGATCACGACGGTCTGGTCGAACTCGTCGGCGGCAGCGCGGAGGATGCTCAGCACCTCACCGGACGAGCGGGAATCGAGGTTGCCGGTCGGTTCGTCGCCGAAGACGATATCGGGTCGTCCGGCGAGTGCACGTGCGCACGCGACGCGTTGCTGCTGGCCACCGGACAGTTCGCTCGGCCGGTGGCCGAGACGGTCACGTAGGCCGAGTCGGTCGACGACGGTGTCGAGCCACTGCGGGTCGGCCTTGCGCCCCGCGATGTCCAGCGGCAACGTGATGTTCTCCAACGCCGTCAGCGTGGGCACGAGGTTGAACGACTGGAACACGAAACCGATTCTGTCTCTGCGCAGTCCGGTCATCTGCTTGTCGTCGAGATTGGTCAGCTCGGTGTCACCGATCGTGACCGTTCCCGAGGTGGCCGTGTCGAGACCTGCGAGGCAGTGCATCAGCGTCGACTTGCCCGACCCCGACGGGCCCATGATCGCCGTGAACTCGCCGCGGGCGAACTCCACCGTCACGTCCCGCAGCGCATGGACCTGAGTGTCGCCGGAACCGTAGGTCTTGGTGAGGGCGCTCGCCCGGGCGGCAGGAGTGGAGCCTGCGGAACGACCCGGGTGGCCAGGAGTGGAGCCTGCGGAACGACCTGAGGGTCCTGTGTCAGTCATGGCATCAGTGTTTCAGTGTTTTCTGCATTTCCATATCGGGGAGACCACCCATCCGCCCCTAGTATGGAGAGATGCGCATCGGAGCACACGTTCGTGACAGTGCCGACCCGCTCGGTTCTGCGGCAAGCCTCGGGGTCGATTTCGTTCAGATGTTTCTGACCGACCCGCAGAAGTGGAACAAGCTGACACCGCATCCGCAGGGTGAGGAGTTGAAGGCGAGTGACGTCGACGTCGTCGTACACAGTTCGTACGTTCTCAACGTCGCCAGTCTGAACAACCGGATCCGCATTCCGTCGCGTAAAGCGGTGATCGAGCAGGCGTCTGCTGCGGCCGACATCGGCGCCATCGGATTGGTCGTCCACGGCGGACATGTCCGCGACGGTGAGGACACCGCCAAAGGATTCGAGAACTGGCGCAAGCTTTTCGAGCGCCAGGCCGACGACGGTGGTTTCGCGGTGCCGATCTTCATCGAGAACACTGCGGGCGGGGATTTTGCGATGGCCAGGCATTTCGACGACATCTCTCGTCTGTGGGATGCCGTCGGAGAATTCGGTGCAGGTTTCTGCCTCGACACGTGCCATGCATGGGCGGGTGGGGAGGAATTGGTCGGTGTGGTCGATCGGATCAAGGCCATCACCGGACGAATCGACCTGGTGCACCTGAACAATTCACGCGACGAGTTCGATTCCGCTCGTGACCGCCATGCGAATCTTGCCGACGGAACCATCGACACCGACGTTCTGGTCGCGGTCGCGGAGGCATCGGGTGCGCCGGTGATCCTGGAAACTCCAGCGGAGGGACTCGCGGCCGACGTGCAGTACCTGAAGTCGCTCTGAGGTTCAGGACCGAACGAACGCCGAGACGGTCTTCTCCCAGAACCTCTCGAAGTCGTCGACGTCGGCGCGAGTGAAAACTCGGCTGTTCCAGCGGAACTCGGCGTCGACCATGACCACTCCGTCGAGTTCGGACACGCTGCACGTGACCGAGAGGTTGTGGCGAAGGGGATCGTCGTCGCCGGGCGCGGTGATCGCGGCGGCGTCGGGCTCGAACGAGAACGCGATCTGCGCGCCGTGCTTGCGGGCGAGGGCGGGGGCTCGCTTCGCGGTGACGTAACCTGCGCCGCCGTCCGGGACGGCGGCGATGCGGCGTCGAACTTCGGTGAGAATCGTGCTCGGCGCGCCGGTCACCGGCAGCCGAACCGGGTACCGGGCATGGTCCTGCCCCACGGTGCTGCACGGAAGATCCACGAGAACTCCGGACGAGGAGCAGCGGCACCGGTCGCTCTGCCACGCGCCGACGGTGGCGGCGAGGACGGCCAGGAGCGTCGCGGACGTCGGGTGCTCCGGCGCGGCCCATTGCGTGTGCGTCTCGGTGACGACGGACGAGAAGACGGTGTCGATTCGTTCGTCGGTACGCCTGCTGCCGAAGGTGCGTTCCTCGGGCGTGAGGACGGCGACCCAGTACGGAGCCTCCACTGCAGATTGCCCGAGCATGCCGACACCACCTCGAAGTTCTCGTCTAACTGTCGCAAGCCTTACCTAACCTTGCGCCACTGTAGCCAAAGCGGCGGGCATCGCCAAACGCGGGCTCAGGAGAGTAGACGAGGAACGGTGGGATCAGGCGGAAGAGCGCCGGCGTCGAGCTGGTCCTGTATGCCTTCCGACCAGCTGAGCAGCCCCGAGATGTCGAGCCCGTACGGTGGGTCGAGTTCGTAGTCGCGGATCCGGTCGTGCCCCTGTCTCAGCAGGGACTTCGCGCCGACGACGTTACCGCGGAGCACGTGAGTCAGTCCGACGGCGAGCTGGGCGAGGCCCTGCCAGAGTCTGCGTTCCGGCTCGGGCGCGTCCTTCCACGTGCCTTCGAGGATTTCGTGAGCGTGGAACGGCATCGACGCGTCGAGCAGCTTCTGCGCTCTCGTGATGGCCTCGTCGGGAGGCAACCTCAGATCGTCGGGAATGCGTTCGACGCCGACGGCGCCCCGCGCGAGCGGCCTTCCCAGGCCGTCACGGGGGCGCCCGTTGAGCGGTTTGCCGGTGGCGTCGCGTTCACGGTCCGGCACTCGACTCTCACACCTCGCTGGTAGACGTTTCCACGGACTTCGCTCGTGCCGTCTGGGCTGCCCCCTCAGGAGACTTTCGGTCCTCGCTCGCGTGGACCGTCCGACTTGCCTGGGCTTCCGGCTCGGACCGGCGTCCGGACTGTCGTGCGGAGGTGACCGTCACGCCGATCAGGGCCAGCAGGGCGATGGCCGACACGGCAACCATCGTCAGCGATACTGCCACGTTGTCGTTGCCGAGCGCACCCACGACGGGAGCGATGATCGCACCGGAACCGAACTGTGCGGCGCCGAGGAGTGCGGCTGCCGTTCCGGCTGCTTCGCCGTGTCGCGACAGCGCGAGGGCAGGCGCGTTGGGCATCACGAAGCCGACGGCACCGAGCACGAACCACAGTGGGACGAGGAAGCCGAAGATCCCGCCGATCCCTGCAACCGCCAGGATCGTCATGACGAGAGCCGACACCACAGCTGCCGACAGTGCGCTGATCACGATGCGTACGGGAGTGAAGCGTCCGAGCAGCACGACATTCAACTGCGAGGCGCCGATCAGCGCGATCGCTCCGAGCGCGAACACGATCGCGAACTGCTGCTCGCTGAGACCGAACTCGTCCTGCAGCACGAAGGACGATCCGGCGATGTACGCGAACATTGCCGACATCGCGAGGGCGGCGACGAGGACGAGTACGACGAACTGGCCGTCGCGCAGGAGGCCGCCGTACGTGCGCACGACGGGCATGACGCCTCGGCTGCGACGACGCTCGGGCGGCAGGCTCTCGCGCAGAGCGAAGACGGCAAGAGTAAGCAAGGCGACGCCGAGTACGGCGAGGACACCGAACACCCACCGCCACGTTCCGACGATGAGGATGCCGCCGCCGATCGACGGTGCAAGTACGGGTGCGACGCCCATGACCAGCATCAGACGAGACAGGACGGTTGCCGCCGCCCGACCGGTGAAGAGGTCACGAACGACTGCCATGGCGACGACCGCCGCCGCTGCCGCACCGAGTCCTTGCAGGCCACGGAACAGTCCGAGGACCGGGACGTTGGGAGCGATGACACAGAGAAGGGATGCGCCGATGTGCACCGCGGTGCCGACGATCAGCGGAAGGCGTCGCCCCACGATGTCGGAGAGAGGTCCGATGACGAGCTGGCCGAGCGCGAGCCCGATCAACGTTCCGGTGAGCGTGAACTGCACGGCGGCTGCCGACGAGTTCAGATCGTCGACGATGGACGGCAGAGCGGGAAGGTACATGTCGATCGTCAATGGACCGAGCGCGATCAATGCGCCGAGCACCAGAATGATTCGCAGGCGCTCGGCGGAGGTCGGTTCTGTGGATGCCGACACGGCATCGGTTGCTTGCGTCACCCAACCGTCAGCAACCGACGCCGGCGCGTTGTTCCCGACTCTGCGGAAAAGTTCCCGGTGTGGCAGAGGTTACGTATCCGAGAAGGCCGGGAGCGGAGCCCGCAGGAGTGACCAGATTGAAGACCGGCCCGGCTCAGATTCGTCCGGACACCTCGGTGAGTCGTGCGATTTCGTCGGAGGCGAGCGACAGACGTGGTGCGTCGAGCAGTGCGGGTAGTTGAGAGATCTTGCTGGCGCTGGCGATCGGTGCGGTGACCGTCGGCTGTGCGAGAAGCCAGGCGAGTGCGACGGTGGAGATCTCCGCGTCGTGAGCATCGGCGATCTCGTCGAGTGCGGTCACGACGTCGAGGCCTTTGTCGGTGAAGTATCCCGTGGCGAGCCGCTCGCGTGCCTGTCCTTCCAGGTCTTCGCGAGTGCGGTACTTGCCTGTCAGGAAGCCCGCTGCGAGCGAGAAGTACGGGAAGACGCCCAGGTTGTTGTCGGTGGCGAGTGGTGCGAGTTCGCTCTCGTACTCGCGGCGCGTGACGAGGTTGTAGTGCGGCTGCAGCGCGATCGGCTTGGCGAAACCATGCTCGTCGGCGAGCGACACCCACTCGCGGATGCGGTCGGCGGAGTAGTTAGAGATGGCGACGTACCGCACCTTCCCGTCTTTGACGAGTTGGTCGAACGCGGCGAGGGACTCGACGAGCGGGGTGGACTCGTCGTCGTAGTGGGCGTAATAGACGTCGATGTGGTCGCTCTGGAGTCGCTTCAGCGAGGCCTCGGCTGCAGCGGCGATGTTCTTCGGGGCGAGGCCCTTGAACTCGGGGTGCTGGCTCACCTTGGTGGCGATCACGACGTCGTCGCGGTTGCCGCGCGCGGCAGTCCACTTACCGATGATGGTCTCGGATTCGCCGCCCGAATTACCGTCGGCGAAGGCGGAATAGGAATCGGCGGTGTCGATGAAGTTGCCTTCACCTGCCGTGAACGCATCGAGGATCTCGAACGACGCTTTCTCGTCGCTCGTCCAACCGAACGTGTTTCCGCCGAGAGCGAGGGGGAAGATGTCGAGGTTCGAGTTTCCGATGGCAACCAAGATGACTCCTTATCTAGGCGAACTATTCCTGTGTGGCAACGCGGGGAGGTCGCCGGATTGTTCCCGCGAGTGTCATTCCTCGATCCACGTATCCACGAACGACGGCCACCACGGTGCCTGGAAGCTCAGCCCGTGCACGGTCGACGGGGCGGCTTGGGTCTGGCTCCCTTCGGTGATCGGGAATGCGTAACCGCGGTCGACGATCGTGTCCTGAATGCGGTTGGCGAGCTCACGGCGGGTGACATCGTCGAGCTCGGACGCCTGCTCGCCGAGGAGGTGTTCGAGCTCGGGGTCGTAGGAGGACTTGAAGTAGTTGCTGTACGTCGGGTCGAACGCGGACACCAGCACGTCGGCATCGGGCCGAGTCAGGTTGCCGTACTGGAGCTGCCATCGACCCGACGAACGGTTGGCGGTCACCTCGGCGGCGGTGAGCTGCTCGAGCTGGAAGTCGATGCCGATCTCTCTCAGCTGCTGCTGTGTGAGCTCGTGGATCGGCTTGTCGCCGTTCGCGCTGAATTGAATTGCGACGCTCAGCTTCCGGCCGTCCTTCTCGCGAATGCCGTCGGGGCCTTCGGTCCACCCCGCGTCGTCGAGGATTCGACGCGCCTCGTCCTGGTCGGCTTTTAGGGCCTCGGACAGATCCGTGTAGTCGGGGTGCGTCGAGGACAGCACGCTCGTGGGAACCGTCTGGAACTCGTTGAACACCGTGTCGTGAATTTCATGGCGATCGATGCCCAGCTGCAACGCTTTTCGGACGGATTCGTCGGCGAGGATCGGGTCCGTCACGTTCGGGTAATAGGTGTAGACGACGCCCGCCGAGGAGCGGGAGACGATGTCGAAGCCCTGTGCCCGAATGGAGTCGACGTCGTTGCTCGGTACGGTCGTCGAGACCTGGATCTGACCGCTGAGCAACGCTCCGGTTCGGACGAGGTCTTCCGGGAGTATCTGGAACGTCACGCGGTCCAGGTAAGCGGGTCCCTCGTGTGCGTTCTTCGGCGAGGACCATCGGTAGTCGTCGCGGCGCTTCACGACGAACTTCTGGTCTGCAACAACTTCCTCGATGACGAACGGACCGCTTCCGATGACGCCCTGCGCCAGTCGCTCCTCGGGTGTCCTGGTGGTGATGGTCTCCGGTGCGATGATGCCGAGCGGTTTCTCCGACAACGCCTGCAGAAAGCCGGCTTTCGGGGCGTCGAACTCGACTCGGAGCGTCAGCGGATCCACGACGACCGACTCCCGATAACCCTGAAGGTATGCGGAGGACTGAAATGCGCGCCCCTGCTTGCCGAGTTCCACCACGTTGTCGAAGTTCAGCTTCACGGCTTCGGCGTCGAGAACTTCGCCGTTGCTGAACGTGACTCCGTCCTTCAGCGCGAAGGTGTAGGACGTCCCGTCGTCGCCGATCTTCCACGATTCCGCGAGCCAGGGTACGACCTCACCGGTGTCGGGGATCTGCTCGGTGAGATTGTCCACGATTTCGACATTGGCGAAGTTGCACCCGGACGTCTGTGCTTTGTCCCAACCGCAGGCAGGAATGATCCCCACGGTGATCTCCCCGCCCGACCGGGGAGTCAGGCCCCCGTCGGTGCTGGTGCTGGTTCCTGAACTGCACCCGGCGAGAAGCGCACTGGCCGCGGCGATCGCAACCGCCGCCGCCCGCAGACGTGGGCCGAGACTCATGACGTCATCCTCCTGCTTTTGTGTCCCGGAAAACTAGCAGTTGAAATTCGGTGTGCAAAACGCTCGCGAACTGCCAGGTCAGGGACGTGGAGGAGAAAAAATCACCGTGCTCACAATCATTGTGCCGCAGGTGGATTGGGTGCTACTCGTACTCGTGCGTCAGTGCCAGGTGTGGTCGACGAGGGGTGTGCGTGGACCGAATTTCGGTTTGATTGCCCGGCCGCTGATTTGAAGTAGCTTGACGGCACGAAAGCGATGCGGTGCAAGCGGTTTCATGTACTCGATCATTCCGGCGTCGTCGAGGGGGTGACCGAGAAGCGACCAACCGACCGCAGCGGCCAAGTGGTAGTCGCCCACGGACAAGGCGTCGGGATCGCCGAAGGCACGTTGCGCGACTTCCGCTGCCGTCCAGATGCCGACGCCGGGGACAGCCCGCAGGCGACGTGTCGCATCCGCGAACGGCATCGAGGCGGCTTCTTCCATACGGTGCGCCACCTGTGCGCATCGCACGATGGTCTTGGAGCGAGCAGGATCGACGTTGGCGAGGTGGTACTCCCACGAGGGAATGCGGCGCCAGACGTCCGGAGGGGGCGGAACGAACATCGGCTTCGGAGTCGGGCCAGGTGCCCGCTCGCCGAATTTCGTGACGAGCCTGCGCCACGACGAGAACGCGGACAACCCGTGGACACGCTGCTCGAGTACCGCGGGCACCAGGGCTTCCATGACGAGCCCGGTCCTGCCGAGGCGAAGGTGCGGATGCTGTCGGTGAGCTTCCTTCAGGGTCGGATGCTCCGGCGCGAAGCCCGACGAGTCGTCCTCACTGCCCAGCAGCGCGGGCAGAAATCCGGTGAACTCCTCGGCACCGGGACCCCACGCCTGGCTCCGGACGGCGGTGCGCGAGATAGGGGTGATCCTGTATGTGACCGGACCGGACGGAAGACGCGACGCTCGCCAGACACTGCCTGCGCTGTCCCGCTCGAACGTGGGGTCTCCCTTGCCCCTGCGTAGATCCCGAAGGCACGCCATCGGGTCCAGCGGGGACGCCGACTCGAACACCGTCGAGACATCACTGTCTCCGGCGGCGGATGGAGAGCCTGGCGTGGTCTTCGGGAACATCGTGCCGCCGACTTTATCCCCTCCGACCGACAAACGCCGGAACTGGATCCGAGCGCCGCGGCCTACGCGAAGCCTCCGGAGACGGCGACGACCGTTCGGCCGGTGACGCCACCGCCGGAGATCGAGTCGAGAGCACTCGCGACGTCCGCCACGGGCACCTCGGTGGTGAGCGCCGACAGACGCTGCGGGCGCAGATCGGTTTCGAGTTTCTGCCACAGTGCCCGGCGCTTGTCGATGGGGAGTAACACGGAGTCGATGCCGAGCAGAGACACGCCGCGCAGAATGAACGGAAGCACCGTCGTCGGCAGCTGCGCGCCTCCGGTCAGACCGCTCGCGGCGACAGCGCCGCCGTACCGGACCGTGCTCAACGCATGTGCCAGCGTCTTGCCGCCTACGCAGTCGACGACGCCGCCCCACTCCGCCTTGCCGAGCGGACGCGGCTTGGCATCGGGATCCTCCGGCAGCCGGCCGACGACCCGCGATGCACCCAACTCTGTCAGCAGTTGCGTGGCGCCTTGCTTGCCGGACGATGCGACCACTTCGTAGCCTGCGGCCGAGAGGAGGTCGACGCTGACCGTCCCCACTCCGCCGCTGGCACCCGTCACCAGCACCGGCCCGTCGGACGGAGTCACGCCTGCCGCTTGCAGCGCACGTACGCTCAGTGCCGCGGTGAAACCCGCGGTGCCGATGGCCGCGGCCTCACGGGTGGACAGGGTGGTCAACGGCACCACCCACTCGGCGGGAACGCGCGCGAACTCGGCGTAACCACCGTGCTGCGCAGTACCGATGTCGTACCCGTGCGCAACGACGCGCTGACCCACCTCGAACTCCGGCGATGTGGACTCCGCAACGGTTCCCGCGACGTCGATGCCAGGGACGATGGGGTACTCGCGGACGACTCCACCCTTCGGCGTGATCGCGAGAGCATCCTTGAAGTTGACCGACGAATACTCCACGGCAATCGTCACCGACGGACCCGACACCTCCGGCAGAAACGACGCGTCGACGCGTTCTCGCGTGAGCGTGATGCCGTCGGCCTCCCTCGCCACCAATGCTTCGAACGACGACGGGATGGATTCTCCTGGCGCTGCAGTTGTCACGATTCGAGTCCTCGGTGAGTGCGAATGTGTGATCGACCCTGTCGGGTGCGTTCTCGGATGCTTTCCCACACTACCCATTCGGACACCCACACAGCCTCGAGCGGTCCTCGGCCCCCGAATTCAGAGGTCCGCAGGCTCCACTCCTGCCTCATCAGGTCGTTCCGCAGGCTCCACTCCTGCCTCATCAGGTCGTTCCGCAGGCTCCACTCCTGCGCGGCGCCTGTTGTTTGTCGGTGGGGCGAAGTAGGGTCCTTCCCGTGATCATCGTGAGTACTGACGGTTCGTGTCTGCGGAATCCGGGTGGCGCCATCGGTTGGGCCTGGGTCAACCACACGGGGCCGTCCAACTCCGGTGGAGAAGCGTCGGGAACCAACCAGATCGCCGAGCTTCGAGCGCTTTTGGAGGCAATCCTCGCGCACCCCGGTGACGAGCCGATGCTCATCGAGTCGGATTCGCAGTACGCCATCAAGTGTGCTTCGGAATGGCTGCCGGGGTGGAAGCGTAAGGGCTGGAAAACCGCGGGCGGATCGCCGGTGCGCAACCTGGAATTGGTGCAGAGCATCGATCGAGCAATCGTGGACCGCAGCGGACCTGTCCGATTCCGCTGGGTCCGTGGACATGTCGGCAACCACTTCAACGAGGCAGCCGACGCGCTCGCCGGTGAAGCTGCTCGCGCCGTCGCCTCGGGCAAAGCGGGCCCCAGCAAACCTGTTGCTACCGCTGCCGGCACGCCTGCCGCTGCCGCACCTTCCCGCAGCGAATCCCTCGACGAGGTCGCTACTCTTTTCTGAGGCTCGAGCCGAACCCTCGCAGCGCCCGCACCTCAGTGTCTCGGGGCGATGCGAGCGTTCGGTAGTTCGGGCGCAGGAAGTCTGAACCCCGGTATCCGGTACCCATCGACCGTGCCGAACTGCCCGTCACGCTCCGCATGCTCCGCTCCTTCCCAGGCCTCGCGATAGGCCACGATGTCGTCGTGGGTGCGGCCCATGAAGTTCCACCACATCACTACTTCTTCACCGAACGGTGGCCCGCCGAGCAGCAGCATTCGTGCTTCGTCGGTGCCCGAGTTTCGCAGGGTGATGGCGCGATTGCCGGGCTGGAGGTATCCCAATTCGGCTCGGGCAAGGGTGCCGGATTCCGCGTCCTCGGGATCGGCGTCGTCAGCTGGGGGAAGGGTCTCGACGTTCACCGAGCCCTGGTCGACGATGATGCCGTGCTCGAAGGCCTCGTCGACGTCGAGTTGAACGGCACTCCCTGCGGGAAGGACGATCTCGGCGCCGAGGAGTGGTGTGAAAGTCGAGACGGGGGATGTCCGGCCCGCGAGAGATCCCAGGAACACCCGCAGCTCTGCGCCGCCCGTCGTCACGGCGTCGGGGACGTAGTGCTGAAAGGCCGGCGCAGTGAATCGAGCGGACCCGGGCAGGGCGACCCACAGCTGCATGCCGTGCAGGATTCGGGTGTTGTCGGTCGAGACTTCCGAGTGGGAGATTCCGCGGCCCGCGGTCATGAGGTTGAGCTCGCCGGGGTGGACAAGTGCGTGCGAGCCGATGCTGTCGCGGTGTTCGATCTCACCGGTGAACAGCCAGCTCACGGTCTGCAGCCCGGTGTGGGGGTGCGGCGGGACGTCCATGCCTCCGGACGCGGATACGTCGTCGGGACCGTAGTGATCGGCAAAACACCACGCGCCGATCAGGGTTCGCTGTTTCGTCGGTAGCGTCCGCCGGACGTTCATGGCGCGAGGGCCGCCGAGTGGAACGTCGCGTGGGGTGATGATTTCGAGGTTCATGGGAAACCGCCTGTCATGAGATGTCCTTCTGCGCGAGCCTCAGTTTGGTGCACAGTGCCGTCAGTGTTCGCAGTTCCTCGTCGGTCAACGCGTCGCCGACGTATCTCCTGATGCGCGACGCGTGCTTCCGTCCGATCTCCCGTTGCACAGCGAGGCCGTCGTCGGTGAGGCCGACGACGGTTCCGCGTTTGTCGTTCGGGTCCGGCGTGCGGGTGACCAGTCCGAGCTTCTCCAGCCGTTCGCAGAGTCGACTGAGCGAGGGCTGGGTCAGCAGGATCTCGGCGTTGAGGTCGTGCAGACGCAACGTTCGCGTCGGGCAATTGCCGAGTGTGAACAGCACGTCGTACTCGCGCAGACTGATCGGGCCCCAAATGTCGTCGGCGGTGAACTTGCGCATCAGCGCCACCTGGGAGCGAAACAACGCCTCCCAGGCGACAACCGACAGTTCGGTGCTAGACGGCAACAGCCGTCTCCTTCTCGGCGAGCATGCTCGCGTGCGTCGGCGGGTTCTCGGGAACCCCGGCCGGGCGTCGTGCGGCGAACTCCGCGCGCAGCGTCGGTACCACTTCCTCGCCCAGCAGATCGAGCTGCTCGAGGACCGTCTTCAGCGGGAGACCGGCGTGATCCATCAGGAACAGTTGGCGCTGGTAGTCGCCGAAGAAGTCCGCGAACGCGAGTGTCTTCTCGATGACCTGCTGTGGTGAGCCGACGGTCAACGGTGTCTGCTCGGTGAATTCTTCCATCGTCGGGCCGTGTCCGTAGACGGGTGCGTTGTCGAAGTACGGCCGGAACTCGTTCACTGCGTCCTGGCTGTTCTTGCGCATGAACACCTGACCGCCGAGGCCGACGATGGCCTGGTCCGCGCGGCCGTGCCCGTAGTGCTCGTAGCGTTGGCGATAGAGGTCGATGAGCTGAATGTAGTGCTCTTTGGGCCAGAAGATGTTGTTCGCGAAGAATCCGTCACCGTGGTACGCGGCGATCTCTGCGATCTCGGGGCTGCGGATCGAGCCGTGCCATACGAACGGCGGGATGTCGTCCAGCGGGCGAGGCGTGGAGGTGAAGCTGTCGAGCGGAGTCCGGAAGTTGCCCTTCCACGTCACGACGTCCTCGGTCCACAGGCGTCGCAGGAGTTGGTAGTTCTCGAGCGCGAGGGGAATGCCCTGACGGATGTCCTTGCCGAACCACGGGTAGACCGGCGCGGTGTTGCCGCGGCCCATGATGAGGTCGACGCGGCCGTCGGACAGATGCTGGAGCATCGCGTAGTCCTCGGCGATCTTCACCGGGTCGTTGGTCGTGATGAGTGTCGTCGACGTGGACAGGATCAGCTTGTCGGTCTGGGCGGCGACGTACCCGAGCATCGTCGTCGGTGACGACGGCACGAACGGCCGGTTGTGGTGCTCACCGGTTGCGAACACGTCGAGACCGACTTCTTCGGCATGCTTGGCGATGGTGACCATTGCCTTGATCCGCTCGTTTTCGGTGGGTGCGCGACCTGTGGTGGGGTCGACTGTCACGTCGCCGACGGTGAAGATTCCGAACTGCATGGTGTGCTCCCTGGCCGAATCCCTCGAACGCATTTTCATGCGTTTGCATTGACTTCTACTCTAACGGGAGTTTGCCGGGTGGTATTCCATGCCGGTGCCGAGAAATTTCCGAAAAACTTTCCATCCGGACCCATCCAGCCTTTCACCTGCGGCGAATGATGGATGAGACGCCCGCGGCTGCTGTCGCCCCCGACCGCCGTCAGCTGTGGGCGTCTCCCTTACTTCTCGGCTCCGAGACGTGTCGACGCCCGCGAATGCCGAAGCTGATGGAGCCTGCTCAGCGTCCTCTTCAGATCGACTCCTCCCGACGAGACCGAGCCGAGGCCTTCCCGGTGACCGTCGGCGAACTCCTCCAACGGCACCCGTGCGTGAAATCGAGTCCTGATGTCCGCGTCGTACAGGATGTCCACGAGATTCGAGAATCTGCGCACTGCGTCGTCCGACGCCTGGGCAAGTGCTGGTATTTCCCTGATCGTCAGTTCTGCGCCCGCGTCGAGCCGATCGACGATGGCCAGGTAATCGCCCGTCGACCTCGGGGCCTCGCACAGGTCCGCGAAGGACTCGCCTGCGGCAGTTCCGGTGGTGGACCAGGTTCCCGCGGAGAATCCCGAGTTCTCGGTGTTCGCGTCGCCCAGGGTGCGGTAATCCACGGGTCCGTCGACGCACACCACTCGGAGGTTCGCTTTCAGAACCTCGATGGTCGGGAGGAATGCGTCGTGAAACAGCGGATTGGGCAGCAAGCCGTCGGGTGGGTAATTGGACGTCGCGACCACGGCGACACCTCGTGCCCACAGGGCGTCGAGCATCCGGGCGATGAGCCGTGCGTCGCCGATGTCGTGCACGTGGAATTCGTCGAAGCAGAGCAATCGGGTGGGGCCGATCAACGCGTCGAGCGTCGGTTCGAGCTGGAACCGATGAACGAAGTACGACGCGTGCAGGTCACGGAAAAAGGTGTGGAAGTGCAGGCGTTTCTTGGGCTCCGGTGCGGCGCCGAAGTATCTGTCCATCAACCAGGTCTTGCCTCGCCCGACGGGTCCCCACAGGTACAGGCCGAGCGTGTCGGCCTCGGTGAGAAGGTCGACGACGGAGTGCTGCGACGGGTCCAGGTCGAAATCGGCGGCGAACGCATTCCGGGGTACTGGTGGCCTCATGGGCGCCCACTCTACATATGTAGAGGAAATTGGCGTACGATCCACGTCATGGACAGAAGAGCTGCGATCGCGGACGCGGCGATCGACGTCATCGCCGATTCCGGACTCCGGGCACTGACCCACCGCAAGCTCGACGACGCCCTGACGCTGCCGGCCGGCTCCACGTCGTACTACTTCCGATCGAAAGCCGATCTGTTCGCCGCCGTGATCGCCCGGATCACCGAGACTTCGCGTGCCGAGTTCACCCACCTGTCGACCATCGAGGGTGATCCGGTCGAAGTGACGGTGCGGTACCTGGACCACCTCGTCACGGAGAGAGCCGCCCAACTACGCGCCCGGCACGTGCTGATGCTCGACCCGACGGTGTCCGACGCCGACCGCGCCGCGCTGGCGGGCAGCCTGTTCTCGGGGCCTGGTGCCGTCGAACTGTTCGGCGACGCCGAGGTCGGAGCCGGCTACATCGCGTTGTGCGAGGGGTTGGTGACCTCTGCCCTCGGGGCCCGCGCCGCACGCACGGAAATGTTCCGAGCGCCTGTTGTCACTTATCTGAAGGGTGCGGGGAAGCTCTAGTTCACGGAGTCGACGCTTCTCACCCCTAGCGTCGAACGGCATGCGACGACTACCAGGTGCCGCGCTCGTCTTGACCGTGCTCGCAGCGGTCACGTTCACTGCATGTTCGTCGGCCGAAGCGGACCGGTCGCCGGATCCTCGACCTCAGCCGTCGAACGGCGAGTTCGATCTACAGGCGCACCGGGGTGGACTCGGCCTCGTCTCCGAGAGCACCCTCGAATCGTTCACCACTGCACTGGAGCTCGGCGTGACCACGCTGGAACTGGACACGCAGATCACCGAGGACGGGATTGCCGTCGTCACCCATGATCGGCAGGTCTCGTCGAAGAAATGTCTGGACACGGCACCTGTCGTCGAGCAGGATCCCGAGTTCCCCTACGTCGGCAAGTACGTGAACACGTTGACGCTGGCGCAGATTCGGACCCTGGACTGTGGGACGTTGCGGCTGGCGGACTATCCGGAGCAACGAACGGTGCCGGGTGCGCGGATGCCGACGTTGGCCGACGTTCTCGAACTTGCCGCCAGTGCCCCTGGGATCAAGCTGAATGTCGAAACCAAGGTCGAAGCGGCAAGCCCGACGGAGACGGCACCTCGTGAGCAGTTCGTCGACACCGTCCTCGGCACCATCCGTGCCGCTGGGATGCTCGACAGAGCGACGATCCAGAGCTTCGACTGGGGTGCGCTGCAGCGGGTCCGGGAAGTGGAACCCGCACTACCGACCGTCGCGCTGACGAACGGTGAGTTTCTTCAGATCGGTCAGTCCGGGAGGTCGCCATGGCTCGGTGGCGTGGACATCGACGATTTCGACGGTGACCCGATTGCCGCGATCCGCTCGTTCGGCGCATCCGGATTCTCACCGGTTCAGGGAAATCCGCAGAGCGGCAAGGTAAGTGACCCGGACTTCGAGCTGTACGTGACCCAGAAGATGATCGACGACGCCCATGCCGCTGGAATTCGGGTCATTCCGTGGACAGTCGACGACCCCGAGACCATGAACGTCCTGCTGGACATGGGAGTCGACGGGATCATCACCGACTACCCGGACCGGCTACGCGCGGTGCTGAGCGACCGGGGTATGCCGCTACCCGCTTCGGTCACGGTAGGCGGCTGACCCGCATGTCGGTGCGTCAGCCGAGGTCGTACACGACTCCGGTGAGTCGTTCACTTGCTTCCCAGAGCTTTTCGGCGAGCTGGCGGTCTTTTGCCTTGCCGGAGAGCTTTGCCGGAGCGGGAGCGCCACGGGACTCGAACAACCACTTCGGGCCCGTGTACGACCCCGGTCCACCCTTCTCGAGTGCGTGGAGGGTAGGAAGTGCGCCGGCTTTCGCGGACTGCGAGATGATCGGCAGCCCGACGGCCGCGACGAGGGACGCAATCTTGGAACTCCCCAGGCCGTCGGGACTCGAGTACAACTCGGTCGACGAGATGCCGGGGTGGGCGGCGTTGCTCGTGATGTCGATCTTCGCGGCATCGAGACGGCGCTGAAGTTCCAGTGCGAACAACAGATTCGACAACTTGGAATTGGCGTAACCCCGCTGTGGGTTGTACCCGCGCGTGGCCTGCAGATCGTCGAAATCGAGTTTCGGTGCTTGCTTGTGGGCGACCGAGGAGACGGTGACGACGGTGGCCTTGTCCGACGCGCGAAGCTTGGGGAGCAAGTGGCCGGTCAACGCGAAGTGGCCGAGGTGATTGGTACCGAATTGAAGTTCGAAGCCGTCGACGGTCTCGCGCCGCGTCGCAGGCATCATGACGCCTGCGTTGTTGATGAGGACGTCGACGCGGTCGGGAGCCGATGCCGCGAAATCACGCACCGAGCTCAGATCGGCCAGATCGAGTTCGGCAGTGTCCACGACGCCGCCGGTGCTGTTGGTTTCTGCGGCAATCTTGTCCGCCGCTGTCTTGGCCTTGTCCAGGTTGCGGCAGGCCAAGGTCACGTGGTCGCCTTGCTTCACCAACTGGAGCGCGGTGAAGTAACCGATTCCGGTGTTTCCGCCGGTGAGGATGACGCGTCGCTGCTTGTTGTCAGGCACCCGACCAGGTTACCGGCGAGTTTAAGATGTGGCCATGAGTGAGCCGATCGACCATTTCCCCGCAGGCACCGGACGCCCCGCAGCAGGCGCATTCTTCGCCGCCGGCTTCACATCGCTCGAGGCGTTGGCCGGGCAGTCGGAATCGGCGCTCGCACAGCTCCACGGCGTCGGCCCCAAAGCACTCGGCATCGTGAAGGCCGCCTTGGAAGCGGAAGGACTCGGGCTCGAACCCTAGTACGAGTCATTACGCAGGCTCCACTCCTGAAACCTCCTGCTCAGAACGGTGGTGGCCGGTACTTCTCGCGTTCGGCGACCACGGCGCGATGCTCGAGGAACTTCTCGCGGAGGTATAGCGCGTCGGCTCGGCACTGCGGATCGTCGAGTCTTGCGATGTCCGCCAGACTTGGTGCGCCGCCGTCGGTGCGCGGATTCAGGAGCCTCCAGAGTTGGCAGTCCTCGTCGGTGATGTTGGCTTCCCACCACGTGGGTTCGTACAGTTCGTCCGGCGGGTCGGGTAAGTCGTCGTGGCGGTCGATGTTGTTGCGGGTGTCGGATCGACGGGATGCGCCCCTCGACGTCGGTCGGGACGGCATGCGGAATCGACGGACGTGGACGAAATCGCCGGGGATGTCGACTGTTCCGAACGCGGGTGGGGTTATGTGCTGCAGCCCAGCCCCTGAGCGCCAATAGATTCCGTCTCCGTCGAGCTTGGTGCACGCCCACAGTCGCAGAGTCTTGGCCTGATGGTGGTACGGGCACAGTGGATGCAGGTTTCCGAGAACGGTCCAGCCTCCGGAAATCGGATCTCGATGATCGAACGGAACGATGTGGTCGATGTCGCAACGGGCAGCCGGTACCCCACAGTTCGGGAACGTACAGGTGTGATAGCTCGCGCGAACCAGCGCGACCAGAGCAGCGCTCGGCCGGTAGGTGAGGGCTCCGGGCGGAGGCGTGCAGAATCCACCGTGTCCGTCGGGGTGCAAGCCCTCGGCGAGCGACGGGTCGAGTGCCACAGCGTCCATGAACGCAGCAATCGCCGCGGACAGCGCCGCTTCTTCCCCGATCGCCGATGCACGCGGATTGTCCTTGGCCCGCTGCGTAGTAGTCGGCAGAGGCGCTGGAGGCCGTGTTCGGCCGCGGGCGACAACCCGCCGAGCACGGGCAGCCTTACGCCGACCGCGCCGTACTGGATGTTGCGCCGGTGGTCTGGGATTCGGTGCGTCAGTAACCTTGGTGCCGCCATCGTCGTCGTCACCCCCGTCCGAACCCTCGTCCGAGTTGCCGGCACCGTCGTCGTCGAGATCGTCGGCCGATTCGTCGTTGTCGAGGCCACGGCGGTCACGTGCGGCGGTCAGGGTTTCGGTGAGCAGGACCTGCCAGCGGGTGTCGGTGGCGAGGAGTCGCACGGTTTCCGCGTCGAGAACTGTGCCGTCGGACAGTGTGGCCGGCTCTTCGTTCAGCCCGAGAATGGTTTCGATGTCGATGTGAATGTTCAGCAGGTACGGTCGCCGGTTGGGGTTCTTGGCATCGACTCCGCGAAACGGGCATTCCTCGCTCCCGCAACGGCATTGGAGCGCATCTTCTCGGTGGATCAACGCGAGTAAGGCATGTCCGCGTAGTTCTTTCTTGGTTCGTGGATCTTTCGGGCAGACGGTGGCTACGTACTCGTCGAGGAGGGCGTCGCATTCAGCGCCCTCGAGCACGCTCATCTTCGACACCAGGGTGGCGATGCCGGAGTCGTTGCGGCGAATCTCGGCGCATCGTTCGTCGGCGAGCGCAGCTTTCTGTGCAGCCGCGGCCTCGTCCGGGTCGTATTGGAACCAGCGGCGCCAGATGTTCTCCCGCAGCGCTTTCGGAGCGCATCGCTGTGCCGCGGCGAGAATATCTGCCTCCAGAGCCGACACAGTCTCGTCGCTGGCGCGGAGCAGGGTCAGAACTACCGTTCGGACACGGCCGTAGTCGAGGTCCCCGGCCGTGAAGGCGGCATCGATTGCCGGCAGACGCCAGAACAGATGGTTGGCGACAACGATCATCTGGCGCGCAACAGTCCGAGTTGTCGACATGGACACTGCTGCTTCGTATTCGACTGTGTGTCGGGCGCGATCGACGTTCGGTTCCTCACTGCCGTGCTCTGCACCCAGTGCATGCACGTCCATCTCTGCGCACAGCCGTATCTCGTAGAGATCTTGCAACTCGTGGATCACCACTGCCGACGCTCGGTTCTCTGCCCGCCGTCCATCCGACAGGCGCGTCAGTGACCGCGATGCCGCACTGTCTGCATCGGATCGAACCTGCGTGGAGCCCCCCGGCTGTGCCATGTCACATAGAGTAATCGAACATACGTTCGAACGCAACCGTGAGCGATGCCTCCCGTTATTTTCTTTCTCTGCTCCACATCGGTGTGGTCGGGTCGTCTGCTCCGGTATGGCTCCCGCAACCTGGCTAACCTGAGGCAATGACCAGTACAGGCGTTATCAGGAAGTGGTATGCCGACGAAGGATGGGGCGTTCTCGACTCCCTGGACACTGCCGGCGGATGCTGGGTTCACGTCAGCATGCTGTGGGCCATCACGCTGCCTCCTGCGCGCGAGAATGAGTCCATTCATATCACCGGTTCCAGTGTCGACGCGGTCGTCGGGGAGACCGTGGATTTCGAGTGGGAACAGGTGAGACAGGACGGTTACGACTATCGCGGAATCAGCGTGAGGCCTCGTCGAGATGGCCCCGAACGGACCATTCGCTGGGAGTACGGAGGCGATCGCCGTCATTCGGGGGTGGAATTTCGGACCGCTCCGCGGCTGCAGGAATAGACGGATGAGATTATCCGACATGCGTCCACGCGAACCGGCGATCACGGCCTAGCCTGATGCGGGCGCAAGGTAGAACGTCCCGACTGCGGGCTGACTTGGTTCGCAAGTGCTGGCTGTCGCCAGTATTTGCCCCGACCCTGTGTAGGCATCGGTTCGGTATCCATCGTCGGCCGGTTTCACCCCGGAAGTGCCTCTGCTGTCTCTGGATTCGCCAGGCGAGTTTCGTCAGCTGATGCAACAGCGGTGATACCTGCCGACGACGGCGACAGCACTCGATGTGCCCACGATGCAAGATCTTATGATCGAAGTCCGACACACGGACGCGGTCTTGGGTGTAGTCACTGTGGTGTTCCTCCGAGGGTGCTAGCTGGTCTCGCCTACGACAAGCTCTGGGGCCGTGGGTACGGATTCATGGAGAACCCGATCCTGCGAAGTAGGTCGATGCACTCGGGCCGTTCTCGGAACTCGATTCCGGTTGGGTTGTCGCAGTGCTCGCTGCTGAGGAGCCGGTGTGAGACGCTGGGTGCATGGTGAGCGTGGGGGCGTGGTCGCTGGCGGACAAGGCGTCGAGACTGGGGTGGAAGACGGTCGGAAGACGTGTCGACCTCGACGGCGACCAGTCGTGGTTGCGGGGGCCGGTATCGGGTCCGGGCGTCGTTCGGGACAGGTGGCTGCAGCAGGAGGCGGAGCGCATCGGTGGGCGCGTCGTACCCGGTTCCTCGTCGGACGGTTTGCTGCACAGCTTCGATGCGCTGGCCGGTCCGGAGTTCGACCCGAGCGCGATCGACCCTCGCATTCGCGAATTCTACGAGCACACTGCTCGGTGGCGCATGGATGCGTGGACGCAGTGGACGACGGGTTTCGGGCTACCCGGCGCGGCCATCGAAGCGTTGTACGGCAAACGCGTGCAGCAGCTTGCTCTTCCGGTGCAGCCTCTGGCGGTGGCACACGGTGTGGACAGTGAGGTCACGGAGATCGTCGACGCCGACGGCCGGCATGCCGGCTCTGCCTGGTTGCGAACTCTGCGGAAGACCGGCGACTACATGTACAGCGGTTACTACCGCGCTTCGACGCTTCCCTCGGCGTCGGGTCCGAGCGTCCATGTGACTTTCCCGTTGGAGGACGGCAACGTCCAGGTTTTCCTGAAACCGACAGTGGGCGAAGGAGGTTCGCTCGTTCTGACGTCCCCGTCGGGTAGGTTCGGGCAGGACGGCGCCTACACGGTCGTGTTGGACAAAGGTGCCTGGTACGCGGCCAGAGCGCCGATCCACGAGGTCTTCCATGTCTACGTCGACGACGAGGGGGTGCTGCGGACCGATCATGTGCTGAAACTGTGGAACGTGACCGCTGTCCGGCTGCACTACCGCCTCACGCCCCTCGGCTGATCTCGAGTCCGATGTCCGCGCCTTCCTTCGACGAGATCGTCCGGGTGTTGCGCGCCGCGGGCTGCGTGTTCGCGGAAATCGAGGCTCGGCTCCTCGTGGAGGCGTTCGGCGGAAGCGCTCTGAAAAAGGCTGTCGCACAGCGAGTCGACGGCACTCCACTGGAACAACTTCTCGGGTGGGCGGAGTTCGCTGGTCTGCGGATATCGGTCGCGCCCGGAGTGTTCGTCCCCCGTCGCAGAACCGAACTCCTCGTGCACGCCGCGGTCGACGCGGAGCCCGGGGTTGTGCTCGACATCTGTTGCGGATCCGGGGCAGTCGCCGTTGCGATCGCACACGAGCGGCCCGGGGTGGCGCTGCATGCCTCCGACATCGCACCCGCTGCAGTCCGCTGTGCGCGTCGGAATCTGGAGCCCGTCGGAGGTCATGTCTATCGAAGTGACATGTACAGCGCTCTGCCGCACAGTCTTCGGAGAACCGTCGACGTCGTGGTCGCCAATGCCCCGTACGTTCCGACCGGGGCGATCGGTTCCATGCCGTCCGAGGCGAGGGACCATGAGCCGAGAGACGCTCTCGACGGAGGTGTCGACGGCCTCGACCTCCAGCGCCGAGTGGTCGAGGGGGCGGGGGAGTGGCTTGCTCCTGCGGGCCGCATCGTGGTCGAAACCAGCGTTCGGCAAGCGCAGGGCACCGCGGCGCTCGTCGCGGCGTCGGGTTTCGAAGCGGAGATCGTCAGATCCGAGGAACTGGACGGGACGGCAGTCGTCGGGCGTAGTCGCGGACGCTGATTCTGCCCACGGAGAACACGCTCACCACGGGGAACACCCGGAGCACACGTGAAGTTGAGTCCACATAGCTCAACCGACCGGAGGTGCTGTAATGCCCGAACCCATCCGCCTACCTGTTCTCTTTCTGACCGACCCCGTCGTTCTGCCCGGGATGGTCGTCCCCGTCGAACTCGACGAGTCCGCGCGCGCTGCCGTGGACGCAGCACAGGCTTCCAACGACGGAACCTTGCTCGTTGCTCCTCGGCTCGAGGACCGATACGCCGCGTACGGCGTGGTTGCGTCCATCGTGCAGATGGGACGGCTCGCGACCGGGGAGGCTGCCGCAGTCCTCAAGGCCGAGCGCCGCGCTCACATCGGTCACGGTGTCAGCGGGCCCGGTGCTGCCCTGTGGGTCGAGGCCGAAATCGTCGACGAATCCGCCGTCGACGGTAGTGGTGGAACTGCCGAGAGCACCCGAACGCTGGCCACCGAGTACAAGCAGCTCGTCGTCGCGATGTTGCAGCGCCGCGACGCGTGGCAGGTCATCGACTCCGTCAACAAGCTCACCGATCCCGGCGCGATCGCCGACACCGCGGGGTACGCGTCGTACCTGACCGATGTGCAGAAGAGGCAGCTGCTCGAGACCCCATCCGTGCACGATCGTCTGACACTGCTGATCGAGTGGACCCGGTCCCATCTCGCGGAGGTCGAGGTCAACGACAAGATCTCGAACGATGTGCGCGACGGTATGGAGAAGACCCAGAAAGAGTTTCTGCTGCGGCAGCAGCTCGCCGCGATCCGCAAGGAGCTCGGCGAGGACGAACCAGACGGCGCCGACGACTACCGCGGCCGCGTCGAATCGGCAGATCTCCCGGATGCGGTGCGCGAGGCCGCACTTCGTGAGGTCGGAAAGCTCGAGCGGGCGAGTGATCAGAGTCCCGAGTCCGGGTGGATCAGGACGTGGCTCGATACCGTCCTGGACCTGCCGTGGTCGGTCACCACGACCGACACGACCGACATCGATTCGGCACGAGCGATTCTCGATGCGGACCACCATGGTCTGGACGACGTGAAGGATCGTATCGTCGAGTATCTCGCCGTGCGGGCGCGTCGAGCAGAGCGCGGCATGGGCCTCGTCGGTGGACGCGGATCGGGTGCGGTCATGGTGCTCGCGGGGCCGCCCGGAGTCGGTAAGACGTCGCTGGGCGAATCCGTGGCGCGTGCGTTGGGCCGCAAGTTCGTTCGTGTCGCACTCGGTGGCGTTCGAGACGAAGCGGAGATTCGCGGACACCGGCGTACCTACGTGGGTGCGTTGCCCGGGCGAATCGTCCGCGCCATCGGTGAGGCGGGTTCGATGAACCCCGTGGTGCTGCTCGACGAGATCGACAAGGTCGGTTCCGACTACCGCGGCGATCCCAGTGCCGCTCTGCTCGAAGTTCTCGATCCGGCGCAGAATCACACTTTTCGGGATCACTACCTGGACCTCGATCTCGACCTCTCCGACGTCGTGTTTCTGGCGACAGCCAATGTGGTCGAACAGATTCCGGGACCTCTGCTCGATCGGATGGAGCTCGTCACCATCGACGGGTACACCGAGGACGACAAGGTCGTGATCGCGCGGAACTATCTGCTGCCGCGTCAGTTGGAACGTTCTGCGCTCACGTCCGACGAAGTCGACGTCACCGACGATGCGTTGCGAAAGATCGCTGCCGACTACACCCGTGAACCAGGTGTGCGTCAGTTCGAGCGTCTGCTCGCCAAGGCTCTGCGGAAGTCCGCGACAGCACTGGCAGGGGGAAAGGCGACGGTGCGTATCGACGAGGCGGGACTCGTCGAGTACCTCGGCCGACCGCGTTTCACTCCCGACGTTCACGAGAGAACCGAAGTGCCGGGTGTGGCAACCGGTCTCGCCGTGACGGGACTCGGAGGCGACGTGCTGTTCATCGAGGCGTCGTCGACGGAGGGCAAGCCCGGACTTGCGCTGACGGGTCAGCTGGGTGACGTCATGAAGGAGTCGGCGCAGATAGCCCTGTCCTACGTGCGATCTCACGCGGCACGATTCGGCATCGATCCGCAGGTGTTGGACCGCAGCATCCACGTCCACGTACCGGCAGGTGCCGTACCCAAGGACGGTCCGTCGGCAGGCGTCACGATGGTCACGGCACTGGTGTCGATGGCGACGGGACGGCCGGTGCGGTCGGATGTGGGAATGACCGGCGAGGTCACGCTGAACGGTCGGGTCCTGCCGATCGGCGGAGTCAAGCAGAAGTTGCTGGCCGCGCAACGGGCAGGTCTGAAGACCGTTTTCGTTCCCGCGAGGAACGAACCGGATCTGGACGACGTACCGGCCGAGGTGCTCGCCGCCCTCGACGTACGTCCGATGACCGACGTCGCGGACATCGTGGATCTCGCCCTGGAGGAGGCTGCTGTGTCCGCAGTGGCGTGATGTGGCGCGTTCCTTGACCTCTACCTACATCGAGGTTCTAGCGTTGCCGGTATGAGCATGGAAGTCACGGCCTGGAATCAGCTGTATCGGACGATGCATGCGTCCGAGCAGAGCACGCAGTTCTCGTCGATCACGGCTCGGCGGATCCTGAGGTTCGCCGAGCCGCACCGCAACAAACTGATCGGGTTCGTCGTTCTGAGCGTCGTGCTCGCAGTTCTGGCGGTCGCGACGCCGGTACTGGCGGGACGCGTCGTCAATGCCATCGTCGACGGCGACTCGTTCGATGTCGTGCTGTGGCTGTCGGTGGCGATCGCACTGATCGCCGTCGTCGACGCGGCGTTCGGTTTGGTGAACCGGTGGCTGTCGTCGAGCTTGGGTGAGGCGTTGATTCTGGATCTGCGCACCGCGGTGTTCGACCACGTTCAGCGGATGCCGATCGCGTTCTTCACCCGGACGCGCACCGGTGCTCTCGTGAGCCGGTTGAACAACGACGTGATCGGAGCGCAACGCGCCTTCAGCGACACGCTCTCGGGCGTCGTGAGCAACCTCGTCACGCTGATCCTGACGCTCGTCGTGATGATCGGGATTTCCTGGCAGATCACGTTGCTCGCGTTGATCATCCTTCCGGTCTTCGTGATACCAGCCAGCCGGATGGGCAGGCGACTCGCGAGGCTGCAACGTGAAGCAGCCGAACACGATTCCGCGATGAGTACGCAGATGACGGAGCGGTTCTCCGCGCCGGGTGCGACTCTGGTCAAGCTGTTCGGCCAACCGGACTTCGAGTCGCGCGAGTTCGCGGTTCGCGCAGCTCGGGTCCGGGACATCGGCGTTCGGAGCGCCATGGTGCAGACGGTGTTCGTGACTGCGCTGACGTTGGTGTCGGCCCTCGCGCTCGCCGTCGTCTACGGTCTCGGTGGTTTCTACGCGCTGAAGGGACAGTTGGATCCGGGTTCGGTTGTGTCGCTGTCTCTTCTGTTGACCCGGTTGTATTCACCGCTGACGGAGCTGGCCAGCGCACGCGTCGAAGTGATGAGCGCTCTCGTCAGCTTCGAGCGTGTCTTCGAAGTCCTCGACCTCGTACCGCTCATCGAGGACAGTCCCGACGCCGTGGACGTCCCCGACGGGCCTGCTGCCGTCGAACTACGCGACGTCAGGTTCGCCTACCCGTCGGCGGACAAAGTGTCGCTTGCCTCGTTGGAGGAAGTGGCGACGCTGGATTCTCGTGGCGGCGACGAAGTGCTGCACGGCATCTCGTTCGTCGCCGAACCTGGGCAGATGATTGCCCTGGTCGGTACATCGGGCGCGGGCAAGTCCACCGTCGCGCAGCTCATCGCTCGGTTGTACGACGTCGACAGTGGATCCATCCTGCTGGGCGGCAAGGACGTCCGTGATCTGAAAGCGGATTCGATCAGAGGTGCCGTCGGGATGGTGACGCAGGACGGACATCTCTTCCACGACACGATCAGGTCCAACGTTGTGCTGCCGCGGCCGTCGGCCACCGACGACGAAGTCTGGGACGCGTTGCGTCGGGCACGGCTCGAAGATCTGGTGAAATCTCTGCCCGACGGGCTGGACACCGTCGTCGGAGAGCGCGGTTATCGGTTGTCCGGAGGTGAGCGGCAGAGACTGACCATCGCTCGGCTGCTGATTGCTCGGCCACGGATCGTGATTCTCGACGAGGCGACGGCGTCGCTGGATTCGACGTCGGAGTCAGCGGTCCAGGCTGCGCTGTCCGAGGCGCTCGCGGGCAGAACCTCGGTTGTGATCGCGCACCGACTGTCGACGATTCGGGCCGCCGACGCCATCCTGGTGGTGGAGGCAGGTTCGATTGTCGAGCGGGGAACACACGAAGAGCTCCTCGCAGCGGGTGGCCGCTACGAGGAGCTCCATCGAACTCAATTCGCTACCAGTGGATCGTGATCACCCTGCAGGAGCGGGCACGACCGTCGCCGGGTCGTTGTCCGCAGCGGCGGCGAGCATCGGGGTGAAGCCGTCGATCGCGTAGTCGAGCGAGAGCGGGCTCGAGTATC
This sequence comes from Rhodococcus sp. RS1C4, assembly GCF_002258225.1. Lineage (NCBI taxonomy): Bacteria > Bacillati > Actinomycetota > Actinomycetes > Mycobacteriales > Nocardiaceae > Rhodococcus > Rhodococcus sp. RS1C4. The sequence goes on along the minus strand of NZ_NOXZ01000017.1, from coordinate 134,459 downwards.
CGAGAGCGGACGGAAGGTCCTGATCGAACGAACCGATGTAGGCGGTGCGGTCCTCGGCGACGGCGGGCAGCTGCGCGAACAGTGGGTTGGCGGTGAGCTCTTCTCGGCTCTTGCCGGCGACGACGATCACGTCGGAGTTCAGCTGGGTGAGTCCCTCCAGGCTGACGGTCTCGGTCTTCTCCGGAACCTGGAAGCCGAGGTCGGTGAAGAACAGCGCACGGATGTCGTCGGAACCGAGGATCATGTAGCTGCCGTCGTCCATGAGGAACGTGAGTGCGAGCGTCTTGGCGGCGAACTGCGGGTTCTCGTCCTGCGCCGTCTGGAACTTCTGTTCGAGTTCGGCGGTCTTGTCCGCGGTTTCCTGCTCCTTGCCGAGGGCCTTTCCGATGACCTCGAACTCCTGCTGCCAGGTGGCAGCGGGTACGTCCTCGTACCCGCCGATGTCGGCGATCGTCGGAGCCATCTCGGACAGCTGGTCGTACTGGCCCTTCTCGATGAAGGAGTACGGCCCGAGGATCAGATCCGGACCGGCCGCCGCGATCTGCTCGAGGTTGAGGTCGGTGCTGCCGACCTCGGGGATCTCGGTGCCACCGAGTGCGTCCTGTGCCCAGGGACGCTGGCGGTAGTCGTAGCTCAGGTTGCCGCGGGTAGCAACGGGCTTCACGCCGAGCGCGAGAACGAAGTCCTGCTCGTTGAACCCGATCGTCACGACGTTGGACGGTTCGCTCTCGATGGTCGTCTGGCCGAACGCGTGGTCGATGGTGACCGGAAACGCCCCGGATTCGCCGCCCGACTCGGACGACGACGAACTGTCGTCCGAAGAGCACCCTGCGGCCAGGGCGATGGCGGCCGCACCTGCGGCTAGCTTGAGAACACTGGAACGCACGGAAACTCCTCGCATCGACAACGTTGTGCGAGGTAAGGCTAACAAAATCGGATGGTCGTCCCGCAAGCTCCACTCCCGGGCCTCGAACCGATCGAACGTTCAAGGCCCGGGGTCGGCCGGCCGTCAGCAGTTGCTGGGAGCGGGCACGCCGTTGAAGCGTGCGTCGATCCATTCCAGCGCCTGAGGCAATCCGAGAACTGCAGCGGTGAGGTGATCATTGCTGGGAACGAGCACTTCGGTGACCGGAACGCCTGCGGCGCAGTAGCGGCCGACCGTGTTGCTGATGGCCGAGACAGGGATGAGCGCATCCGTCGGGCTGTGCCACTCGAAGTACGGGGCCTTGGGGACACCGGGGTAGAGCTCGACGCTGTTCTCGTTGACTGCGGCAACCATCTCGGGGCTGTCGATCAAGTCGATGGAGTTGGCCACCTGCATCGCGCTCTTGCCCGCACCGACGGCGATGATGTCGTTGGTGCACGCATTCTGCAGCTGCGCTGCCATCTGCTGACCGAGCGGGTTGAGCTGCTCGCTGATCGGGATGCGCGTCGGGTACTCACGCTCGAGACCCAGAGCCGCCGCGAATGCGAGTCCGAAGACCGGGTGCGGGTTGAATCCGAGGTCGCGTGCCATGCGCTCGAGGTTCATCGGTGCGCCGCCCGCTGCGCTTCCGACGATGTTCAGCTCGGGTGCGTAGTCGTTCTGCAATGCCGCAGCCCACGCGGTGGCCATGCCGCCGCCCGAGTAACCGGCGAGTGCAACCGGGCTCTGCTGAACCTGCAGCGGATCGAAACGCTGGGTCGCCCGAATGCTGTCGAGGACGATCTGCCCGCCCATCTTGGCCGCGCCGTACGCGCTGTTCGGTCCCAGATGGTCCGCCATGTTGATGGTCCAGCCACGCTGCAATGCGACGTTCAGTGCAGGAGCCTCACGGATCATCAGGTTGGGGTCCTGCGTCCACAAGGCCTGCGACGGCGCGCACTGCAGACCGAGTGCGTTGATGATGTGCTGGTAGGACAGCAACGGCCCGTTCGGAACCTTGTTCCGCGGTGAGAACACCGTCGTCACCGCCGCGATGGGATCGCCGGCAGAGTTGGTCGAGCGGAACCGGATCTGCCACACGTCGGTGTCGAGGAAACCGGCGGGAGGCGGCATGGGCCGACTGGAGATGATGTCACCTGGATTCTTGGCCTCCAGGTCCGGCACAGGCGCATAGAAGACGTCGGAGATCGGCGTCGGTTCCAGAGGATTGGCCGCTGCGGTGCCCGTCGATATCACCGCGGAACAGGCGATCGCCACTGCCGTGATACTGGCAGCCCCGACCAGTTTGAGTGCGCGCATGACGTTGGGTTCCCTCCCGAAAGCTCTGATTACTCGAGCGAATGTTGCTGTCCTTCTACCCCACCGAATGCGATATAGGGAAAAGCAGTCCGCTCGTTACGCCGCCCCCCGGCAGCGATCACCGAAGACTCCGAGATTTTATGGCACGCGGCTACAAACTGACCAGTCGGCTAGGGATCGTTCTCGAGAACCACGTCAGTCGGCTGTTTGTCGTCACGAACGCCACGCCAACTCGGGTGCCTGAGGTGCATGGAGTCCGTCCATTCGTAGAACCGAACCTCGCCGACGAGCGACGGTGTGACCCATACCGCATCTTTTCGGTCGGCGGTCGGGAGCCGTTCCTCGAACGGCGACTCGTCCGACTCCAGAGGCGAGAGCAGCGCGGCCAGAGTGTCGAGTGCAGAGTCGGTGAACCCCGTTCCCACCCGGCCCAGATACCTCAGTCCGTTCGGGCCGGGAATGCCGACGAGCAGAGAACCCAGACCACCGCCGCGCCTACCTTTCCCGCGTCGCCACCCGCCGACGACGACTTCTTGTGTTCGCCAGTTCTTCGTCTTGATCCAGGTGTGCGCGCGTCGACCTGGCTGGTACACGGAGTCGACACGCTTGGCGACGACGCCCTCCCAGCCACGCTCGACGCTGGTGGCCAGAGCTTCTTCTGCCGTGCCCGTGAGCGCCTCGGGCACCAGGACCGACTCCAGGCCGGTCGTGAGGAGTTCGAGCAGCTTGCGCCGGTCCGAGTATTTCTTCTTCACCAGCGATGTGCCGTCGAGGTGCAGTAGATCGAACGCGATGAACTTCACGTCGGTACCGGAACTCGATTGCAGCAGTTCGAAACTCGTCGATCCGTCGGCAGCGAACACCACGGCCTCGCCGTCGAGGACGGCCTCGTGGTCGGCAAGATCCGCGGCCAGCGCCGAGAGGGCGCGGAACCGCTCGGTCAGATCCTTGCCGGTCCGAGACTCCAGTTTCATCTCCCCGTGGGACATCCGCGCGACGACCCTGAAGCCGTCCCACTTGCCCTCGAACGCCCATTCGCCGTCGGGCAGGTCGGTCACGTCGCCTGCCGTCGCCAACATCGGCTGAACGCTCTTCGGTAGCTCGGGTGCATCCTTTTCTTTCATCAGGTGCATGAGCCACTGGTTTCCCTTGGTGCGGATCAACGCGAAACGGCCCTGTGCCCGAGTGCCTTTCAGAACGACGATGACCTCGTCGTCACGCCACTTCTCGAGTTCGTAGGTGCCCGAATCCCAGATGGTCACCTCGCCGCCCCCGTACTCGCCCTTGGGGATGGTGCCCTCGAAGCGTGCGTACTCCAGTGGGTGATCCTCGGTGTGCACCGCGAGGCGGTTCTGAGCCGGGTCGTCGGGAATGTTCTTGGGCACGGCCCACGAGACCAGGACACCGTCGTGCTCGAGGCGAAAGTCGTAGTGCAGGCGCCTCGCATGGTGTTCCTGGATGACGAACGTGTCGTCGTGTTCGTGTTCGTGTCCAGGGGTAGTGCCGCGAGGTTCGGCGGCGTCGGGCACAGGTTCGGGCGTCTTCGACGCGCTGCGCATGCTGCGGTACTTGGTGAGCTTGTCCGGCTCGCGGACCTCCAACGGCGGATCGAGGTCGGCAAGCAGATCGCCGTCGTCGTGGTATCTGCGCAGGACCTCCTCGAACCGAAGCTGGTGCAGACCAGGTGATTCCAGCTCGTCCCAGGAGCGCGGTGCGGCGACGGTCGGCTCAGATCTGCCGCGCATCGAGTACGGCGCGACGGTCGTCTTCTTGCCGTTGTTCTGCGACCAGTCGACGAACACCCGTCCGGTTCGCTTGGCCTTGGCCATCGTCGCCGTGATGCGGTCCGGTGAGCGCTCCTCCAGCAACGTCGCCACACGCTTGGCGACGGTCGACGCCCCCGATGTCGTGAGCGGCTTCTCCAGCGGCACGTACAGGTGGATGCCTTTGCTCCCGCTCGTGACCGGAAACGCCGTGAACCCGATCTCGGCGATCAGATCGCGGATCTCGCAGGCCACCTCGGCGCAACGGGCCAGGTCGACGTCGTCCCCGGGATCCAGATCGAACACCATGCGCGTCGCCGGTCCGGGCTGACTGCCGTCGAACCGCCACTGCGGGACATGGGCCTCGATGGCAGCTTGCTGCCCGAGCCACGCCAAGTCCGCCGTGGTGGAGAACAACGGATACGTCACCACCCGATCGGAATGCTGCATGTCCCGGCGATCCAGCCATTCCGGCGCCGACGACGCGAGATTCTTCTCGAAGAACGACGATTGCTCCACACCGTTCGGCCACCGCTTCCGAGTCACGGCCCGACCGGCCAGATGAGGAAGCATCGCAGGCGCAATCGTCGTGTAGTACTCGATGACCTGACTCTTGGTGGTGCCCGTCTCCGGGAACAACACCTTGTCCAGGTTGGTCACCGAGACCTTCCGACCTGCGATGTCGAGCGTCGCCATGATCGCCACCATAGTTTGGCCGTCGCCGACGTGGGACATGATGGAAGGTATGGCGACGATCAGTGTGACCGTGCAGATGCCCGAGAACCCGCAGGGCGCGTGGGACAAGGCGTCGGCCCTGGACAGGTTCGACGAGTGGATGACCATCCACGGTGGATGGTGCAGCCCGCCGCCGAAAACGCTGTCCAAGGGCACCGAAGTCGAATCCCTCGTGAAGGTCAAAGGCTTCAAGAACACGATCCGATGGACGTTCACCGAGTACAAGGAACCCGAGCTCATCGAAATGTCCGGCAGCGGAAAAGGCGGCGTCAGGATTTCCCTGACGATCCACGTCCGCGAAAGCCCCGGCGGTTCCGAACTGACCCTCGACGCGGAATTCGGCGGCGGCGTCCTCTTCGGTCCCGTCGGAAAAGTCGTCGCCAGAGCACTCGACTCGGATGTGAAGAAATCCGTCGCCAACCTCGCGGCGCTGAAGTAGAGGACTCCGGTTTACTGCGGAGTGCGCGGCTGCCGGGTGCGACGCAGCCACCACAGTCCGGCGATGGGAAGTACGACGGGGATGAAGACGTATCCCTGGCCGAAGTGAGACCAGACCGTTGCGTCGGGGAAGTCGTCGGGCTGGATGTAGCTGAGGGCGCCGATCGCGAGGACGCCGACCAGTTCGATGATGCACGACACCGTCACCACCTTGCGTGATGCCTCGGTGGCACGAGCGAGCCCGACCGTTGCGACGATGTAGACCACTGCAGCGACGGCCGACAGGATGTACGCGAACGGTGCGACGTCGAACCGCGTCGTCAGCTGCACGATCGATCGGGACGTTGCAGCCACAGCGAACACCGCGTAGACGGCGATCAGGAATCGGCCGAATCCGGTGCGTGTCGCCTGCTGCAGGTGGTCCCGGGGTGACGAGGTATCAGGCATATCCGGCCCATATCTGGCTGAGGCGCAACACCATGGCTGCGAGGGTGACGACGGCGACGAGCAGCACTGCTGTACCGCCGCGTGAGCGATCGCCGAGCGACCACCAGGTGCCGATCGGCAACAGTAGCAGGAGCCCCACGAGGTACGAGCCGAACGTGAGGCGATGTATCTCGCGGTCGCTGGTGAACATCATGGCGAATCCGATGACTGCTTGAGCGAGCACGACGGCCTCGGTCGCGGCGATCGTCCAGAACAGCGCCCGGTTGGATCGGTACTTCAGGAGTACCGGGCTCCCCATGACGAGTTTGACCAGAACCCACACGCCGACGATCAGGGACATCACGTACAGCAAGCCTGTGACGGCGCCGATCATCGTTTCCTCGTTCGAACTAGGCAGTGGTGCGGGTGGTCAGTAGAACTCAAGAGTATCGGTCCGCGCACGTGCCTCGATGTGAGCCCTTCGAAACAGTGCGTTATTCCGCGCGTGACCATTCGGAAATGGATGGGGCTTGTACTTGTCTCATGGCCGAAGAGCATCTCCGGCTTCGATTCTTCTCTCCACCGGTGGCCAACGATTGCCCACTCGGTTCTCAGTCACCCGCTGATCGACAACCTCTCATCCCAGGAGCACTACGTGTCCGATATCGACAACGCCATCGCCGAGAACATCGCCAAGTCCCTCTCGGAGATCCCGCATCCCTCGCTCCCCAAGGGCAGCAACATCTACGGTTCCACCAAGATCTTCCCCGACTACAAGGCCGAGAACGGCGAGAGCTACTTCACGCTCGTGCACGGTATCGCCCACGAATCATCCGTCAGTTTCGTTGCCGTGCTGCAGGCAACGAGGGCACTGCGCAAGGGCTTCGAGTCGGCCATGTACTTCTACGGTCCCGGCGCTATCAATTGCCTTGCCACGCGCGGCTTCCCGACGACCGGCGACTCAGGGTTCCCGGGCGAGCAGAACATCAACGACTCGCTCGCGACGTTCATCGCCGAGGGCGGCACCGTGTTCTGCTGTCGCTTCGGCCTCGCGCTGCACGGTGGCCGCGAGGAAGACCTGATCGAGGGCGTCATCCCGGCGCATCCCCTCGACGTCCAGGACGCCCTCATTCACTACGCACGCAAGGGCGCCATCATCAACTCGACCTACATGGTCTAGGAGCCTGACATGTCTGTCAGTACGCGTGTAGACCTGGCGTTGCTCGGAGTTCGAGGGACGCCGCCGGTCAACAGAACGGCCGGCGCCGGGCCCAGCGACGACGGGCATGTTCGAATCGATGGTCTCGGCGCAGCCATCCCTCGTAATCCGTTGAGTCCGTATGTCCTCGAAGAGGGGCGAATCCTGTTCGACGGATCGGACATCGGTCTCGACGTCCAAACAATCGACCGGCCGAAATTCTACGACCTGAAGACTGCCGACGGAATCGCCTACGAGAAGATCGCCAAACTCCACGGAACCAGCGTTCTCGCAACTACCGTCGTGCAGACGTGTATCAGGTACGGCGCAGACCAGCGCTGCCGGTTCTGCTCCATCGAGGCGTCGCTGGAAGCAGGAGACACGATCGCTGTCAAGACTCCGGCGCAGCTCGCCGAGGTTGCCGAAGCTGCAGTCCGACTCGACGGTGTCACCCAGATGGTCATGACGACGGGTACCTCCGCGGCGAAGGATCGCGGAGCGCGGCACCTCGCACGGTGCGTCAAGGCCATCAAGGCCGTGGTCCCGGATCTGCCGATCCAGGTGCAGTGCGAACCACCCGGCGACCTTCAGACCATCACCGATCTCTACGACGCCGGTGCCGAATCCATCGGCATTCACGTCGAATCACTCGACGACGATGTCCGTCGGAAATGGATGCCGGGTAAGGCCTCGGTGTCGATGGACGAATACCGAGCAGCGTGGAAGGAAGCGGTTCGCGTCTTCGGGCGCAACCAGGTCTCGACGTACATACTCGTCGGCCTCGGTGAGGATCCGGACGAATTGGTTTCGGGTGCAGCTCAACTCATCGAGATGGGTGTCTACCCGTTCGTCGTTCCGTTCCGGCCGCTCGGCGGCACGCTGGCTGTCGACGTCGACCATGCGGTCGCTCCGAACCGAGACGTGCTCGAGGACGTGACGCGCCGGGTAGCCAAGGAATTGCAAGCGGCATCGATGCTCGGTTCGGATCAGAAAGCAGGCTGCGCGGCGTGCGGAGCGTGCAGCGTACTGCAGAATGCGGGTGGCTGATGTATGCGAGTGACTTGGCCGGTCTGTCGGGAACGGTACCTACCGAAGCCGATTCGCACTTCTTGATCCAACCGTGTTCGAACGCTTCGCAGCTCGGCACCTACCGCCGATTGAGACGCGACATCTTCGTCCGAGAGCAGGGGCTGTTCGCCGGGTCCGATCACGACGACGTCGACGACGACCCGCGCACGGTAGTACTGGTCGCCACTGCATCCGACGGCAGCGTGCTGGGCGGAGTTCGGTTGGCTCCCTGCACATCGACCGATCTGGGGTGGTGGGCTGGCAGCCGGTTGGTGGTTTCGTCGGCGGCGCGCACATCCGGGGTCGGGCCGGCGTTGGTGCGGGCCGCGTGTGCGCACGCCGAAAGTCACGGCGTACTGCGCTTCGACGCCACCGTGCAGAAACAGAACGAAACGCTCTTCACCAGGCTGGGATGGGTCAGACGCGCCGACGTCGACGTGCACGGCGCGCCACACGTCGCCATGTACTGGCCGATCGATCGAATCGAGCGGCTCGTGGTCTCGACCAAGGCGATGCTCGCGGGTGTGCTCGCACCCTTGCGTGCTCAGCCACTCGGTCTCGGTGCCAAAGGATTCCGTGGCGACGACGGAGTCCCCGTTCCGGGGAGCGACATCATCGCCGCGTGCGACGCCATCCTGCCTTCCATGGTCGACCGCGATCCCGAATGGGCGGGCTGGTGTGCCGCACTGGTCAACCTGAACGACCTGTCGGCAATGGGGGCCCGGGCCGTCGGAATGCTCGACGCGGTCGGTGCCCCGACACAGTCGAGGCTCACGCGCATCGTCCGAGGGTTGGCCAACGCGTCACAGGCCTGGCAAGTACCGGTCCTCGGTGGTCACACCCAGGTCGGGGTGCCGTCGTCGCTGTCGGTCACGGCACTCGGAAGTACCCCGCGCCCCGTTCGCGCCGGCGGCGCGTCCGCCGGAGACGTCCTGACTCTCACCGCGGACATCGAAGGCAACTGGCGACGGGGTTATCAAGGTCAGCAGTGGGATTCGTCGTCCAGACGAAACTCCGAGGAGCTCACGCAGATGGCGTCGTTCGTCGCTCGGACGGCGCCCCGAGCCGCGAAGGATGTCTCGATGGCCGGCCTCGTCGGCACCACCGGAATGCTCGCCGAAGCGAGCGGAACCGGAGCCGTTCTCGACGTCGCCTCCATCCCCAAACCCGACGCCGCCGCCATGGGCGAGTGGGTCACGTGTTTTCCAGGGTTCGCGATGATCACCGCGGACCGTCCCGATGCGCAGTGTGCACCGTCGGGACCAGCAGTATCCGCTCGATGCGGCCAGCTCACCGACATTCCGGGCGTCGCTTTGCGGTGGCCCGACGGAATCACCACGTCAGCGGTCACGTCCACCGTGACCGGATTGGGAGAAGCATGAACGACACGACCATCTCCGTGGCCGCAGCCGAATTCGGCCGCGACATGGAACAGGGATACCGGACCATTGCCGCGTTGCTCGAAGAGGCGCGCAACCGCGGAAGTCAACTGCTGGTGCTGCCCGAGGCCTGCCTCGGCGGGTACCTCCCTTCGTTGGGCGGCGGTGACGAATCCGAGGAAGCGCGCCAGCGCAGGCTCGAAAGCCTTCCTCCTGCTTTGGAACTGGACGGACCGGAGTTGAAGCGGGTCATCGACATGGCCGGTGACACGGTGATCACCCTCGGATTCTGCGAGAAGGACGGCGACACACGCTACAACGCGGCGGTCACCTTGCACGGCGACGGAATACTCGGCTCGTACCGCAAAGTGCATCAGCCACTCGGCGAAAACCTCTGCTACGACGCAGGCGACAGCTACGCTGCCTTCGATACTCCGGTCGGCCGGATGGGCATGCAGATCTGCTACGACAAGGGATTCCCCGAAGCCGCACGTGAACTTGCGCTCGACGGCGCGGAGATCATCACCTCCATCTCCGCGTGGCCGACCGCCCGTACCGCGACAGTCGAAAACATGGAGGACGACCGCTGGAAGCAGCGCTTCGACATCTACGACCGCGCCCGCGCACTGGAGAACCAGGTGGTGTGGGTGGCAGCCAACCAGTCGGGCACCTTCGGATCCTTGCGGTTCGTGTGCAGCGCCAAGATCGTCGGACCCGGTGGCGAGATTCTCGCGGGCACCGGCGTCGAACCCGGTTTGGCGACGGCGACGGTGGATGTCCAAGGGTTGATGGCGGCTGCACGCGGAGGCGGAATGTACAACCTGCGCGATCGTCGGCCCTCGGTGTACAAGACCATCACGAAAGAGCCAGTTCATGCCTGAGATGCGATTTCTCGTGCAGTGGCCCGACGGCCGCGAACAATCCTGTTATTCACCGTCTCTGGTGATGCACGATTACCTGACGCCCGGAGCGGAGTACTCGGTCGAGGAATTCGTGAAGCTGACCTCGGAAGCGTTGACGGTGGCCAGCGATCGCGTGCTGGCGAAATTCGGAATGCGGTGCACCTCCGCCGCCCAGCAGATGGAAGAAATTCACGACGTCGGCGCCGGGTACTCCTCGGGCGCAGTTCGTGTCCTGAGTATGTCGGGAGCTGAATTGTTATGAGCGAACATCACTCCGTGATCGTCGTCGGCGGTGGACAGGCGGGACTGTCCATCAGCTGGCATCTGACGCAGCGAGGAATCGACCACGTCGTCCTCGAGGCCGAGACCGTCGCGCACGAGTGGAAGGATTCCCGCTGGGACAACTTTACCCTCGTCACGCCGAACTGGCAGTGCGCCTTGCCCGGATTCTCCTACGGCGGTGACGATCCCGACGGCTTCATGAAGCGCGACGAGGTCTACGACTTCGTCCGGCGGTACGCAGACACCTTCGACGCACCCGTCCGCGAACACGTCTCGGTGGTGAACGCACTCCAAGGCACCGAGGGCGGCTTCGATCTCGAGACCACAGCCGGGCCGATGCACGCCGACCACCTCGTCGTTGCGGTCGGGGGATATCACATCCCGACGATCCCGCGTTTCGCCGAGAAGCTGCCGAGCGACATCCTTCAGATCCACTCGTCGGAGTATCGCGGGTCTCATCAGTTCCCGGACGGTGACGTGCTGGTCGTGGGTACCGGACAATCGGGTGCGCAGATCGCCGAGGACCTGCACCTGGACGGCAGGAGGGTGCACCTGGTCGCGGGGACCGCTCCGCGCGTCGCACGGTTCTATCGTGGCCGTGACTGTGTCGCCTGGTTGCACGACATGGGCGTCTACGATGTGTCCATCGAAGATCAGCCCGGTGGCGTCGGAAAACGCGAGAACACGAACCACTACGTGACGGGACGCGACGGTGGTCGTGACATCGACCTGCGCGCGTTCGCGACCGAGGGCATGCAGCTCTACGGCCGGCTTCTCGGCGTCGACGACGGGGTGCTGCGGTTCGCGCCGACGCTCGAAGCGTCACTCGATGCAGCCGACGCCGTCGCCGAGTCCATCAAGGACAACATCGATGCCTACATCGAGCGTGAGGGTATCGATGCACCCACCGAGAAGCGCTACGTTCCGGTGTGGCGTCCGGAGCAGGAGACCACGGAGCTCGATCTGGCAGACAGCGACGTCACGGCAGTGATCTGGTCCGTCGGCTTCCGTACCGACTACCGGTGGCTGAAGGTCGGTGCGTTCGACGGCGAGGGCCACCCGACGCACAACCGCGGTGTCACGTCGGTGTCGGGTCTGTACTTCCTCGGGCTGCCGTGGCAACACACCTGGGGGTCGGGACGCTTTGCTTCCGTAGCCCGCGACGCCGAGTTCTTGGCCGAGCAGATCGGCTTGGAAATCAGTGCTGCTCAGCCGCAGAAGGTAGTGGTCTAGCTTCGTGACATCCATCAGGATAGGCGCTCTGGCAGCACACTTCGGTCGAGACGTGGATCGCGCGGTGTCCAAGATCGTCACGATCGTCGACAGCGCCAAGCGAGACGGACTCGATCTTCTCGTGCTGCCGGACGCCTCCCTCGGTGGGTACATCGACAGTCTCCGCAATCCCGACGTGTCCGAACTGCCGCCGACTCTGGACATCGACGGACCGGAGATCGCCGCCATCATGGCCGCGGCCGGGGATCTGACCGTGTGCGTCGGGTACACCGAGCTGGCCGGCGGGCTTCGCTACAACGCCGCGGTGTGTCTTACCGGCGATGGTGTGCTGGGTAGTCACCGGAAGGTGCATCAGCCGTTGGGTGAGTCGCTCGCCTACGCTGCGGGGGAAACATTCTCGGCCTTCGACACTCCTGTCGGTCGGATGGGCATGCTGATCGACTACGACAAGACGTTCCCGGAATCCGCTCGCACGCTGGCGTTGGACGGTGCTCGCATCATCGCTGCATTGTCCGCGTGGCCTGCGAGTGTGACCGACCGGGCGTCCAGTCTGCCCAACGATCGCCAGTCTCGGTTGTTCGATCTGTACGACGCAGCACGTGCCGCGGAGAACCAGGTGGTCCTGGTCTCGTCCAACCAGACCGGGGTGATGGGTTCGCTCCGATTCCTCGGACAGGCCAAGATCGTCGGTCCCGGCGGCGACGTGCTCGTCAAGACACGCGACAAAGGAGGCCTCGCCGTCGTCGACATCGACGTCGACGCCGAAGTCGACCGTGCGCGCCGGGGTCTGCACCACCTGGAAGAGCGGCGAGTGGATGCGTACCCGAATCTGTTGGACGAGAAAGGATCAGGAAGTTGAAGGTGGCACTCCTGACGTACTCGTCCAAGCCGCGCGGCGGAGTGGTGCACACGCTTCATCTGGCCGAAGCGCTCGCCCGCGCCGGCGAGGACGTCACCGTGTGGTCGCTGGGTCGAGGCGGCGATGCGGCATTCTTCCGTCCCGTCGATCCGTCGGTGACGGTCAGAATGGTTCCGTTCGAGGCCCGCGAGAACGAAACCGTCGGAGACAGGATTCTTCGTTCGATCGACGTTCTGGGGCAGGCATTCTCGCGCGAGGAGCACGACATCGTCCACGCGCAGGACTGCATCTCGGCGAATGCCGTGGGGCAGTGCATCCGGACTATCCACCACCTCGACACGTTCACGACCCCCGCGCTGGCTGCGTGCCACGAGCGCGCGATCACGGAGCCTCGTGCGCGGATCTGCGTATCGGCCGCCGTGGCCGAAGAAGTACGAGCCGGTTGGGGTTTCACACCCACGGTGATTCCGAACGGAGTGGATGCGCAGCGCTTCGACGCCGCAGCGAGGTCGAGGGGAACCCAGTGGCGGGACAAGCTCGGGAAGTACGTCCTGGCGGTGGGCGGCATCGAGCCTCGAAAAGGGTCACTGGACCTGCTCGACGCCTTCTCGTTGCTGAACAGGCCGGACTTCTCGCTCGTGTTCGCCGGAGGGGAAACACTGTTCGACTACCGCGACTACCGGCATGAATTCGATTCGCGGGCAGCAGAAATGGGAATCGAACCGGTCGTGCTCGGCGTCGTCGACGACGAGGAACTGCCGCACCTGGTCGCGCAGGCGAGCGTTCTTCCGTTCTTCTCGACGAAAGAGGGCTTCGGTCTGGCCGCCATGGAAGCGCTCGCGGCAGGCACACCCGTCGTCGCCCGCGACCTGCCGGTACTGCGTGAGGTGTTCGGGGACGCCGTCACGTACGCGACGAGCCCACAGGACATGGCGTCGGGACTGGCGGATGCGATCGATCACGGCCACGACCCGGACGTCGGTCGCGCCCTTGCGCGCAGCCTGACGTGGGACGAAGCAGCACGCAGGCACCTCGACTTCTATCGGTCGGTCCTCACATAGGGTCAGTCTCTTCTGTTCCTTCGCAGTGCGTGCGGCTTGAGCTTGTGGAAGCCGCGAACACGAAGGGAGCGAAGAGACTTGAGGTAGAACTCGGAATCTTCCCTCAGCAGTTCCGTCAGCGTCGTGTCCACCAGGATGGTTCCCGGGTGCGCCGAGCTGGTCAGGCGCGCAGCCATGTTGACGACCGAACCGTAGAGGTCGCCGTAACGGGCAAGCACCGGTCCCCAGGCGATTCCGACGCGAAGCTCGGGCATGTCCTCGTAGGTCGCGAACGCATCCTGGAGATCGAGGGCGATGTGGGCGGCGTCCTCGGGCGTCTGCGCACTGAACATCACTTCGTCGCCGACGTTCTTGATCACCGAACCACGACCGCGCGCAATGATGTTGGTGGCCACGGACTCGAACTGCTCGAGCAGTTCGGTGAGCTCGTCGATGGCGAGGCGTCGCGTCAGGCTGGTGTATCCGACCATGTCGGCGAAACCGACGGCCAAGGTACGGCTGGTGGTCTCCTCGCCCGGATCGGCGATGGCGCGGCCGGCGGTGGCCGCCAGATGCCTGCGCCAGGTGTAGGACTGCAGGGCTTCGAGAGTCGGCACCGTCTGCGCCGCGATCTCGCGCGCGTCGCGGCGGATGGCGTCGAGGTCTGCGGGGCTCGCGAGCTCGTCCGCGTCCCGGCCCTCGGCGTCACGTCCCTCGGCGACGCGGTCGTGTATGTGACTGTTCACAACGCCCACTTGCCATTCGGTGAGCCTGGACATCGTCTGACCGAGGGTGCGCGCGATGGCGACCTCCATGTCCGGCCGGATGACCTTCTGCTCGGTGAGACCGGTGATCATGCGCAGAGCATCGAGGTCCGCGTCGGTGTACACGACGGCATCGGCGTCGGTGTGAACCGGGAAGCCCATCGCGATCCACAATTGAATGACTCGCTCGAGCGGTATCCCGGATTTCTCGACGATATCCGTGCGCGTGTATTTCGGTGTTCCCCCCAGCAGATTCTTTTCGATTTCTCTCTGCACGACCGAGTTGATCTGTTCTTCAGGCATATCCCAGCGTTCTGTCGAAAAAGGACCGGACGTCGTCGATGTAGTTGTCGATCTTCTCGGGAACCCAGTCCTCGGTGGAGATGGGCTCGCCGACGGTGACATCGACCGTACCGGAGTGCGCGGTGAAATCCTTCTTCCACATCACGTCGCCTGCGTTGTGGATGACGATGGGAACGATGGGTACGCCGGCCTGCATCGCGAGGTGGAAGCCGCCCTTCTTGAACCGGCCGAGCCGCGACGTCGGCATCCGGGTGCCCTCGGGCGCGATCGCCACGGAAATGCCGGAATCCAACTTCTCGATGGCCGGGGCCATGGCCTCTCTGGCCTGGGCTGGATCGCCGCGGTCGATGTAGGCGACGTCGAAGATCTTGCCGAGGAGAGCGAAGCGCGGGTCGCGTTCGAGTTCCCGCTTGGCGACGGCGGTGATGTCGCGACGGAGGATCGACGCCACGATGATCGAATCCGCGGTGCTCTGGTGATTGAACATGAACACCGCAGGCCGAGCGGACCACGCGTTCTCGGTGCCGACGACGTTCAACTTCACGCCCGCGAGCGTCAGCGCGATGTCCGGGGCGATGGAAGAGGTGATGTTGGCACCGGTCCGCCTGCTGCGGGTCAACAGGCCGAGACCGAGCCCGATCCCGGCACTGGCGAGGACGGAGCCCAGGGCAGCGGTACTGCGAACAGCCGACGCCAGGTCGGTGCCGCGCTTGGGGTTCTCGAGCCTCAACGACGTCCAGCCGGCCTTGTCCGCGTGCCGGGTGAGCTCCTCGTCGGGGTTGAGTGCGACGGGTCGGCCGACCTCCGCCAGAAACGGCACGTCCTCGCCGCCGTTGGAGTATCCGAAACAGCGAGCCAGGTCGAGGCCCTCCCGGTCCGCGTAATCCGCGACGGCCTTCGCTTTGCGCGGCCCCCACAACGACGTCCCGACGAGTTCGCCGGTGAGGACGCCGTCGACGACGACCGGTGTGGTGCACAGCAACTCGTCGAACATCAGGTCCTGCTCGACGGGAATGGCCTGATACGGGGTCGCGGAGGTAGCCATCACCAACCGGTGCCCCGCGTGTCGGTGTGCTTCGACGAGCCTGCGGGCCTGCGGGTAGATCATCGGTGCGATCTCGTTGCGGAACAGCGTGTATGCCTGCTCCATGAGGTCCTCCTCGCGCCGTCCCTCTAGACCCTTGACGGCCTTGCCCATCAGGTTGTCGACGGGGGAGTTGCGCATCCGCATCTCCACGACGGCGCTCGAGATCTCCCACAGTTCGTGAACGGTGACATCGAGAGTCTTCAGTCGTTCCAGGAACACGGCTTTCGCGGAGAAGCCGTTGATCAGCGTGCCGTCGAGGTCGAAGAACGCCGCAGTGTCCGGGCCTTCGGGTGCCTCGGCGATGGCCTGCAGCTGGAGGTCGAGAGGGCTGGTCATCAGGCGTCGTCCTCACGTTCGTCGGTGCTCGCGACAGGGGCCGGAAGGGTCAACGGATCCACCTCGTCGAGCATGCGGTGGGCCATGTCGCGGACGATTCTCGCTTTCCGTGCCCATTCGTTGATCTCGCGGGCGAAGTCCCGTCGGCGCTGCGCAAGGTTCTCCCCGCCAGGATCGACGAGGTTGCGATTGTCGGCCAATTGCAGTGCAGTGTCGAAGAGTTCACCCGAGATGGCTTCGCTGTGGTCGAGTTGTTGCCGAAGCCTGCGGGCCTGAGCTGCGCCGAGGCAATGCGTGACGAACGACGCCTTGTCGAACTCGACTCCGGTGGGCTGCAGCATGAGCTGATCCGCCACCACCTGATAGGCCTCCAGGATGGGCTGCAACACGCGGTGAGCGAGATGCAGGTCCTGGGACTCGAGCTGCCGCGAGGAGTACTCGGGATCGTCCAGATTGGCGCGCCAATCCGGATCGATCAGTGCCACTTCGGCTTCGAGGCGATCACCGAAGTCCTTCTTGTCGCCGAAGAAGAACTCGAACTTGAGCAGGTCGCGGAGCTCGAGCGCCGACTTCCACAACGATTCGGGCGTCGACGGTGTGCCCTGGCCCAGGTCGGGCAGGACGACCAGTTCGCCGATGGCGCGCATCACGAAGTAGTGAATTGCGTTGTTGCGGAAGAACGCCGCAACCAGGTGCTTGTCCTGGGCGAGATAGAACACCGGCTCGGGTCCGTCGTCGAAGCGCTTGACGACGCCCGCATTCACCTGCGCGATGACGGCGGATCGCACCACGTCGACCTCGCTGATGTCGATGCCGCCCGCCGTCGGGAGACCGCGTCTCTTGATGTAGCTCGCAAGAGGCGAGATGATGGCCCACATCTCGTGCACGTTCAGGGCGCGGTCTTCGATACCGAGCAGTGCCATCGTCACCAGCGCGGCAGGGGTCACCGGCGTCGTGTCGTTGATCGCGTGCGACACCGTCAGCGCAATCTTCTGCACCGCAACGCGTTTGTCCTCGTTGTCGTCGAGTATGGACCGCACCGAGACGGGCTCGGCGAAGTTGAGGTACACGTTGCCGCGCAGTTTGCCCTGGGCGCGGATGTAGCCGATGGCCATCCGTATTCCCTCGGCTTGCTTCTGCGCGCCGTGGGATTCGGCGGCCATGGCGCCGACCTCGTGGAGTCGGTCGTACGTGATGGCCGTCGGCACCAGATAGACATCCTCGGCGTCGCTGGACTCGAGGGCGTCGACCAGATAGGTCAACAAGCCGAAGCGCGGCGGACGGAGTTTGCCGGTGCGGCTACGTCCGCCTTCGATGTACCACTCGAGATTGAAGCGCTTGCTCAGCAGGAAGCTCATGTACTGACGCAGCGTCCACTTGTAGATCTCGTCGGAGAACTTGCGTTGGATCAACACGACGCCACTGCGTTTCGCGATGGGGCCGATGGGCCAGAAACCGACGTTGATGCCGCCCATCACGTGGTTGAGTGGCAGCCCTTCGGCAAGCAGTGCGGGCCGCAGGACCAGAGGATCGAGGTACGAGCGATGGTTGGGGAGGAAGACGAGAGGGTGCTTCTTGTTGAGTTCACGCACCTTCTGCAGTTGAGCTCGGTCCACGTCGACCTTGTACGCGCGAGAGAAGTAGGCGCCCAGGGTGCCCCACATCTCGACCGCCCGCCTGGTCTCGGTGGCCACCATCTCGCCGAGGATGGTGTGTACCCGTCGCTCCACCTCGGGTACGTCCTCGCCGACCTGTTGCGCGAGCTCCGCGATGCCGTCGTGGAACTTCTTCTGTTCGGTCATGTCCTCGACGACGAAGCGCGGAATCTTGTACTCCGAGCCGATGACGTCTCGCTCGGCCCGGTCGAGGGCAAGAGTGGCCTGGCGGGCGATGAACGAGGACAACGACCTTCCGCCCGACTTCTCGAACTTGGCCGACAGATCGCCCAGCGTCGCGGGTTCGCCGACCAGGACGGCGGACCTGTCCGGGTCGTCGCCTTGGACCCATCGTTGCCAGGTCTTCGTCGGGAGCGAGTTGCCGCGCGGTGCGAGTGCCCGACGGAGGAATCCGGGTCGCTTCTTGGCCGACAGGGTCACGCGAAGCGGAATCAGCAGGGGGTCGTCACCGATCCCGCGTACCAGCTCGGCCACCTGCCCCGACGAGTCGCCGGACAGCGCGATCGACGGAGGACGAGTTTCACCGTCGGGCGTCGTCGCGTCGATCCACGAGTTGAGTGCCTGGATCTCGAGAGCCCCCGCTGCGTCGAGCAAATAGACCTGCCGGCCTTCGGCTGTTCGCTGATCACTCGCTTCGACGTGGTACATCGAGTCCTCCCGTTTCCCGTACCGCACGCAGGTACTCGGCCAGGCTACGGGGGCGAAGCGGCCTATATGCGGGTTTGGGGTCGGCTATCTCACAATGCTCTCGCCATGCCCCTCGGGCTGCCGCGCAGTAGGCTGGAGGACGTCGTCGAGTGAAGCTCCGACAAAGCCAAATTTATCTGTTACTTCGAGTTACACATAATTCTGTGCGGCGGGGAACGACTCGACGAACCGTTCGGCAATCCGACGATGAGCACGGGCGTCCGGGTGCAAGGCGTCGGGCAGCGGGAACTCGTCGAAGTCGCTCGGACCGTACAGATCCAGACCGTCGACGAGATACAGGTTCGGATCCTCCCGCTGGTCGAACACGCGCCGCAGTTCGTCCCGGACCACGGTGAGCGTCAGCTTCCCCGGCCCCGGATCACCTGTCGCGACGAACCGCACGGCGCCCTCGGCCAGTGCGTCGGGGTCGAATGCGCCTGGCCCCGGAGTGTTCTCGTGGATCGGGCAGTAGAACGGTGATACCACCACGATCGGTGTGCTGGGGTGCCCGTCGCGAATCGTGTCCAGAAACCCGTGGACCGCGGGCGTGAACGCGCGCGTCCGCATGACGTCACCGTTCACGAGGTTGATGCCGACCTCGAGGCTGATCACCTCGGCAGGCTCGTCGCGCATGACCCGGGCGACGAACGGATCCAGCATCGCGCTGCCCGAGAACCCGACGTTCGTCACGGAAAAACCCATCGCCGACGAGCTCAGTCCCACCCAGGTCGTGCTGGGACTCGTCGCGTTCGATCCCTGGCTGATGGAACTGCCGTAGTGGATCCACCTCGGCCTCGCCTGCCGCTCGGAGGTGGATGCGGCGACGATCGGAGAGTCGCTGCGCAGCGCGATCAACTCGACGTGCTGATTGTGCGGCAGCCATATCTCGACGTCCTTGGCGCCGGGTGTCATCTCGAATCGCACCGGAACCACCGGGCCGTCCGTTCGATCGACACTGCCGGTCACCATGTCGACCGACAGCACGTTGCCACCAGCCGACGCCACGCTGTGCACGAGTTCGCCGTCGATCGTCATGTCGAACATCCCCGACGGACGGGGCGGGAGTCCGACGAACTCCTGCCGCGTCGGAAGGGCGTCGAGTTCGACGACTGTCGCATCGGTGCGGAAAGCCAGCCGAACTCCCGCCGGTTGCACCTCGGCCCCGGCGATCCGGTCGTCGGGAAACCGGCTGCGAGTCCACGCGGGCAGCCGGTGCGGAATCAGGCCTCGTTCGGTGACCTCGACATCGAGTGCGCCGAGAAGAAGGTCGGAGGTGACGGGTGTCGATCGCATGCATGGATTCTGCGTTCCGGGGGACAAGTATGCGACAGTATTCGCAAACACTTTCGAGAGAGGTATGCACCGATGCCACCGCGTAGACGTTCGACGCCCACCGGTTCCCTGACGCCGGAGAATCTCGACACGCTGGCCACGGCCCTCTCCGAGGGGCGGCGCGCGACGGTGTACCTCATCGAGCCGACGCCGAGCCTGGGCCTGCCCGAGGGAACGTCGGCGAGGGTCGTCTCGATCGACGGAAACACCGTCACCATCAGCCCCAAGGGCGTCAACGACGAGCTCCCGTTCGAAGCGGAGGAACTCCGGATCACCCGGAACCCTCCGGGCGGTGCACCCAAACCGGCACCGAAACCGGCACCGAAACCGGCGTCGACGCCGGGGCCCGAGGTGGCCGAATGGACCGAGCCGGCCCCAGCACCCAAGCCTGCGGCCACCAAATCCGCAGCTCCGAAGTCGGAGGTGACGACGTCCGCCACGCCCAAGACTGCCGCGCCCAAGACTGCTGCGCCCAAGCCTGCGCCGGCGAGGAAGGGAAAGAAGGGGCCGGACAGCGTCAGCGTCACCATCCACGCCGGGCCGGACAACGACTGGTCCGTGACGGTCACCCACGGTGCCCGCAGGCCAGGAAAAGCGCAGTCGGTGTCCCCCGAGTCCGTCTCCCGCGCGGTACGCGAACTGGGCGACGATTCGGCACGCGACGCCGTGGAAGCCGTGATCTCGTACGCGCGAGAAGAGGCAGCGTCGCGTGTGGAGGAGCTCAGCCGCCAACTCGAGGAAGCCCGGTCCATGCTGGCCGCTCTGGAATCGGACCTTTAGTACTCGTGCGTACTTATTGACGTCAGGTACTCGTCCATCGGTGCTTCTTATTGCTAGGGTTCTGCGGACACCGCTGGAGAGGGAATACATGTTGAAGAAGTTCATGCTCGTCGCCGTGGCTGCTGCCGCTGTTGCTGCGAGCTTCGGCGTCGGAACTGCGTCAGCTGCGGCTCCGGCGGTGCTGGGGGGCGGATCCGGAATCATCGTCGACGATGCTGCCGAGTGCACTCTGACGACCATCGGCAA
Source organism: Rhodococcus sp. RS1C4 (assembly GCF_002258225.1). NCBI lineage: Bacteria > Bacillati > Actinomycetota > Actinomycetes > Mycobacteriales > Nocardiaceae > Rhodococcus > Rhodococcus sp. RS1C4. The sequence goes on along the minus strand of NZ_NOXZ01000017.1, from coordinate 113,701 downwards.
CGACCGCGAAGGCCGCCTCGTCGGTATCACCGCCGGTCACTGCGGTGGAGCAGGCGCCACGATCGTGCCGGAGTACGACCCGTCGGCAGGCGTCGTCGGACGCATCGCGTTCTCCAACCCCGAGTACGACTACGCGGTGATCGAGTTCGATCGCGCCAAGGTCGTTCCGGTCAACCGGGTGGGCAACGTGACCATCACGCAGGTCGGTCCTCCCGCCTCGTTCCCCAACATCGTCTGCAAGGAAGGCCGCACCACCGGTAACACGTGCGGCGTCGCCTACGGGGACGTTCTGCAGTCGCAGGAGACCTGGTCGCAGCTGTGCGTCGTCGAAGGTGACTCCGGTAGCCCGGTCGTCGTCGGCACCACGCTCGTCGGCATGGTGAACGCGTACCTCGGTGTGGCGTGCTTCGGACCGCAGGTCGGTACCAACATCGACGCGATTCTGCGCCACATCGACGCAGGCAACGCCGTCGGAGCAGGTTTCGCCCCCATCCCCTGATCGGACTCTCCGAGTCGCCGATCGGGTCATCAGCGTTACAGATCATGCCACCGTGTCAGTTCGATTGACACGGTGGCATTTTCGTTCGTTGGGATCTCTCCCAGTCACTTGTGTAACGGCCGCCACAAAGAATTGCGTACTCTAACGCATCCTTCCTAGGCTGCACAGCACTGCGCGCGGTGTGTCGCGTGTGGTGCCTAGGGGGGGAACACACATGACATTGCTTGCGATGACTCCTGTTCAGGAGATGGAAAAGCCGTACGCGAAACGTTGGGCAGCGCTGGGGGTGCTGTGCCTGAGCCTGCTCGTCGTCGTCATGGCGAACACGTCGCTGTTGGTGGCGGCGCCTGCGATGACGCTGGATCTGAACCTGTCGAGCAGCGACCTTCAGTGGGTCATCGACGGATACACCGTGCCGTACGCGGCCTTGATGCTTCTGTTCGGCGTCATCGGCGATCGGTATTCTCGCAGAGGCGCACTCATCATCGGCCTGCTGATCTTCACGGCGGGTTCTCTCGCCGGCGCGCTGACCGGCGCCACGACAGGCGTGATTCTCGCTCGCATCGTCATGGGCGTCGCCGCTGCCATCGTCATGCCTGCCACGCTGTCGCTCCTGGTGGCGACGTTCCCCAAACGCGAACGGGCCACGGCCGTCACCATCTGGGCCGCCACGTCGGGTCTCGCCATCGCGATGGGTCCGCTGCTCGCCGGCTGGCTGCTCGAAAGCTATTGGTGGGGTTCGAGTTTCCTGATCAACATCCCGTTCACGATCATCGGGATCGCAGGCGCCGTCGCTTTGGTGCCGCCGTCACGTGCGGTGAACCCGGGCAGGATCGACTGGCTCGGAGGGCTGCTCTCCGTGCTCGCAGTGTCCACGGTGGTCTACGCGATCATCGAGGGCATGCACTTCGGTTGGAGCGTCGGACCCACGTACTTCGCGGTGGTGGGCGCGCTCAGTACCGCGGCGTTCGTCGCCTGGGAGCTTCGCCACCCGAGCCCACTTCTCGACGTCCGAGCGTTCTCGTCCCGCATCCTCAGCGGTGCCGTACTGGCCGTCCTGCTGTTCTTCCTCGTCACCTTCGGCGCGATCTACTATGTGGCCCAATATCTTCAGTTCGTACTCGACATGGGCCCGGTCTCGACCGGGGTGCACCTGCTCCCTCTGGCGGTCGCCGTGTTCGTCGGCTCGGGCATCACACAATGGCTGACGCCGCGAGTGGGCATGAAGTACACCGTCACGGCCGGCATGGTCGTCGGCACGCTGGCCGTGGTCTCGATGCTCGGAATCGACACCACCGCAACCTATGTCGACTTCGTTCCGGTTCTGGCACTACTGGGCCTCGGTATCGGCCTCAGCGTGTCGCCGTGCACCGACGCCATCATGGCCGAATTCCCCGAGAGCAAGCTCGGCGTCGCCGGCGGGCTCAACGACACTGCGCTGGAACTGGGCGGATCTCTCGGAATCGCCGTTCTCGGTTCGGTTCTCGCAACGACGTACCGCGGCGGCATCGTCGACTACCTCGCGGACTTCCCCGGCAAAGGAACCGACGGCCAGCCGACCGCGCAAGCCGCACAAGCGATCGAAGCGTCCGGCGACTCGGTGGCCGGGGCCGTGATCGTCGCAGACATCATGCGCGAGAACACCTTTCTCACCGGATACGCCGACAACCTGGTGATCACCGCGGTGAGCTCGTTCGCGAACGCCGTCGTGCACACATCTTTGATCGCAGCCGTGGTCTTCGCCATCGGGACCGTCGTGGTCGGCGTGTTGCTGCCCGGCCGCACCCCGCGCGTCGTGCCTACCGTCCGCACTGCATTCGATCCCGACGCAGCCAAGGAAGTTGCCGAGCTGGAGCATCTCCTCGAGCAACCGTCGGCCCCGGACGCCGTGGTGAAGAAACCTCGGAAAGAGGTTGCGCCCGAGGCGTCGACGCAGGATCCGGTGGCAATCGAAGTGGTCGACGACGAACTCACCCGACCCAGCATCTACCAGCTCGCCGCCAAGGTCTACGAGGTCCAGGCCGCCACCGAGGAGGAAGCTGCCCTCGCAGCGTCGGACCATCTCACCATCCACCACCTCGCCCTGGCCGACATCGCTCGCAAGCGCCGCGAAACCGCAGAAGAAGAACTGGACGCGGCGCTGGACCTCGCGGAACTTCCGGTCATGAAACGGGCACCCAAGCCCGTCGTCCGGGAAGATCAGCTGAACATCTACCAGTACGGCGACTCCGTCCGCCGCAAGTGCACCGACCTGAAAGAGCGCTCGAGCTCCGTCTGGTCCATGCCGCTCTAGTACAGGGATTGCGTCCCACCCCCATCGCTCGAAAACGCCTCACACGCTGTCTGTTCGTGTGAACGGACGATTCGAGCGATGGGGTCACGCGCTAGATCAGTACCGCACCATCGGATGCGGAACCGACGAGCTTGGCGTACTTGGCCAGGACACCGCGGGTGTAGCGGGGCGGTAGAGGTGCCCAACCTTCCTTGCGGGATTCGAGTTCAGCGTCGTCGACGAGGAGGTCGAGGGTTCCCTTTCCGACGTCGAGGCGAATCCGGTCACCGTCGCGAACGAAGGCGATGGGTCCGGCGTCGACGGCTTCCGGCGCGACATGTCCGACGCACAGTCCCGTTGTACCGCCGGAGAATCGGCCGTCGGTCAGCAACAGGACGTCCTTACCGAGTCCCGCGCCCTTGATGGCACCGGTGATCGCGAGCATTTCTCGCATTCCCGGTCCGCCCTTGGGGCCTTCGTATCGGATGACGACGACATCGCCCGCGGAGATCGTGCCGTCCTCCAACGCATCCATCGCGGCGCGTTCGCGCTCGAAAACTCGTGCAGTGCCGACGAACACGTCCGAGTCGAAACCTGCCGACTTGACGACGGCGCCGCCCGGGGCCAGTGAACCTTCGAGGATGGTGATGCCGCCGGTCGGGTGAATCGGCTCTTCCAGCGCACGCAGCACCTTGCCGTCGGGGTCCGGCGGCGCAATGTGAGCGAGGTTCTCGGCCACGGTCTTTCCGGTGACCGTCAGGCAGTCGCCGTGCATGAGCCCGGCGTCGAGCAGCGCCTTCATGACGACGGGAACTCCGCCGATGGCGTCGACATCGGTCATGACGTGCTTGCCGAACGGCTTGACGTCCGCGAGGTGCGGCACCTTGGAGCCGATGCGCCGGAAGTCGTCGAGCGTCAGTTCCACTTCGGCCTCGTGGGCGATGGCGAGAAGGTGGAGCACGGCGTTGGTCGATCCGCCGAAGGCCATGACGACGGCGATCGCGTTCTCGAATGCCTTCTTCGTCATGATGTCTCGCGCAGTGATACCGCGTCGGAGAAGTTCGACGACGGCTTCGCCGCTGGCACGGGCGTACCCGTCGCGTCGACGATCGGGTGCAGGCGGAGAAGCGCTGCCGGGCAACGACATTCCCAAAGCTTCAGCGGCACTGGCCATGGTGTTGGCCGTGTACATGCCGCCGCAGGCGCCTTCGCCCGGACAGATTGCGCGTTCGATGGTGTCGACATCCTCGCGGGACATCAGGCCACGAGAGCACGCACCGACAGCCTCGAACGCGTCGATGATGGTCACCTGGTGCTCACTGCCGTCGGACAGCGTCGCGAAACCCGGAAGCGTCGAACCGGCGTACAGGAACACACTCGCGAGATTCAATCGCGCTGCGGCCATCAACATTCCGGGAAGCGACTTGTCACACCCGGCCAGAAGCACCGAGCCGTCGAGGCGCTCCGCGCTGACCACCGTCTCCACACTGTCCGCAATGACCTCACGCGAGACCAACGAGAAATGCATTCCCTCGTGACCCATCGAGATACCGTCGGAGACGGAGATGGTGCCGAACTCGAGCGGATACCCGCCCGCCGTGTGGACCCCCTCCTTGACCGCCTTCGCGAGGCGCTCCAAGGACAAATTGCACGGAGTGATCTCGTTCCACGACGACGCGACGCCGATCTGGGACTTCCCCCAGTCCTCGTCACCCATCCCCACCGCGCGCAACATTCCTCGCGCAGCGGTCTTCTCCAAACCATCGGTGACGTCGCGGCTCCGCGGTTTGACGTCCGGCGAATCGTTCTCGGTCGACATAGCTCTCCTGACCTGATCTCGGATATGGGCTGTATCCGTAACGGTCAGCCTAATCCGGGTCGTTCCGCAGGCTCCACTCCTGGCCTAATCCGGGTCGTTCCGCAGGCTCCACTCCTGGCCTAATTGGGGTCGTTCCGCAGGCTCCACTCCTGCCCCCTAAATCTGCTCCCTCGGGCTCAGCGCCGGGGACGACGGGTCGCAGCTGTAGGTGGGGTTCTTTCGAGACGGACTCCTGACCATGACTGCGGCGATGAGGGAACCCACGACGAGCAGGCCGGCGCAGACGATCATGGCCGTGTGGAAGCCGTCGGAGAAGGTCTGGGGCCGGTCGTAGTCGGCGCCCGCGATTCCGACGAGGCCAGGTAGAGCGGCCACGGCCAGGAGCTGGCTGGTTCTGGCGACGGCATTGTTGACACCGGATGCTGTTCCTGCGCGGTCGGTGGACACGGCTCCCAGGACGGCGCCGGTGAGCGGCGCGACCAGGATCGACAAGCCGAGGCCGAAGACGACGACGGCAGGAAGCACGTCGACGAGGTATGTCGATGCCGGCCTAACTCCCGCCGCCGATCCAGTCGTTCCTGCAGCCTCCACTCCCGCCGCGGCCGGCGAGATACGGAGCATCAGCAGCAGTCCGGCGGCGGCGACCAACGGCCCGACAGTCATCGGCACACGGGGCCCGATGCGCTGCGCCACCCGTCCGGCCCGCGCGGAGAGCACGAGCATCAGAGCGGTGATCGGCAGAGTCGCCACACCTGCGGCGATCGGCGAATAGTCGAGCGCCAACTGAAGTTGCAGGATCAGCAGGAAGAACACTCCGCCGAGCGCCGCATACACGGCGAACGTCACCAGGTTGGCCGCCAGGAAGACACGGGACGCGAACAACGACGGCGGAATCAGCGGATTGGATGTCCGCAACTCGACGACGACGAACGCTCCGACCGCGAGTACGCCCGCCGCCACGACCCACCACGATGCGTCGATGAAGCCGTAGGTGAGCAGGCCGAGCGCGAGGGCGACGACACCTGCACCGGGGAGATCGAGTTTCCCCTCCGCGTGAGGGTCGCGGCTCTCGGGCACGTGCTTGACGGCCACCAGGACGACGGCGACAGCCAGCGGAATGTTCAGCAGGAAGACCGATCGCCACCCGGCCACGTCGACCAACCACCCGCCCAGCAGAGGCCCGACGGCGGACGCGACACCGCCGAGACCGGACCACACGCCGATGGCGGCGCCCCGGTCGTCGGGATGAATGGACGCGGAGATCAACGCGAGGCTTCCCGGCGTCAGCAACGCCGCGCCGACGCCCTGCAGCAATCGCGCGGCGACGAGTACCTCGATGTTCGGCGCCAGACCGCACAGGACCGAGGCGACGGCGAACCAGATCGTGCCCCAGACGAAGACCGTCCGTCTGCCGAGGCGATCGCCGAGCGCACCGCCGAGCAGGATGAACGACGCCAACGTCAGGGTGTAGGCGCTGACGGTCCACTGCAGTCCCGAGACGCCGGATCCGAGATCCCGGCCGATGTCGGGCAGCGCCACGTTCACGACGGTCGCGTCGAGCATCGCCAGCGAGGACCCCAGAACCGTCGCGGCGACGATCCAGCGTCCCCTCGGAGTCTTCAATCGGACCGAATCGGACCCCGTCATGGAAGCACCGTCATGAAAGCACCGTCATGACGGAAGTCTTGCACCGATCTACAGATCTTCGACGCAGACGACGAAGTTGCGTTCCGGATAACGGAAACCGCTCGTCGCCTGGAGATCGCAGGAGTCGACGTCGGTGGTTCCACTGAGGATCTCCACGACGCGGACGGAATCGAACCCGGGCGATCCGCAGTCGATACGCTCGGGATCGTCGTCCATCGGAATGTCCATGCAGCCGCCGATGACCCAGTCGATGTCCAGGCACAGTGCGCCCTGCTCGATGTCCGCGTACGTCTCGTAGTAGTACTGGTCTGCGTCGGAGATGCACTCGGCGTTTGTGGGAGCCTTGCCGATCACCTTGTAGTTCGAGTCGGCGCTTCCGCACGCGGCATTGTCGATGGTGGCGTCGTCGACAGTTCCCCCGAGGTCGACGCATTCACCGATCTCGACGTCGATGTCGACGTCACCGCCCATGTCCTCACCTTCCTGCGCCGGCGCTTCGCCCGTCGTGGGCGCAGACGAGCTGGTCTGGGTGGTCGAGGTGACGAGTTCGTCGGCGGCCGGGATCGCCCGCGGAGTGACGGTGCTGCTACAGCCTGCGAGCACGACAGCGCTACATGCCAGCACAGCAATCGCTGCGCCGCGAAACTTCTCACTGAGGGAGAGCATTGACCGTTCCTTAGTTCTATGAAGGTGAGGACCCGAGCACGACAAGAATCGGATCAAAAATATCCCGTCCGTCCCGATTTCGTGAGACCAGGTGTGGCTCGAGTGAACGCTGAGGCGGACATTCACGATTACCTGCAGCGAAAGAAGGTACTCCTCGGCGGTTCCACTAGGGCAGTATTGCTCTCGTGGACCTCCCGATCGCGTGGCCGCTGCAACCGATGCTGGCCAAAGCCGCCAAGACCGTCCCCGCACAGCCCGAGGGCGGAGAGCCCGCATGGTCGTACGAGCCCAAGTGGGACGGCTTCCGTGCCATCGTCTTCCGCGACGGCGACGAGGTGATCCTCGGGTCGCGTGGCGGCAAGGACCTCGCCCGCTACTTCCCCGAGCTGGTCTCGGCCGTCCTGGCGGAACTGCCGGACAAGATCGTCGTCGACGGTGAGATCGTCGTGCCGCGGGAGCGGGACGGGCGTACGAGGCTGGACTGGGACGCGTTGTCCGAGCGCATCCACCCCGCCGATTCGCGAGTGCGCATGCTCGCGGAGAAGACACCGTCGATGTTCGTCGCGTTCGATCTTCTGGCGATCGGTTCGACCGACCTGACGGGTGAGCCGTTCTCCGTCCGTCGGGCAAAGCTGCTCGAGGTGATGGCAGGCGGTGATCGCTGCCAGGTCACCAGCACGACGGACGACGCGGCGACCGCGCAGGATTGGTTCGAGCGTTTCGAAGGCGCTGGGCTGGATGGAGTCGTTGCCAAGAAACTGGACGGGCTGTACCTGCCGAACAAGCGCGAGATGATCAAGATCAAACACGCCAGAACGGCCGACTGCGCGTTGATCGGATACCGAGTGCACAAATCCGGCAACGGAATCGGATCGTTGCTGCTCGGCCTGTACGACAACGGCGAGCTTCGGATGATCGGCGGCGCGTCGGCGTTCACCGACAAGCGGCGCGTCGAAATCCTCGAAGAACTGCAGCCGTTGCGCACCGGGGAAGAACCGAAATCGGCCGAAGCCAACCGGTGGACGTCGAACAAGGACCGCAGTTGGGTGCCGCTGCGCATCGAGCGGGTCATCGAGGTCGCCTACGACCAGATGGAAGGCGAGCGTCTGCGGCACGCCGCACGCTTCCTACGGTGGCGACCGGACCGGGATCCGAAGTCCTGCACCTACGAACAGCTGGAAGTGCCCGTCAGCTACGACGTGGCCGACGTGATCGCCGGGGGCAAATAAGATGGCAGCGAAGACACCGCCCGCGTTCGTGCAGGCAGGTGACCGCGAGGTACGAGTCTCGAGCCCCGACCGCGTGATCTACGAGGCAACGGACATCACGCCGGAGATCACGAAACTGCAGGTGTGCGAGTACTTCGCCGCCGTCGGTGAACCACTGTTGAGAGCGATCGGCACTCGACCGACCGCGATGGAACGGTGGCCCGACGGTTTCCGCGACGGGATGCGTCTCGCCCTCGGCCCGCAGGACAAGGAGGGCGACGGCTTCTATCAGAAGCGGCTGCCCAAGGGCGCTCCCGACTGGATCGAGACCGTGAAGATCGCCTTCCCCAGCCGCCGGACCGCGGAGGAACTGTGCCCCGGTGAACCGGCGTCCGCAGTGTGGGCCGCGCAGATGGGCACGTTGACGTTCCATCCCTGGCCGGTGCGACGCCCGGACGTCGACCATCCCGACGAGTTGCGGCTCGATCTCGACCCGCAGCCCGGGACGACGTTCGCCGACGCGCAGCGCGTGGCCGAGGTGACCCGTGAACTGCTGGAGGAATTGGGGCTGAAGGGATACCCCAAGACCAGCGGCAACCGCGGCATCCACATCTACGTCAGGATCACGCCGTCGTACACGTTCGAGCAGGTGCGGCACGCCGCCATCGGGCTGGGACGTGAGCTGGAGCGCCGCGACGACGGGGTCACGACCAACTGGTGGAAGGAAGAGCGCGGGGAACGGATCTTCCTGGACTTCAACCAGAACAACCGGGATCGGACCATCGCGAGCGCGTGGAGCCTACGGGCGAAGACCGGTGCGCCCGTGAGCACGCCGATGACGTGGGCGCACCTGGCCGGGATCTCCGACCCTCGCGAGTACAACCTGGTGACGATCCCCGACTACCTGTCCGACGGCGATCCGTGGGCGGACATGGACGAGCACGCCTACTCGCTGGACCCGCTGCTGGAACTCTGGGAGACCCTGCCGGGCGGCGAACTCAACTTCCCGCCCGACTACCCCAAGATGCCCGGCGAACCTCCTCGCGTTCAACCGTCGAAAAAAGTCGCCGAGCACTGGGACGACGACGGCAACCGTCTGTGAGTGGAGCCGCGTCACGTCGAGGAGGTGCGGAGCTGCGTCAGTTCCCGGATGAGCGAGGCGGCATCGTAAGGCCCGGTGTGCCGGATCAAGTCGGTGTCCCCGCGGCCGAGATAGAACGTCGGCGTGCCCTCGACGTCGCTCGACGCGGCGTCGAGCTCGTCGTCCTCCACTCGAACCACGTAATCGCCGGTACGTAGGTCCTCGGAGAACCGGTCCATGTCGAGACCGAGATCCTCGGCGTAGTCGTCGATGTCGTCGGGAGTGAGTGCGTCGCTGTTCGCGAACAGGACGTCCGCCATCTCCCAGAACTTCCCCTGCGCCGACGCGGCTTCGCTGGCGTGGGCTGCGTAGCGCGCGTGCGGGTGGTAATCGTCGAGGGGCAAGTGCCGGAAGATGTATCGGACGTCGTCACCGAAGTAGGCTCGGACCTCCTTGATGCTTCCGGTTGCCTTGCTGCAGAACGGGCATTCGAAATCGCCGTACTCGACGATGGTCAAGGGTGCATCGACGGGACCACGGATGTGATCGCGCTTGGCGTTCACCGGTCGCAGGATCCGATGCGACACCTCCTGCTTGGGCGGATGGATGCGCGCGTCGATACGGAACAGCAGCCAGCCGAGCAGCGCCGCCACCACGGACGCGGCCAGCACGCCGACGCGCGCCTGGTCGGCGAGGAATTCGTCGTCGAGGGCGAGGTCGACGATGAACAGCGAGATCGTGAATCCGATTCCGGACAGTGCAGCACCGCCCGCGATGTGCGAGATCGTCAGACCGGGCGCCAGCGCCGACGGCTTCATCCTGGCGAAAACGGCTGCTGCACCGGTGATTCCGATGAGCTTGCCGACGACGAGTCCGACGACGATGCCCCACGTCAACGGCGACGTGGCGGCGGCACGCAGGGTCTCGCCGCTGAGGACGACGCCCGCATTGGCGAGCGCGAAGATCGGCACGATCAGGAACGCGGTGTAGGGCTGATACAACCGCATCAGACGCTCGTTGACGGACACGGCCTGGTCCAGGCCCAGCCTCGCGGCGCGGGCGTACTCGGGATTGGGTGACTGGCGGAACGCTCGGGTGAGGTCGGCTGCGCGTTCCACTTCGCTGCGCCTCGGCGGGTAGACCGGCAGGATGAGTGCGATCATGACGCCGGCGAGAGTGGCGTGCACGCCCGACTCGTGGAAGGCCACCCAGGTGGCCAGTGCGACGACCAGATAACCGATCCCGCGCCACACCTGCATGCGTCGGAGCAGCGCGATCGCGGCCAGACCGACGAACGCCAGAATCAACGGAACGATCTCGACCTTGTCGGTGTAGAAGAACGCGATGATGGCGAGCGCGCCGACGTCGTCGGCGACGGCGAGCGTCAGCAGGAAGATGCGTAGACGGGCGGCCTTCTTCGGTCCGATGACCGCCAGTGCGCCGAGAACGAACGCGGTGTCGGTGGAGATGACGACGCCCCAGGCGCCTGCGGCCTCACCGGATGGATTGAGGATCAGGAACAGAACAGCGGGGATGGCGAGACCCGCGAGCGCCGCGACGATCGGGATGCTCGCGCGTGAGCGATCGGTGAGCTCGCCCATCGCGAATTCGCGTTTGACCTCCAGGCCGACGACGAAGAAGAACAACGCCATCAAGCCGTCGTTGACCCAGTGCGCGAGGTCGAGCGAGATGCCGTGGCCACCCACGGTGATCGAGAGTTCGGTGTGCCAGAAGCTCTGATAGGTGTCGCCGAAAGGCGAGTTGGCCCACAGGAGTGCGAGTAGGGTCGCCCCGAGAAGGAAACCCGCGGCAAGGGTCTCGCTACCCCCTGCACCGCGAGTTGCGGCACCCTGTCCCGGGCCGAGGGAGTCGGTGATGCGCTGGGCCAACCGTCGCACGGGTGAGACGGTCGGTGTCATGTCGGCCATCAGGCGCGGGGTCCGGGGATTGCAAGCGTGCTCATCGGTTGAAGAAATCCCCTCGATCGGTGGTCCAGCTGGTGGACCTGACTCTCCGCAGCGTGTGTTCGGTCGCTGCGCACACCACGCAACGCGCCGACGGTAGGAAAGCTTCCACCGTTACGGCACCTCGTGACCGTATCGTGACTACTCTGTTATCTCCGACGTACCGAAACCGACGGGAAACCGTCATATTCGCAGTCGAGCATTGGTGGGCCTGAAGTCGACCAAGGCACCTGAGCAATGAAAGTCGGGATCATGCGTGCTTTGATCTGCCGCAAATGCGGTCAGAAACTCTCGTTCGAGAATTCGCTGTGCCTCAGCTGCCACAGTGCGCTGGGATTCCACCTTCCCACCCGCGCCCTGCTGCCGCTCCCTGACACGGACGGTGACGGCGCCGCCGAGATCGACATCACCACACCCGGCAGCGATGTCGATGTCACCTGGAAGGTGTGCGCCAACCTGAGCACGGCCAGGTGCAACTGGCTCGTCGACACCTCGACCGGCGAGGAACTCTGCTTCTCGTGCCGACTCACCAGGACGCGCCCCGCGGACGACGACGTCGACGCGATGGTCGCCTACGCCGACGCGGAGACGAACAAGCGTCGGGTCATCCTCGAGCTCACCGAGCTGGGTCTCCCGATCGACGGGCGTGACAAGGACCCGGAGACCGGTCTCGCCTTCGACCTGCTGTCGAGCGCCAACACGCAGGTGATGACCGGCCACGCCAACGGACTGGTGACGCTCGACCTGGCCGAGGGCGACGACGTCCACCGCGAACAGCTCCGAGTGTCGATGTCCGAGCCGTACCGCACTCTCGTCGGACACTTCCGGCACGAGATCGGCCATTACTTCCAGATGGTCCTCGTCGGAACGGGCGAACACCGACCGCGGTTCGAGGAACTGTTCGGCGACCCGGACACCGACTATCAGGCCGCCCTGGACCGGCACTACAACGAGGGTGCGCCGGAGAACTGGGAGGACGATTACGTCTCGTCCTACGCGACGATGCACCCGGCGGAGGACTGGGCCGAGACGTTCGCCCACTACCTGCACATTCGTGACACGCTCGACACCGCGGCAGCCTTCGGTATGGCCCCGGCCGGATCGACGCTGGACAGCCCACTACCGGGCGACGTCGGTTTCGACCAGATCGTGGAGTGGTGGCTACCGCTGTCCTGGGCGCTCAACCAGATCAACCGCTCGATGGGCCACCAGGATCTGTACCCGTTCGTGTTGCCGCCCACAGTGCTGGACAAAATGCGATACGTGCACCAGCTCATCGCGCCCAGCGAACTCTGAGTCGTAAAATCTCGGCGGAGGTGGTTCTCATCAGTGAGCAGGTTCTCGGCGCGGACGTCACCACGACGACCGGAGCCGACTTCGATCTGAGTCAGCGCCTGGCGGCGGTGGCCAGGGAACTTCGCCGCGAGCACGGAGACCCCGACCGGACACTGGCGGCCATCACCGAATCGGCCGTCATGAACGTCCCGGCCGCCGAAGCAGCGAGCATCACGACGGTGCTCCGCGGCAAATTCGTCCACAGCGCCGCACTGACCGGTGACCTCGCCGGTCAGTGCGACGCAATTCAGCAGCAGATCGGTGAAGGGCCGTGCCTGGAGTCGGCCGTCGAGCAGCGGACCATCCGGATCGACGACATGGATTCCGACCGACGCTGGCCACGGTTCGCTGCCGCCGCGTCGGCGCTGGGAGTGCGCAGCATGATCTGCTTCCAGCTGTACGTCGAGGGCTACAACTTCGGTGCGCTCAACCTGCACTCCACCCGTCACGACGCGTTCGGGGAGGACGCCGAGTCGATCGGCTCGCTGTTCGCCGCGCACGCTGCCATCGCGTTCTCCAGCGCCAAGGAGGAACAGCAGATTCGTGCCGCGCTGACCTCACGCGACATCATCGGCCAGGCCAAGGGCATGCTGATGGAGCGCTACAAGTTGGGTGCTCAGGAGGCGTTCGCGCTGCTCTCCAGGCTCTCGCAGGAGACCAACACGCGTCTGGCCGAACTGGCGGGCAAGGTCGTCGCCGACGCCGAGAGCTACGCCGGAGTGGAGCCTGCAGGAACGACCAGGAAGAGGGCCGTGGAGCCTGCAGGAACGACCCGGAAGAGGGCCGTGGAGCCAGGAGCGAAGAAGAAGGCCGAAGACTGATCGGTATCGGTCAGAGCCCGGTACGTTCCACCGGAAGCCGCAGCAGCAGACTTCGCGCGCAGTCGACCGTCAGCTGCGGGTCGTGGCTGAGGACGTAGGAGAACCGCCGGTTCATGTCCGGTCCGGTATCTCCCATGTCCTTGGCCGCCAGTACCGCCGAGAAGTGCGGCGACAGCACCACCACCACCCATTCGAGCCGTACCGGGTCGTCGGGGTCGAGGTCCGCTCCGCGCACGCGCGGCGCGGGCTCGGGATCGATGCCCGCGGCGAGTGCGCCGACGAGGGCTGCCCTCGTCGCCATGACCTCCCAGCGACGTGCGGTCAGCGGCGTGAAATGTTCCCGGCTCTCGAACGAGCCGAGGATGACGGCGGTCTGCAGGCTCTGGCCGGCAATGGACTCCAGCCCCTTGCTGACCTCCACCAGAAGACGCTTGGTCGACGGCTTGGAATCGCGTCCCGCCGCGGCCAGTTGGTACGGCGAGGAACGTGGAAGCGAGCCGCGCTCGGGTGACGTGCGGAAATCCAACGGTGACAGTCGCTTCGACGGTTCCACCGGAACGGGGTTCTGCTCGGTGAAGAACCGGCCCTGCCCGACGCGTGCGCCCAGCGCGATGGCGGTCCCGACGGCGTCCTCGGTGTCGATTCCTTCCGCCATGACGATCGCGCCCGTGCGTTCGGTGTACGCGGCGACGGCGTTGACGACGCGGGCGGTGAACCGGCTCGGACGTTGGGTGATCAAGCTGCGATCGAGTTTGACCACGTCGGGTTCGAGGAGCGGCAGCAGTGCCAGCGATTCCGGCTTCACACCGACATGGTCGACGGCGATTGCCCATCCGAGCTTGCGGACGTCCGCTACCGCGCGCAGCAACTGCGCGGGTCGACGAATGAGTGAGGTCTCGTCCAGCTGCAGGACGGCGGAACCTGCGTCGACGTCTCCGCGGTCGGGGAGGTACGGCAGTGTGTCCGGGTCGATGGCGATGAACAGCGGCAGTCCCTGAAGCGAATCGAGGCGTGCGGCACCCTCGACGGCGCCGGCCCAGCGAACGAGGTCGAGGTCGACGGTCATGTCCATCGCCCGCGCCGCGGACGCGAGGGCCGCAGGCTCGCGGAACGCCGAATCCTCGGGTCCCATGACGATGGCTTCGTAACCGATCACCTCACGGGTCATCAGGTCGACGATGGGGGCGAAGTCGGTGTGCAGACTGTCCGGTCCGAGCAGATCCTCGAGTGCGCCGCCGCGATAGGCGCGCGTCGCGGTCTCACCGCTGGTCATTCTGTCGCTCATCTCAGTCTCACTCATATCAAACCCTCACGTCGTGCGACCGATTCCGGTCTTCCGGTCGGCTCCGCCGACTCGCTCCGTGCGGACGACTCCGCAGCGAACACTTCGAGTATCACATCTTCGTCGACGTAACCGCCCATACGGACCAGTCCGTCGGTGGCCCCGATGGCGTCGTGCACCTGGTCACCGGTCTGTGGATAGTCTGCGACGAGGTGTCGCCAGTGCACCGCGAGGAGCGTGCCTCCCGGCTCGAGATGCGCCACTGCCTGGCCCAGGGCAGCGCGTAGGTCAGCAGGGCCGAGGTAGTACCCGACCTCGCTGAGCACGATCAGATCGAACGGGCCGATCTCGTCGAACTCGTCCCACGAGTCCGTGAGCGACCATTCGCGCAGCTGCACCCGGCCGCTGGACTCGCCGGTGCGCGCGTCGAGACGAGCCCTGGTGGTCTCCAGCGCCGAGGCGACGATGTCGGTGGACGTCAGGTCGTCGCAGCGGCTGGACAGCTTCTCGGTCAGTATTCCGACGGAACAGCCCGGTTCGAGCGCGCGGCGATATCGCGGTTCGGTCAGCGCAGCCAACGTCAGAGCGTATTTTCGCTCCTCGTACCAGTTGTCGCCCAGCCGGAACGGATCGACGTTGCCGTCGTAGACGTCGTCGAAATAGTCCTTCTGCAGAGTGCCGTCCGTCATGCGAACACCACCTCCTCGGATCGAAGCAAACGCGCCAGAATGTGCGGCGGAAGTACCGCCCGGTCGGCGGGATCGTCCGACAGATCCTGGATCTGAGACGTGAACCGGTGTGCCGCGGCTTTTTTCGCCTGGGCAGTGCGATCGTCCAGAGTGATCCCCAGCGCGCGACCCCAGGGAACCTCGGGATGATCCGGCCACGCCCAGTGCCACATCCACACCGGGTACTCGAGCACCGCGATCCCGACGCGTCTCGACGCCGTCAGGCATGCCCGCGCCGTCGCTTCGTGATCGGGATGACGATCGCCGCGCCACGGCGTCAGGCACCAGGTGCCCTGTCCACCGGACAACAGCTCGGTGAGCGCCCGCGCGAGCTCGTCCTCGTGCGCGGCGACGTCGCCGTCGGGAAAGCCGAGCCGGATCGGGTCGACGTCGAGACCGAGTTCGGTCAGAGCGCGCCTCGCTTCACGCGGCCGCTCGTCGATCAGTTGCGCCTCGGACATCGTCGGAGACCCGGGATGCGACGCGCCGCCGTCGGTGACGGCCACGACGGACACCCGGATGCCCGACGCGGCGGCGAGCGACATCAGGCCACCGACACCGAGCACTTCGTCGTCGGGATGGGGCGCGACGACGATCATCTCGCGGCATCGACCGAGATCGAGTGGCGGGAACGACGGTGTCCACTGCTGCCACACCTCGAGCGGTGTGCCCGGGTCGACGGTGTCGAACGTTCTGGTTTCCTGCGTGTCGGTGTGTTCGGCGGCGGCTACCATGGCGACTCTTCCTTCGCGATCTCCTGGCCCAGCGCTGCGAGATCGCGCTCGGCATGGCTCTGGCGTAGAAAAACGGTCAGATCGGCGACGCGGCGTGCATGCTCACCGTTCGCGCACAGCGGGGCGGCGCCCAGCGCGCGGCCCACGCGGTCGATGGTGTCGGTAGCGGCGCTCTCGACGATCGCGCGGACGGTCCGTGCCCTGGTGCTGCCGCGGGCCTCGGAGTCGGTCGGATCGGCGTCGATCTCCGCAGCGGCGGTGGTCAACGCGGCCGACGCGGCACCGAGCGATGCCGCCACGGCGCCGAGATGAGCCATGGTGTGCGGATCGGAGCTCGACTGCGCTGCCGCGTGCAACGTGTCGGCGACAGCGCAGGCACTGCCGAACCACACCGCTGCCACGCCGAGCCCACCGTGCCAGAAGCCCGGGCGTTCGACATACGACCCGACTTCGCCGACGGGAACGGCGTGCGCACCGTCGAAACGCACTGTCCCGGAATCGCTTCGAGACATCCCGACGGCGTGCCACGTGTTGGGAATCGGCGAGCACCAGTCCTGGGTCATGTCGACCGCGAACAACCGCGATCGATCTCCGACGCGGGCGGTGACGAGGGCATTCGTGACGATATGAGCGCCCGAGCACCACGGTTTGACGCCGGTGAGCTTCCACCCGTTCTTGCCCTGCGCCGCCTCGAGCACCGGCGACGGTGGTTCCGCCGCCCAGACACCCCAGATCTGCCCGCGGCTCGGAGCAGGGCCGCCCAGTTCGGCGAGAATGGCCACTGCGTCGGCGTGGCCCTCGGCCAGACGCCCGAGAACCGTGTCCTCGCGGCCGAGCCCGGCGAGCGTCAACCAGCGAGTGTCGGTGAAACCCGAACCGGGGAGCGGCATTCCAGGTGCCTCGTCGGCGACGAATCGCTTGAGACGCTCGACGAGCGAGCTACCGTCGACCGTCATCGGGCGATGGCCAATTCGAGATCCTGCAGGTGAGCGGCAAACCCGTCGGGTGCCCGGCCGGAGCGCCTCGACGACGTCAGCACGGGCGAATCGCACGAGTACAGAACCGGTACGCCCGCGCGTTCGACCCGAGCCATCAGGTCGACGTCCTCGCCGGTGGTCAGTGCGCCGAATCCGCCGACGGTCCAGTACAAATCCGCGCGCAGTCCGAGATTGGTGCCGTGCACGTGGCGATGGCCGGACGTGTGGCGGTAGCCGGCGTCGTACACCAGAGTCAACGCGGGCGAATCCAGCTCGGTGACGACGGTCCCCGCCACGGCGTGCGCACCCTGCGCTGCGTGAGCGAGGTGCGATGAGATCCACTCCAGTCCGACGGTGCTGTCGGCGTCGGTCGTCGCGAACCAGGTGTTGTCCTGTGCTCGGCCTGCTGGTCCGGTGGCCGACAGGAAACCGGCTGCGCGGGCTGCTCCGACGTTGCGTCGCGCGACGGTGAGGACGGTCGCGTCGACCTTGTCGGCCCACGTCGCGGCGATATCGGCGGACGTGTCGGTGCAGGAATCGAGAACCACGACGAGGTCGACGTCGATGTCGACCTGCTCACACGACCTGACCAGCGCAGACAGGCACGAGTCCAGAAGTGCTTCCTCGTTGTGAACCGGCACAACCACCACAGCGCGCTCGATCGGCGCTTGCTTGTCGAACACTTCGACCCCCATCCGCGGAAGCCGTTCCGTCCCCATACGAGAGAACAGGCCCCGGGCCGCGGTGACCAGGGGCAACGATTCGTACAGGCGTCGGAGGCGGCATTGTGTGAGCCGCCGGTGGCTCGACGGAGAACTGACGGGTCGGATAGACCCGCTAGATGGTCCCCCGTAGTGGCACAATCCAAACATACGATCTCCGATCACGCTCACAGAAAGGTGCTCCGGTGGCAGGGTTCGGCGGATACGGGCGATATCGATCGACAGCGCTGCTCACGGGCTGCGTACTCGCTGGAGCAGCGGTGGCTCTCGTGTCGCCGTCGCACGCGTCGGCCGCCGAGTTGTCGTGCACAGCGCGGCCCGGCGTCGACACCGTCGTCGTGGACGGCACCGCTGCGTGCGGATCGACCGTCGACGAGTTCTCCCGCGCTCTCGCACACGCACTCGACGCAGTGTCCTTCGCCCGCGCCGACGCGGGCGGATCCGCGCTGTCCGTCGCCCGGTCCGGTGGGGTGGCCGCCGCGGAAACGACGGCGGGCACCGTCGGCGCCGTGTCGATCGGCGGGGACTCCGTGTCGATCGTCTCTCCCGATCCAGGCGCTCTCGCGTTTGCGTTGTCGCTGACGAGGGGACAGACGTTCGTCGGAACAGTTGCCGAAGGCGTCAGCTGCCAGGCGGGCGCCGGATTCGCCGTCAACCTCAGCACCGGCCAAATCTGTGTTTCCGACGGGTCCACCACCTGGACCTCGATGCCGTGAGGCGTCGACAACCGCTATTTACTGCGATGAACGAGGGAGAACCGACGTGACCACCGAGCCTTCGGGACGCTACGAATTCTCTGAACGCGACGGGGCCGATGCGTTGCTGAGGATCGGCAAGGACCTGTGGTGGGCGGTGCTGCTCAGGGGCATCGTCGCCGTGATCTTCGGCATCGTGGCCCTCGTGTGGCCCGGCGTCACCGTCTGGGCACTCGTCGTCGTCTTCGGTGCCTACGCGATCGTCGACGGCATCTCCGCGATCATCCGAGCCGTCCAGTCGCGCCGCGTCGAATCCGGATGGGTGTGGTGGCTGCTCGGCGGCGTCGTCTCGCTCGTCGCCGGAATCGTGGCGTTCGTCTGGCCGGGCATCACCGCACTCGCCGCTGTTTTCGTCATCGGTATCTGGGCGATCATGGGTGGAATTCTCGAAATAGCCGGATCCATCCGCCTGCGAAAGGTCGCAGGCACATCGCCGGGCGCATCTCACTGGGGAATGCTTCTGTTCGCCGGCATCGTCGAGCTCCTGTTCGGCCTCGTACTGGTGTTCTCCCCGGTCAGCGGCATTCTGAGCATTGTGTGGTTGATCGGCGTATTCGCGGTACTGTTCGGCGTCCTGTTCGTCGTATCTGCATTTCAAGTACGGTCGGCGGCGAAGAAAGCGGGACTCCTCGGTCAGCCTGCAGAATGACCGTGCAGTCACCGCGACGATTGGCACTCGGTGGTACGGGTGTGTGTTAATTGCGGCGAGGACGTCGCGCGCCGGCACAGCACGGGCGCCCAGCAGAAGCCTGCACAGCACAGAAGGATGGATCGGAATACTCATGGCATTTCGTCGGACTGTCACACGCATCTCTCTGACAGCGGTGATCGCGGCCGTCGGTGCGGCCACCCTGGTATCGCCCGCCACCGCAGCGCCGTTGTGGCCCGGCGGCCCCGAAATCCCCGGCGTCGGATCATCCGATCAGGTTCTTCCTGTTGTTCCTGAACCGCAGATCCAGCGCCTCGCGCCCGCCAACTTCTCCGATCCGTCGATCACGCCCAATGGCGAGGTCGTCGGAGTCGCGCAGCCCATCGCCATTCGGTTCAACGAGGCCATTGCGGACCGCGGCGCCGCCGAGGCCGCCATTCGGGTCACCACGAGCCCATCCGTCGACGGGCACTTCTACTGGATCAACGACACCCAGGTGCGGTGGTTGCCCAACGAGTTCTACCCGGCGCACACCCAGGTGACCGTCGAGGCCGGCGGTTCACGCGCGGACTTCTCCACCGGCGACTCGGTGATCACCACGGCCGACGACGCCACCAAGACCATCACCGTCACCCGCAACGGTGAGGTCGTCAGGACCATGCCCACCTCGTTCGGCAAGCCCGGTCACGAGACACCGAACGGCACCTACATCGTCGGCGAACGTGTCCGCGAGATGTACATGGACTCCTCGACCTACGGAGTGCCGGTGGATTCCCCCGAGGGATACCGCACCTACGTCGAGTACGCCACACGTATCTCGTACAGCGGCATCTTCGTCCACGCAGCGCCGTGGTCGGTGGATTCCCAGGGCTACGAGAACGTCAGCCACGGCTGCCTCAACGTCAGCACCGAGGACGGCAAGTGGTTCTTCGAGAACTCGCAGAAGGGTGACCCCGTCGTCGTCACCGGTACGGCAGGCGGCACCCTCAGTGGCTCCGACGGCCTGGGGGACTGGAACCGCTAGCCCCCCACAGTGGGTTGTTTTCTTTTCGACGACCGACTGAGTTAGGGATTCGTTCACCAACCGTTCTCGGTAGGTGAGCACAGTCCCCGCAGTGAGTACTACAACGGAACGAGTGCTGCCCACAGCACGCCGAAAATCGTTCTTCGGCAGACCGTGGAGTGATTACGCACTCTTCCTGATTCTTCTGGGGCCCAACCTGGCCCTGCTGGTGGTGTTCACCTACCGGCCGCTCGTCGAGAATTTCCAGTTCAGCTTCTACGACTGGAATCTGTCCTCGCCTACGTCGACGTTCATCGGATTCGCGAACTATCGAGAATGGTTCTCGCGGGACGACACGTGGACCATCGTGTCCAACACCGTCATCTTCACCATTGCCGCCGTCGTCGGTTCACTGGTACTCGGCCTGGTGCTGGCCATACTTCTGGACCGAAAGCTACGGGGCCGCAATTTCGTTCGGTCTGCCGTGTTCGCGCCGTTCGTGATCTCCGGCGCGGCGATCGGTATCGCCTTCCAGTTCGTGTTCGACCCCAACTTCGGCCTGGTGCAGGATCTGCTGCAGCGCATCGGATTCTCGTCACCGGACTTCTATCAGGACCCCACGTGGGCACTGTTCATGATCACGGTGACCTACCTGTGGAAGAACCTCGGCTACACCTTCGTCATCTACCTCGCCGCGCTGCAGGGGACACGCAAGGAGTTGATGGAGGCCGCCGAGATCGACCGCGCGTCGAAGTGGACGACGTTTCGCAAAGTTCTGCTGCCGCAACTGCGTCCGACGACGTTCTTCCTGTCCATCACCGTGCTCCTGAACTCGCTGCAGGTCTTCGACATCATCAACGTCATGACCCGAGGTGGGCCGCTCGGCAACGGCACCACGACGATGGTCTTCCAGGTGTACGAGGAGACTTTCCGCAACTTCCGAGCGGGTTACGGTGCGACGGTCGCGACGATCATGTTCGTGATCCTCCTGATCGTCACGCTCGTGCAGGTTCGCATCATGGATCGAGACGATCAGCGATGACCGTGACATCGAAACCCGACACCTCCCAGGCGCCTCGTAGTGCACCGAAGGATCCGCAGCGGCAGCGCAGCCTGTCGACGGTGTTCGGTTACATTGCAATGGTTCTCGTGCTGTTGATGATCGGGCTACCGCTGTTCTGGATCCTCGTCACCTCGTTCAAGGAACGCGGCGACATCTACGTCCAACCCGTCACCTGGTGGCCGGGTTCCTTCCGGCCGGAGAACTACACCGAGGCGACGACGGAGGTTCCGTTCTTCACGTACCTGCGCAATTCGGTGATCATCACCAGTGTCGTGGCATCGATCAAGTTCGTTCTCGGCGTTCTCAGTGCATACGGCTTGGTGTTCCTGCGATTCCCTGGCAAGAACATCGTGTTCCTGGTGATCATCGCCGCCCTCATGGTGCCCAATCAGATCACCGTCATCTCCAACTACTCGCTGATCTCCGAGTTGGGATGGCGAAACACATTCCAGGGCATCATCGTTCCCCTTGCCGGCGTCGCCTTCGGGACCTTCCTGATGCGCAATCACTTTCTGTCGCTGCCCGCCGAGATCATCGAAGCGGCACGAATGGACGGAGCAGGCCCTTTCCGGCTGCTGTTCCGGGTGGTGCTCCCACTGTCCGGACCGACCATGGTGGCGTTCGCGATCATCACGATCGTGAACGAGTGGAACGAGTACCTCTGGCCGTTCCTGATGTCCGACGATTCGTCCGTCGCACCGCTACCGGTGGGCCTGACGCTTCTGCAGAACAGTGAGGGATACACGAACTGGGGCGCAGTGATGGCGGCGACCATCCTGACCATCCTTCCGATTCTCGTCGTTTTCCTTGCCCTGCAACGCCACATGATCAAAGGCCTCACCTCCGGTGCGGTCAAAGGTTGATTCGCTCTACCTCTTCAGGAGAAAGAAACACATGGCCAACATCAATCGCCGCGGATTCCTCACGCTCACCGGTGCAGCGGCTGCTGCCGCCGCCCTGGCTGCGTGCAGCAGCCCGGGAACCAGCTCGTCCGGATCCGAAGGTTCGGGCGACGCGAACACCATCAACTTCTGGTCCAGCCACCCCGGCAAGTCGCAGGAGTTCGAGCGCGAGCTCATCTCCCGCTTCCAGGCCGAGAACCCCGGTCTGACGGTCAATCTCATCGATGGTGGCAAGAACTACGAGGAAGTGGCGCAGAAGTTCAACGCCTCGCTGTCCGGCAACGACGTCCCCGACGTGGTGGTCCTCTCCGACGTGTGGTGGTTCAACTTCGCGCTCACCGGCGCCATCGAGCCGCTCGATCAGCACTTCTCCGCCGCGGGTGTGGATTCCAGCGACTACGTCGATTCCCTTCTTGCGGACTACAACTGGAACGGCAACCACTGGGCGCTGCCGTACGCACGCTCGACCCCGCTGTTCTACTACAACAAGGATGTCTGGGCGCAGGCGGGACTTCCGGATCGCGGACCGGCCAGCTGGCAGGAATTCGACGAGTGGGGCCCGCGCATCCAAGCCGTCGTCGGGGGTGGCAAGCTGGCCCACGGCTGGGGCAATGCGGTGGACTACCTGGGGTGGACATTCGAGGGCCCCATCTGGACGTTCGGCGGTGCGTACTCCGACGGCTTCACCCTGAAGTTCGACGACCCCAACACCATCGCCGCCGGCCAGTTCCTCAAGGACATGATCCACACCAAGAAGTACGCGGCCGTCTCCAACGACATCGCCAACGACTTCGGTGCGGGAATCATCGCGTCGACGATCGCGTCCACCGGCGACCTGTCCGGCATCACCCAGAACGCGGCGTTCGACTTCGGCACGGCATTCCTGCCTGCAGCCGACGGACAACCGGGCTGCCCGACGGGTGGAGCCGGCCTCGCCATCCCGTCGAAGATCTCGGAGGAGCGCAAGGTCAATGCGCTGAAGTTCATCGACTTCTTCACCAATGCAGCGAGTACGTCGTACTTCTCGCAGAACACCGGGTACATGCCGGTCCGTAAGTCCGCGCAGGAGGATCCGAGCGAGATCGAGTTCCTCGCCGCCAACCCGAACGCCAAGACGGCCGTCGACCAGCTCGCTCGGACGCGGTCGCAGGACTACGCACGTGTCTTCGTTCCCGGTGGTGACAAGATCATCGGTACGGGCCTCGAGCAGATCGCACTGCAGAATGCCGATGTCGCAACGACGTTCGCTGGTGTTCAGGATCAGCTGCAGCAGATCATCGACCGCCAGATCACCCCGAACCTCCCGTCGTAATGGCAGGGGTTCACTACGCGGGCGTATCGCACCGCTACCCGGGGGCGGACACGCTGGCCGTCGACTCGCTCGAACTCGATATCGCCGACGGTGAATTCATTGTTCTCGTCGGCCCGTCGGGGTGCGGCAAATCGACGAGCCTGCGGATGCTGGCCGGTCTGGAATCGGTCGAGAGCGGCCACATCGACATCGGCGGCGTCGACGTCACGTCGCTCGCTCCTCGTGAGCGGGACGTGGCGATGGTGTTCCAGAACTACGCGCTGTACCCCAACATGACCGTCGGGGACAACATGGGTTTCGCGCTCCGCAACGCGGGAATGAGCAAGGCGGACACAGCTGCTCGTGTGCTCGACGCGGCGAAGATGCTGGAACTCGAGCCCCTGCTGAACCGTAAACCCGGCAAGCTGTCGGGTGGTCAGCGTCAGCGGGTGGCGATGGGCCGTGCGATCGTCCGGCAGCCCAAGGTGTTCTGCATGGACGAGCCGCTGTCCAACCTCGACGCCAAACTGCGCGTCAGTACCCGGGCGCAGATCGCCGGATTGCAGAAGCGGCTCGGCACCACGACGGTGTACGTGACGCACGATCAGGTCGAGGCCATGACGATGGGTGACCGAGTCGCGGTACTGCAGGCAGGCAAGTTGCAGCAGATCGCGTCGCCGCGGGAGCTGTACGACAACCCCGTCAACACGTTCGTCGCGTCGTTCATCGGCTCGCCCGGGATGAACCTGATCGACGCCCCGGTCGTCGACGGCGCCGCCGTTGTCGGCGACGTGCGCATCCCTGCTCCCACGCAGGATCCCCGCGTGACGGTCGGAATCCGGCCGGAATCGTGGAGCTTGCGGGAACGATCATCGGCGCAGTCGTGGAGCTTGCGGGAACGATCATCGGCGCAGTCGTGGGATCTCGTCGGGAAGGGGGTTGGGGCTGTTGCGGTGGCGGTCGAACTGATCGAGGAGCTGGGCGCCGAGTCGTTCCTGTACGGCGCTCCACCGCTCGGTTCGGACTGGAGCACGCAGTCCGGCCGGGTGTCGGTACGCGTCGACCGCCGGTTGTCCGTCGGGTTGGCTGAGACCGTTCGGCTCGTCCCGAAGCTCGACGAGGTGTTCTTCTTCTCCGCTACGACGGGTGATCGGCTGTAGCGGGCTGCCCCAGATCCACCGGCAGCGACGCCCAGCCGTGCAGGACTCGGGTGTCGCGGCGAATTCCCTCACCTGCCAGCCGCAGGTGAGGGAATTTGTCGAAGAGGGTCTTCAGGCCGACTTCGGTTTCCGCCTTCGCCAAGGACGCGCCGAGGCAGTAGTGCCTGCCGCCGGAGAACGACAGATGCTTACCTGCGTTGGCTCGGGTGACGTCGAAGCGGTACGGGTCGTCGAAGACATCGGGGTCGCGGTTGGCGCCGGCCAGGACCAGAATCACCAGCGACCCTTCGGAGATGGGGACGCCTTCGATCGTCACGTCGTGCCGTGCCATGCGGGCGGTGAGCTGCACCGGGGATTCCAGCCGGAGCATCTCGTCGACGGCCGTCGGCCAGTGCGACGGGTCGTTGCGCAGAATCTCGAGTTGGTCCGGGTTGTCGAGCAGGAGCCGGATCCCGCTGCCGAGTAGGTTCACGGTCGTTTCGAAGCCCGCTGCGAGTACGAGGCCTGCCGTTGCCCGCAGTTCTTCGTCGTCGAGTCCGACGCCGTCCTCCTCGGCCCTGATCAGCTGGCTCATCAGGTCGTCGCCGGGGTTGCGGCGCAGTTCCGCGAGGTGCCCGGCAAGCCAGGCGTCGAACTGCGCCAGGCCGTCCTCGACGCGGTTGAACTGCTCCCAGGACAACCCGATGTCCAGGCTCGGGGCGGCCATCTCCCCGAATTCGAGCACCCGTTGCCGGTCCTCGTCGGGGACTCCGAGGATGGTGCTGATGACGGCGACGGGCAGCTGCGCGCAGTACTCGTGCACGATGTCCACCTGTGGACCTGCCGCGGCGAGCTCGGTGAGCAGACTGTCGGCCTTCTCCTGCACCATCTCTCGCATACGGGCGACCGCACGAGGGGTGAACACCGAGGTCACGAGCTTTCGGTACCGGGTGTGCTCGGGCGGTTCGACCGACAACAGGGAGGGCGGTTTCAGCGGATGAAGAGCCTTGGACCTGGTTCGCTTCTCGATCCACCGAAGCGGACTCGGCAGGCTGGCGCCGATCTCGGTGACTCGGAGATCGTCCGAGCGCAGCAGGTCGTGGACCACGCGGTGGGTGACCGTGATGTTGGAGATTCGCGTCTTGACGAGGGGACCGGTGGCGCGAATCTTCTCGAACACCTGCCGCGGATTCGCGCGGGTCTCCGGATCGACAACCAGCTTGGCCTGCAGGTCACCGGCCTTGGCGGCCTTCTTGGCCCCGTACCGCACGAGACCGTGTGCTGCGATCCACCTGATTCTGTTCTTCACGTCGTCCCCCTCCGTTGTGAGTGGAAATGTAGGCCAGGGGGCAGGAGCGGAGCCTGCGGAGCGACCCGAAGGCACTACATTTCCACTCACGTGGTTACCAGATCCTGACCCGCTCCTGTGGATCCAAGTACAACGCATCGCCCGGCTTCACATCGAACGCTTCGTGAAAACTGTCCAGATTGCGCACTACGCCGTTGCAGCGGAACTCGGGCGGCGAGTGCGGATCGACCGCAAGCCTGCGAATCGCCTCCTCGTCGCGTGCCTTCGTTCGCCATACCTGCGACCAGCCGAAGAACACTCGCTGCAGACCGGTCAGCCCGTCGAGCACCGGAGCGTCCTTGCCGTCCAGCGCGATCTTGTACGCGGCGACAGCGATGGACAGGCCACCGAGGTCGCCGATGTTCTCACCGATCGTGAACTCGCCGTTGACCTTGTGGCCGGGGAGCGCTTTCGGTTCGAACTGGTTGTACTGGTCGATCAGTGCGGTGGTGCGCTTGCCGAATTCGGTTCTGTCCGAATCGGTCCACCAGTCCACGAGGTTGCCGTCGCCGTCGTACTTGGCGCCCTGGTCGTCGAAACCGTGGCCGATCTCGTGGCCGATGACGGCTCCGATTCCACCGTAGTTCGCGGCGTCGTCGGCACCGGAGTCGAAGAACGGGGGCTGGAGAATCGCTGCGGGAAAGACGATTTCGTTGAGGCCGGGGTTGTAGTACGCGTTCACGGTCTGCGGCGTCATGAACCACTCGTCGCGATCCACCTCGCCGCCGAGCTTGTCCAGATCACGTTGGTATTCGGCGACGTATCCGCGTCGGTAGTTGCCCACCAGGTCGCTCGCGTCGATCTCCACGGCGGAGTAGTCGCGCCAGCGATCCGGGTACCCGATCTTCGGGGTGAACTTCTCGAGCTTGTCCAGTGCCTTCTGCCTGGTCTCCGGGCTCATCCACTCGAGATCGGTGATGTTGCGACGGTAGGCCTCACGCAGATTCGCGACGAGAACCTCCATGCGCGCCTTGGCATCCGCGGGGAAGTGACGCTCGACGTAGAGCTTGCCGACGGACTCGCCGAGCAGGTCCTGCACCAGCGAGACACCGCGCTTCCAGCGCTCCCGGTTCTCCTCGGTGCCGCTCAGCTTCTTTCCGTAGAACGCGAAGTTCTCGTCGACCAGCGCGGCAGTCAGGTACGGCGCACGGCCGTGCACGATGCGCCAGGCGAGCCACGCTTTCCAGTCCTCGATGTCCTCGGACACCCACAGTCCGGTGAACGTGGACAGGAACGGAGGCTGCCGCACGACGATCTCGGCGAACTGCTCCGTGGTACCGCCGAGTCCGGAAATCCATGCGGTCCAGTTGAATCCGGGTTCGTTCTTCACGAGAGTGTCGAAGTCGACCAGGTTGTAGCTCTTCTCCGCGTCACGACGCGCGACGACGTCCCAGTGGCCCGCGGCGAGCTTCTTCTCGAGGTCGACGACCTTCCGGGCGTCGTAGGAGAGCCCGGCGATCGAGAACATCTTCTCGATGTGCGCGACGTAGGCGTCGCGGATGTCGGCGTACCCCTCCTCGCGGTAGTACGACTCGTCGGGCAGACCGATGCCGGACTGCGAGAAATGCACGAGGTATCGGGAGGAATCCTTGGCGTCGGTGTCGACGTAGTGGCCGATGGCGCCGCCGATCCCGGTGCGCTGCAACGAACCGAGTACCTCGGCGAGGGTGACCAGGTCACCCGCATCGGCGACGGCAGCGAGCTCGTCGGCGATGGGCGTCAGGCCGGCTTCCTCGACGGCGTCGGCATCGAGGAAACTCGAGTAGAGGTCACCGATCTTCTGTGCGTCGGTTCCGACCGGGGGGTGCGACGCCGCGCTCTCCTGGATGATCGTGCGTACGTCCTCTTCCGCCTTGTCGTACAGCGTCCGAAACGCGCCGTCGACGGCCCGGTCCGCAGGAATGGCGTACTCGTCCAGCCATTTGCCGTTGACGTGAACGAACAGATCGTCCTGCGCGCGAGTGCCCGCGTCCGTGTAGCTGAGGTCGATACCAGAGTTCGCCTGTCCAGAATCCACAACTGTCATGCATTCCATCTTTACACTCATCGCCAGAAAGTGGCCTTCGAGTCGTGACTGCAGAGGCAGGAGCTCGTCCATGGTGGTGCACGTCAGGGAACTGCGGAAGACCTTCGGCGCGTCGCTCGCCCTGGCGGGCCTGGATCTGAGTGTCGAGCAGGGCGAAGTGCACGGCTTTCTCGGACCGAACGGTGCGGGAAAATCGACCACCATCCGCGTGTTGCTGGGGCTCGTTCGTGCCACCTCCGGGGAGGTGTCGGTGTTCGGGAAGGACCCCTGGGCCGACTCGGTGGAGTTGCATCGCCGCCTGGCATACGTTCCGGGGGACGTCACGCTGTGGCCGTCGTTGACCGGTGGTGAGGTGATCGACGTCCTCGCGCGGATGCGCGGTGGCCTCGATCCACGGCGACGTGCGGACCTGCTGGAGCGGTTCTCGCTCGATCCGACGAAGAAGACCCGCACGTACTCCAAGGGAAACCGCCAGAAGGTCGCGCTCGTCTCGGCGTTCTCGTCGAACGCAGAACTGCTTCTGCTCGACGAGCCCACATCCGGTCTGGACCCGCTCATGGAGCAGGTCTTCGCCGAATGCGTCGCCGACGCGTCGGCCCGCGGCGCGACGGTGCTGCTGTCCTCGCACATCCTGTCGGAGGTCGAGAAGCTGTGCGAGCGAGTGACGATCATCCGTGAGGGCAGAACGGTCGACACGGGATCGCTGAAGGACATGAGGCATCTGACGCACACGACGGTCACCGTCGTCGTCGAGACCCTGCCCGATGCTGGTCTGCCCAATGCCGGTGTGCCCGGGGTGATCGAGGTCGACAGGCACCGCCTGACCTGCCGGGTGCCGTCCGCTG
This sequence comes from Rhodococcus sp. RS1C4, assembly GCF_002258225.1. NCBI lineage: Bacteria > Bacillati > Actinomycetota > Actinomycetes > Mycobacteriales > Nocardiaceae > Rhodococcus > Rhodococcus sp. RS1C4. The sequence goes on along the minus strand of NZ_NOXZ01000017.1, from coordinate 84,925 downwards.
AACTGCCGGAGTTGATGACGAGGCTGGCTGCGCTGGGGATCACCAGCATCGTCAGCTCGCCGCCCACGCTGGAGGACCTGTTCCTGAAGTACTACGCGGCGCAGTCGTGAACGGGACGGCGGCGCTGCTCCGGTTGTTCGCCCGACGCGACCGGGTGATCCTGCCGCTGTGGGTGCTGGCCATCGGCTTGGTGCCGTTGCTCTACGCCGTCAGTTTCGAAGGCCTCTACCCGACGGCGGCAGATCGGCAGGCGTTCTACGAGGCAACCGCACACACACCCGCCGAGCTGGCGTTGGTCGGACCGATCTTCGGCGACGATCTGGGCGCGCTGGTGACCTGGCGCTCCGGAATTCTGTTGACGCTCGTCCCTCTCGCAGCGCTGCTGACGGTCGTCCGGCACACCCGGGCGGAAGAAGACACAGGCCGCACCGAGCTGGTGGGTTCGACGGCGATCGGCCGACGCGCCGGGCTGTGCGCGGCGATGGCCTTGGCGACGACGGGTGTGGTGCTGACGGCGGCGATCGCCGCGACAGCGCTCGCGGCCTCGGGATTCCCGGTGGGCGGCAGCGTCGCGTTCGGGCTGTCGATCGCCGCGGTGGGCGTCGTGTTCGTCGGGGTCGCTGCCGTTGCCGCGCAGGTCGGGTCCAACGCGCGTGCGGCGCGCGGTTACGCGATCTCGGTGCTGGCGGCGGCGTTCGTGCTGCGGGCCGTCGGTGATGCGGGAGCATCAGGAACTTCAGGGTCTTCCGGGACGCTGTCGTGGCTGTCGCCGATCGGGTGGTCGTCACAGCTACGACCGTTCGCCGACGAACGGTGGTGGGTACTGGTGCTTCCAGCTGCAGCGGCGACGGTCGCAGCCGGGCTCGCGTTCGCGCTGGCACTTCGGCGTGACCTGGGCGCCGGTCTGGTGGCGGTGCGCGACGGCAAGCCGTCAACGTCGATGCAGGGTGTGTTCGGCTTGGCGTGGCGCGCGCAACGCGGCACCCTGCTGGCGTGGACCGTCGGACTCGCGGTGATCGCGGCCGTGCTGGGCAGTGCCGCGGACAGCGTGCAGGGCCAGCTGGGTGAAAGCGCGGCAATCGGCGACGCGCTGAGCAAGTTCGGTGGGTCCTCTCTGGTCGACTCGTTCCTGGCGACGGCCCTGAGCATCCTCGGAATCGGTGCGGCGGCCATGTCCATCTCGTCGGTGTTGCGCGTGCACGCCGACGAGGAGTCGTCGATCGCGGAGGTGGTACTGGCCGGGAGTGTCGGGCGCACTCGGTGGCTGGTGAGCACACTCGTGTTCGCGCTCGGTGGCCCGGCCGTCGCGATGACGGTCGTCGGCTTCGCGGCAGGGGTTCCGTACGGGATGTCGGTGGGCGACGTCCGGTCGGTGCTGCCGGGAGTGCTCGCCGGGGCGGTGAGCCAACTGCCCGCAGTGTGGGTCCTGACGGCGTCGGGCATCGTTCTGTTCGGGTTCGTCCCTCGGTTCTCGGCGGCCGTCTGGGGTCTGTTGGCTGTGTTCGTGATGCTGGGGCAGGTGGGAACGGTGGTCGGTCTTCCCCAGCTGGTGCTCGATCTGTCTCCGTTCACGCACCTGCCGCATCTTCCCGGCGGTGCCGTCGAGGTGGTGCCACTGGTGTGGCTCGTTGCCGTGTCGGCAGTCGGCCTCGTGGCCGGGGTCGTCGCCTTCGAGCACCGCGATCTTCGTGGTTGAGCCCGAGCGGTTACCATCTCTCGCAACCGGACCGCGGAGTTGGTTCCATATTCGGGCGCAAAGGAGACGTGCTGGTGACGTTTCTGCGCAGATGGTGGCGTCAGTCCTACAGCTACGACTGGATGGTCCATTACTTCGACGGGCACGGTGCACTCACTGCGTACCGGGTGGGCGTCGGTTTGAGCTGTTTGTGTTTCGGCCTCGCCGCCATCACGACGTACCTCACTGCAGTTCCTCCCACCTCGACGGTGGCCGATGCCGTGATCATCGGTGGAACCGTCTCGTCTTTCGCCTTGGGGCTGCTCTGGATTCGCGGGCCGTGGCCGCACGAGCACCGCTCGCTGATGTTCGTGATCTACGCCGACGTCGGGACCACTCTCGCGTTGCTGTCCTACGGCTCGATCCAGATGTCGTTTCCCGGATGCGCGCTGTTGGCCGCCACCGGTGTCTACGTGCAGATCTTTCACAGTCCGCGGGTGCTGTTGATGCATCTCGGATGGTCGGCGTGCACCGTCGCGCTGATGTTCGTGCTGATCATGACGACCCCGCACTTGGACCACGGTCTGGCGGTATCGCAGCTGGTGGTGTTGCTGCCGGTGATGTTCGCGGCGCCGGTGTTTCTGCAGTCGGTGTTGCTCAGTCTTCGGATCGACGCCGACGGCGCCAGAACCGACCCGTTGACCGGGCTGCAGAACCGGCGCGGGCTCGACGAGAAGGTCGCTCAGTTCCTCGGTGCTGCACCCGACGTGTCCGTGATGGTCATCGACGTCGACCGGTTCAAGTCGATCAACGACCGGTTCGGCCATCAGGCGGGCGACGTGGCGTTGCAGCTCATCGCCCGGCGGCTCCGCGTCGACGATCTGCTCGTTGCGCGTACCGGCGGTGAGGAGTTCGCCGTGGTCGCCAAGGTGGGTCTGGAACAGGCCAGATCGATCGCCGAGTGGTTGCGCAGTCGACTGCACTCACCGCAGGACGCATGCCCTCTGACGGTCAGTGTCGGGCTCGCACATGTCAGGCCCACCGAATCCGACCCGGTTCGGACCGTCACCGGGTTGATGCGCCGGGCCGACGTCGCGATGTACGAGGCGAAGCATCGGGGCGGCAATCAGGTCGTGGACATCGGTTCCCTCCGCACGTGAGCACCCGGCAGGGGAACCGACGTGCGGAGGGACTCGCTAGCGGTATCGGTCCTCGATGTTCTGCTGGAATCTGTCGCTGCACTGGTCCTGGGCGGACTGGCTGCTGCCTGCGTCGTTCATGCAGTCGACGAACTCCTGCCCGCCGACGTTGCTGAACCAGCTGACACCGAAGGCGATCAGCGCAACGGACAGCGCTGCAGCGACGAAACCCAGAATGATCGCGACCAACGACACGGTTCCGTTGGTCGCGGCGCCCTTCTTCACTCGCGATCTCGCCACGAACCCCAACGCCACCGCAAGCAGGCCGAGAATGATCCCGCCGACGACCGACCAGAACGTCAGTACGCCGATGATCGCCGCGACGAGCGCCACCGTGCCCAGAGTGTTCTTCGGCGTCGACGGCGGGTACTGCCCGGGCTGCTGGTAGCCACCCGACTGGTAGCCACCCGACTGGTAGCCCCCGGACTGGTAGCCACCGGGCTGATACTCACCCGTCGGGTAGTTGCCGGGTGGCGGGGGATATCCGCTCGCCGGTGGTGGGTAGTTGCCGGGCGGTGGCGGGTAGTCACCGGGCGGTGGCGGGTAGTCACCGGGCGGTCGCGGGTAGTCACCGGGCGGTCGCGGGTAGTCACCGGGCGGTCGCGGGTAGTCACCCGATGGCTGATTGCCGGGTTGCTGGTCTCCAGGTGGCGGATAGGTCATGTGGTGTCCCCCCGTTGTGGTTGCGTGAATGGTGTCGAAGGCAGCGTGTCAGAAGCCGAGGCGGGAGTGCATTTCCCAGACCAGGATTTCCGCGTGTTCGTACGACTGGATGCGCTGCCCACCGGAATCGCTCATCCGTATGGCGTCCCCTTCGTACAGTTCCCCGACTCCCTCGACCTGCACGGTGCCCTGTGCGACGAAGACGTGGAGGAACGGGGCTTCGGGGAGCGTGATGGGCCGTTCGGGTTGTAGGCGAGCGACGTGCAGTGCTGCCGCCTTCTGATTGATTCTGATCGCGGCGTGGCCGTCGTGCTTCTTCATTCCGGATGCGACGGGTACCAATCCGCCGCGTAACAATTCGTCGTCCACCTCGAGTTGCTCGTAACCGGGATCGAGACCGGGCGTGTCCGGAACAACCCACATCTGGACGAATCTGACCGGCTCCTGGTGGGTGTCACCGCTGATGCGCCAGGAATCGTTCTTCTCGGAATGCATGATGCCGCGGCCTGCGCTCATCCGTTGCGCCAGACCGGGATAGATGACGCCGGAGTGTCCGATCGAATCCTGGTGAACCAGTGACCCTTTTGTCACCCAGGTCACGATCTCCATGTCCTTGTGTGGGTGGCTGTCGAATCCTTGCCCGGGAGAGACGATGTCGTCGTTGTTGACGAGCAGCAGGCCGTGGTGGGTGTTGTCCGGGTCGTAGTGCTGGCCGAAGGAGAAGGAATGTTTCGAGTCCAGCCATGCCACACGGGTTTTCAGGCGATCACCGGCGCGATGGATGTCGATGTGCGGGATCGAGGGTTGGTGCGGACTACGTCGTGGAGCGGACATGAGACCACTCTACGGAGCGCGCTCGAACCTCGGAACTGTCCTCGCATAACTTTCGCGCGACGAAAGGGGCCATGTGTGAGCGAATGCGACGCTGGGTAAGGGTCGATAGGGTTCGGGTGCATCGAACTGCGGTGCACATCGAACTGCGGTGCACATCGGACTGCGGGGCACATCGAACTTCGGGCATACCGAGCGAAGGCGGCACACTTTTCATGATCGAGTCGACGGGCGTGACCACGGTGGATCTCGAGACGGCACTGCTCACCTGGATTCCGCAGCAGCGTTGGTTCGCCGCGAAGGGCACACCGGTCGTTTCCCTCGACATCGTCGAACGCGTGCGCATCGGCGCCCGTTCCGACGTGACGGCCGAGCATCTGCTGGTGGACATCGGGCTCGACGCTCCGCTCGCGCAGAGTCCACAGGTGCAGCGGTATCAGGTTCCGTTGGGGTTTCGCAGCAGCGCCCCCGACGAGGTGGCTGCCTGGCAACTTCCGCTTCCGGATTACGACGTCGTCGTGTACGACGGTTTGCTGGATCCGGCGATCATCTCGCTGTACGGTGACGCGCTTGCGGACTCGGCGTCGATCGGGCGCATCGAATTCGAGACGCTCGCCGACGATTCGGTGGATTCCGGGTTGGCCGGTCGAGTACTGGGTGCAGAACAGTCCAATACGTCGGTTGTGCTCGGCGAAGTGCTGCTGCTCAAGCTTTTTCGTCGTATTTCACCGGGTGTGAACCCCGATATCGAGCTGCATCGAGCGCTGGCGGAAGCCGGCTGCGGCAACGTCGCGCCGCTGCGTGGGTGGATTCAGACGGAAGAGTTCGGCGATCTGTCGATGCTGGGGATGGCGCAGGATTTCGTCGTCGACTCGGCCGAGGGGTGGACGACTGCCCTTGCGTCCGTCGCGGATCTGATCGCCGCGGGCGAGTCCGACGGATTCGCGGTGGAGTCGTTCGAACTGGGCAAGGCCGTTGCGCACGTCCACGCGGATCTGGCGACGGAGTTGGGAACGTCGAGGCGTCCGGCAGCCGAGGTGGTACAGGAGATCACCGAGCGGGTCGAGGCGGCGGCGCTGGTGGTGCCGGAGTTGGCCGAGTGCCTGCCTGCAGCCCGTGAACTGATCGCTCGCGCTCGCTCGGGTGAGACGACGGTGCAACGCATCCACGGCGACCTTCATCTCGGTCAGGTACTGCGGACACCGCTGACGTGGCTGCTGATCGATTTCGAGGGGGAACCGTCCAAGTCGCTGGAGGAACGTCGACGGCCGGACAGTCCGTTGCGGGACGTCGCGGGCATGCTGCGATCCTTCGACTACGCCGCACACCATCTGCTCGTGGATGGTGCCGGGCCGGACGGAGCCGGGCTGGACGAGGCAGTTGCGTCGAGGTGGGTGGAGCAGAACTCCGCTGCGTTCTGCGAGGGGTATGCCTCGGTGACCGGGGAGGATCCGCGCGCCACCGAGGCACTGCTGGGTGCGTACGAGTTGGACAAAGCCGCCTACGAAGCGGTGTACGAAGCGCGCAACCGGCCTACCTGGCTGGAGATCCCGATGCGGGCGGTACGACGACTGGCGCCGCCCGCCCGCACCTGACGATCCCTACTCGGTCGGTGCGCCCAGTCGCCCGGCCTGGTAGTCCTCGAACGCCTGCACGACCTCGGACTTGGTGTTCATGACGAACGGTCCGGCCATCGCGACGGGCTCACGGATCGGCTTGCCGCCGAGCACGAAGATCTCCATCGACTCTCCACGCGGATCGGCGGCGAGGTCGATGACGTCGCCCCTGCCGAACAGCGCGGTCTGGCCCATGCGGATCGGCCTGCCTGCCGATGCACTCCCGACGGATCCGTCCCCGCCGACGGTGCCCGAACCGGCCAGCACGTAGGCCAGTGCGTTGAACTCCGGGTTCCACGGGAGGGACAGTGCTGCGCCCGGTGCGACCGTGATGTGCGTGAGCGCGATCGGGGTGTACGTCGATCCCGGACCCGGGTGTCCTGCCACGTCACCGGCGATCACGCGGATCAGCGCTCCGCCGTCACTGCTGGACAACAGTGCGACCTTGTTGCCCGTGATGTCCTGGTACCGCGGAGTCGCCAGTTTGTTCGCTCGCGGAAGGTTCACCCACAACTGCACCCCGTGGAACAGTCCACCGGACATCACCAGGTGCTCCGGCGGCGCTTCGATGTGCAGGATGCCCGCACCGGCCGTCATCCACTGGGTGTCGCCGCCGCCGATGGTTCCGCCACCGCCGTGGGAATCCTTGTGTTCCATGATCCCGTCGATCATGTACGTCACCGTCTCGAAACCACGGTGCGGGTGCCACGGAGTTCCCTTCGGCTCACCGGGCGCGTAATTCACCTCGCCCATCTGGTCCATGTGAATGAACGGATCGAGCGAAGAAAGGTCGATACCCGCGAACGCCCGACGAACCGGGAACCCTTCACCCTCGAACCCTGTGGGCGCCGTGGTGACGGTCTTGACCGGCCGGGCCACCGCCGTGGCGTCGGGAAGGGGGATGCGGGGGAGGGCAAGGATGTTGTCGACCGTGACAGCGGGCATGGTGGGCTCCTCGACGATGCAGTCGGCTGGTTTTCCGCCGGCTGGATTTAGTTGCTTAGTCAACTACTGCTGCCGAGTGTAACGGCCACGAAGACGATCTATTCCCCCGCTACCCTGTACTGCATGTCGGCACTTCGAGACGCTGCGTTCGCAGCCACCATCGCCTCGGTTCCGGATCTCGAAGACCTCGTCGGCGAGCCGTCGGAACTCGTACGAACCAAGGTCGGGCACGTGGTCACCCCCGGGGTCCGAGCGTTCCTGGACGACGCCCGCTTCCTGCTCTTCGCGACGTCGGATGCCGACGGCAACTGCGACGTCAGTCCGCGGGGAGATGCGCGCGGCGCTCTGCTGCATCTCGACGACCGGACGTTCGTGATCGGAGATCGTCCGGGCAACCGGCGAGTGGACAACTTCCGCAACGTCCTCGCCAACCCACACGTCGGAATGCTGTTCGTGGTGCCTGGTGCATCGCACACACTCCGGGTCAACGGCCGCGCCACGCTGACGGTGGCGCCCGAGATCCTCGACCTGCTCGAGGGCGAGGAGGCACGGCCCAAGCTCGGTGTGGTCGTCGAGGTAGAAGAGATATTCGCGCACTGCCCCAAGGCTTTCCAGCGTTCAGGGCTCTGGGACAGCGCGCAGTGGGTCGACCCGTCGTCCCTTCCCAGCTCCCGCGACATGACTGCGGAACTCAAAGCGGTAACACGCGTTTCGGCGTGACCGTTCAGGCATGCGTGACGAGAAGGGGGAGTCGGTGTGGAGTAGGCGAGCGTTTCTGACGACTCTGCTCATCGCTCCGACGCTCACCGTTGCGGTGTCGCCGTCCGCCTCGGCCCAGGATGCGACGGGTCTCGGTGACAGCATGGATCTGGGTGACGTCTTCATCGCGGCGGGCAAGCCGACGGAGCATCTGCTGGTCGTTCTGGATGTACGCGCCGACGGCACCGTCGGTCTTGTCCTTCCTCGCGCCGAGGTGGGGCAGGGTCTGACGACGTCGCTGGCGATGCTCGTCGCCGACGAGCTCGACGTACCCGTTTCGGCCGTGCGCGCGACCCTTGCCGATGCCCGTCCCGAACTGCTGTTCGGCCAGATGACCGGTAGTTCCAACTCGATCCGCTCGATGTACTGGCCGGTGCGTCATGCGGCAGCGGGTGTGCGGGCACGTCTGATCGCGGCGGCCGCGGCGGCGTGGACGGTGCTTCCCGACGCGATTTCGCTACGCGAGGGTGTTCTCACCGCTCGGGACGGTCGGTCGATGGGGATCGGATCCGTTGCCGTGGCCGCCGCCGACCCGTTGCTGCGTGTCGTCTCCGGTCCGCCCAAGCCGCAGAAGAGTCTCGCCGGGACAGGCAGGCTCGATGCACGCGCCATGGTGACGGGCGCGCACGAGTACGCTCTCGACCTCGACGTGCCGGGCGCACTTCCCGTTGTCGTCAAGCGTCCCCCGACGATCGGCGCCCGCGTGGACGGCGTCGACGAAGCGAGCCTGCGAGGCCTTCCCGGTGTGGTCGACGTCGCCGTGATCCCGACAGGTGTCGCGATCATGGCCGAGACCTTCGGCCAGGCCATCGAGGCTGCCGCGGCGGCGCAGGTCACGTGGACGGCAGGCACCGTCGACGACGAGAACGACGAGTCCATCCGAGCTCGGCTGCACGGCGCCGTCGAACCGTTCGACACGGCAGGTGATCTCGAGGCCCGTTTCGATTTCGCGTTCGTGTCGCACGCGCCGATGGAAACCAATTCTGCTGTAGCAGATGTGCGTTCGGATTCGGCCGAGGTCTGGGCCTCGATGCAGACACCGATCATCGCGAAGCAGACCATCGCCCGCGCGCTCGGCCTGCCCGTGTCGAGTGTGACCGTGCACGTGGTTTCCGGGGGTGGATCGTTCGGTCGCAGACTGTTCTTCGACGCGCCGTTGGAGGCCGCTCGAATCTCGAAGGCCATGGGCAGGCCGGTTCGGTTGATGTGGACGAGGGTCGACGACATGCGTCACGGCCGGGCCCGTGCGGCATCCCATCACAGGTTCGCCGTCCGCACCGACGGTCGGACGGTATCGTCGTTCGATCATCGAATCGCTTCTGTTGCAACGGACTTCTCGCACGGGTTCGGTGAGGCGTTGACCGCCGGAAGCGGTGGATCGGGACGGTCGGTGTACGCGCGGACCGTGGTCACCCCCTACCGATTCGGCGGGGTGCAGGAGTCACTGCGTGAAGTGGACCTGCCGATGAACACCGGCAGTTGGCGATCGGTGTTCTCCGCCACCAGTCGAGGCGCCGCGGAAATCGTCGTCGACCGGGTCGCGGCGCGACTGGGCATCGACCCGGTCGAGTTCCGTCGCGCACACCTCGAGGATCCACGCCACAGAGCGGTGCTCGACGCCGCCGCGTCCTCCAGCGGGTGGGGTGACCCACTACCCGCAGGAGTGGCTCGGGGAATCGGGTTCCATGCCGAGTACCGGTCGTGCGCGGCGGTCGTGGTGGAGATCGATGCGGTGGATCCGGAGCGGCCACGCGTCCGGCGTGCGGTGATCGCTGTGGACGTGGGTACGGTGATCAATCCGCTCGGATTGGAGGCGCAGATGCTCGGTGGCCTCACCGACGCCATCTCGACGACACTGTCCGCGGGCCTGCACATCGAGGCCGGGCTTCCGTTGGAGGGCAGCTTCTCGCAGTTCCACTACGCCAGGCAGCGAGATTCGCCGCTGGACGTTCAGGTGGTCGTCGTCGACGGTGGCGGCGAGCCGGGAGGTGCAGGCGAGCTGGGGGTGCCTCCCGCCGTCGGGGCCGTCGCGAACGCCTACGAGAAGGCCACCGGACGTGACATCACGTCGTTTCCCCTGCGGTTCGCCGTCGACTTCGAACCGTTCCCCCGATGACTACCGCTGCCACGGAAGGTGCACCTGTATGACGGACTCTCGCTCATGACCGACTTCGTGGTGAACGGTCGACCGGTGTCCGTCGATGCCCCGGGCGATCTTGCGTTGCTGTGGGCGCTGCGGGACAAGCTGGGCATCAGGGGACCGAAGTACGGGTGCGGCATCGGGGTGTGCCACGCGTGCACGAGCCACCTCGACGGCGAGGAGATCCTGCCGTGTGTCACGCCGCTGGCCGAGGCCGAGGGCCGCGAGGTCACCACCATCGAAGGTCTGGCCGACGGCGACCGCCTGCATCCGGTTCAGCAGGCCTGGCTGGACGAGGACGTAGCCCAGTGCGGCTACTGCCAGCCGGGGCAGATCATGGCCGCGGTCGCTCTGCTTCGTCGTACTCCCGAGCCGACCGACGAGGACATCGACCGCATCGAGAACGTGTGCCGCTGCGGCACGTACTTCCGGATTCGACGTGCCATCGCGCGAGCCGCCGAGCTGGGTGGAGAAGGGTGAGAGGGTGGCACAGCGTCGGCCACGGATGTCCGATTCGGGGTGGATTCGACCCGCACTTCGGCTGCCCAGTACGGTAAGGGGCGACACGGGAGGTAGGCAGTTATGGAAAGTATCGGCGCGTTCATCGGAATCGTCGTGGTCGTTCTGACGATCGTCTTGGTTGTTTTCGGGTGCGCGATGCTGTTCCTGGCGTCCGTGAAGCCTGATCTGTTCAACTTCGATCTCACGCGTGGCAAGCGCGCCAAAGCGGAGAAGAACACCCGTTCCAAGTAATTCGGGCCCTTCTTCGGTGACATAGGCCATAGTGCGGGACCGAATGTCGTAGGTCTGCGGTTGTATGGATTCATGAGCAGCAGGGTCGACACGCATACCGGAGTCGATACCTGCGGGCCGCGGCTCAAGGCCAGGTTCCTCGGTGAATCGGCCACCGCGCAATTTGTCAGATTCGTTGTCGTCGGCGCGTCCAGCAATGCCCTGTACGCCGCGCTGTTCGTGGCTCTCGCGACGTTCGGGTCGTTCGTCGCCAACATCGTCGGTATCGCCGCCAGCACCGTGTTGGCCAACGAACTGCATCGTCGCCACACCTTCCACGCCGCGGAGCGTGTCGGCTGGTTCCAGACTCAGTGGGAAGCAGGCGGCCTCGCGCTCGTCGGGTTGGCACTCGGTACTGCCGCACTCGCCGCGGTGCACGTGCTGTTCCCCGGCTCGTCCGCTCTGGTCCAGATAGTCGCGGTCGTCGCCGTGAGCGCAGCCACCGGCGCTCTCCGCTTTCTCGCCCTCCGCGGGTGGGTTTTCTAGCTCTCACCACGTAGTTCACCTGCCCGGCTATAGGCTGGCTGGCCATGAGCAGGTGGTTCACCGAGACGATCGTCGACAATGGTCGATTACCGCTGTTCTTCCTGCTCGTGTCGTTTCTGCTGGCCTTCCTGTTCATCCGCTTCAGCGTTCGCATGATCCGGGCCGAGGTCTCCTGGTGGCCGGGCAACGTCACCCCCGGTGGGATGCACATCCACCACGTGATGTTCGGGCTGATCATGGTGCTGATCTCGGGTTTCTCGCTGGTCGCGATCGCGAACTACCACACCCCGGTCGCCAACTGCATCCTCGCGAGCGTCTTCGGCGTCGGTAGCGCGTTGATGCTCGACGAGTTCGCACTGATCCTGCATCTGCGTGACGTGTACTGGGCGGAGGAAGGTCGAGCGTCGATCGACGCGGTCTTCGTTGCGGTCGCCATCACCGGGCTGTACCTGCTGGGGGTGCATCCGATCGGTTTCGCCGGCGACTTCGACGCCTATCAGCAGGATCGTTCGTTGGTCACGCTCGCTCTCGTGCTCGGCGGGCTCGCGTTCCAGTTGGCGCTCGCCGCGGTCACGTTGCTCAAGGGCAAACTGTGGACGGGACTCGTCGGGTTGTTCTTCGTGCCGTTGTTGATCGTCGGCGCGTCGAGGCTCGGGCGGCCGGGTTCTCCCTGGGCGCGGTGGAGGTACGCGGACAAGCCGAGCAAACAAGCCAAAGCGTGGTCGCGTGAGAAGCGATTCCGTGAGCCGATGATCCACGCGAAGATCGTTGTGCAGGAGGCACTGTCCGGCCGCTTCGGAGTCCCGGTGAACATCGCCCCGGTGGACATCGCCCCGGTGCAGGAACTGCCTGTCGCGGCGACGCCCCAGGCGCCGAAACCCCCATTGCCGAACCGAGTGTTGGCGACGATCCGGTGGCGCAGCACGCGCCGACGTCTGCGCAGGCCTCCGGTGTGGCGCCTTCCGACCCTGCTGGTGCTGTTCTTTCTGATCCTCGCACTCGTTCTCGTCGTCGTCGACGCCGAACTCGCGGGCAGCGACGGAAACGTCACGGTCGATTCGAGTCTCGACATCGGTGCGACGGCAACACTGCTGGCAGTGATCGCGGGAGGAATGATCACCCTCACCGGTCTGGTGTTCACGGCCATCACCCTGGCCATGCAATTCGGCGCGTCGCAGATCTCGGTGCGTGTGGTTCCGATGCTTCAACAGGAAGCCATCATGCGATGGTCCATCGGAATGTTCCTGTCCACCTTCGTGTTCGCCATCGTCATCGCCTCGGACATCGCGCTGTCCGGTCAGTCGTCGTCGCCGGTACTGTCGACGTCGATCGCTATTCTGCTGTCGTTCGTCAGCGCGTTCCTGTTCATCGGGCTGGTGGCCCGGGTCGGGATGATCCTGAACTCGTCCCGGCTACTGCGCTGGCTCGCTGCCCAGGGCAGAACCTCGATCGTTCGAATGTATCCGGCAGCCAGGGAATCAGCCCCGACGACATCGGCGGACAGTGCAGTGGTGCCGGAGCCGGACGATCGAGCGTCCTCGCCCGAGGAGACGTCGACGGTGAGGTTGACGCAACTCTCACCGGACGGACGAGTGCTGCTGGCGGTGAACCTGGCCGGCATCCAACGCATGGCATCGTCCTGGGGAGTGACCGTGCAGCTGATGCCGACCATCGGCGAATTCGTCGCCCAGGACGCCGTCCTGTTCCGCGTCGAAGGACCGCAACTGCGGGTTCGGCCGCACAAGCTCATGGCGGCCCTCGTCTTCGGAGACACGCACAGCCCGACGGTCAGTCCTGCTGCCGCCCTGCAGGCCATCGTCGACATCGCGTTGAAAGCCTTGTCCCCGGCCATCAACGACCCAGGACGTGCGGTACAGGCAATGGATCACCTGGAGGACCTGCTGATGACACTCGCACCGCGAGTGCACGCAGAAGCCGAGGACTCTGCGCTCACCCGCGTCCGAGGAACGCGTCGGACATGGGGTGATTACGTCGCAGTCGCTACCGACGAGATCCGACACTTCAGCCGCGGTTCGACCCAGGTGCAGCGTCGACTCCGGTCGTTGTTCGAAACCCTGACGGCCGCATGCCCGCCGGATCAACACCCACCGCTGCTCGCGCGGCTGAGCGCGCTCGACGCTCAGGTGGCGCGCGAGTGGTCGGGCAGTCTCGACGTCGGCCTCGCCAGCGTGGCCGATCCCCAGGGCTTGGGTTCGGAGATGGGGGCGATGGGCCGAATCCTCCCGCTGAGGCTGGGAGTGGAGCCTGCGGAATGACCCGGGGGCTGGGAGTGGAGCCTGCGGAATGACCCGGGGGCTGGGAGTGGCGCCTGCGGAATGACCCGGGGGGCACCTGCCACCCTTTTTACGAACTCCGCATACTCGTTCAAAGGTGAACAGGCGTGGCAGGTCGATAAAAAGGGTGCCAAGTCGCGCAGACGGGGTGGCGGTGACGGGTGGCGCCGGCACGACGGTGTGAGCCTGCCCAAAGTCCCCACGGGCAGGCTTGCTACATCTAACAGAATTTCCGGCAGCTGACGTTTCGACCGGTCGAGCACACCTACGCTCTCGTAGGTATTCGATTCGAGGAGGCATGTCCATGGTCAGGGAACTGACACAGCTGGAGCTGCTGCAGGAGCTGGTTCCGGTTGCGGAAGACAACGTGAACCGGCATCTGTCGATGGCGAAGGAGTGGCATCCCCACGATTACGTGCCGTGGGACGAGGGCCGCAATTTCGCGGAGTTGGGCGGCGTCGACTACGACCCGGAGCAGAGCAGGCTGTCGGACGTGGCACAGGCCGCGATGGTCACCAACTTGCTCACCGAGGACAATCTGCCGTCGTATCACCGCGAGATCGCCGAGAACTTCTCGCAGGACGGCGCCTGGGGTACCTGGGTCGGCCGGTGGACCGCCGAGGAGAACCGTCACGGCATCGTCATGCGTGATTACCTGGTCGTCAGCCGAGGCGTGGATCCCGTCGCGCTCGAAGAGGCTCGCATGATCCACATGACCAACGGGTTCGCCTCTCCCGCCGGTTCGCACACGGGGCTGCTGCATTCGGTGTCCTACGTGACGTTCCAGGAGCTGGCGACGCGCGTGTCGCATCGCAACACCGGCAAGGTCTGCGAGGACCCCATTGCCGACCGCATGCTGCAGCGCATCGCGGCGGACGAGAACCTGCACATGATCTTCTACCGGAACATCTGCGGCGCCGCGATGGACATCGCGCCGGATCAGACGTTGAACGCGGTGTCGGACATCGTGACGAACTTCCAGATGCCCGGCGCTGGGATGCCGAACTTCCGCCGCAACGGTGTGTTGATGGCCAAGCACGGCATCTACGACCTGCGCCAGCACCTCGAAGAGGTCGTGTGGCCGGTACTGCGCAAGTGGCGAGTGTTCGAGCGCGAGGACTTCACCGGCGAGGGCGAGAACAAGCGTGAGGAACTCGCTGTGTTCCTCGACGACCTCGAGAAGCAGGCGACGAAGTTCGAGGAGATGCGCGACCGTTCGCTGGCTCGTGATGCGGCCAAGGCGGAGAAGGCACAGAAGGCGTCCTGATCCCCGCTCGCTTGCACCCTGGGGCCGTACCGAACACGGGAGTTCGCACTGAACACGACAGCCGAGAAACTGTCCAGCCTCGCCGAGAAACTCGACCGGGCGCACAGTCCAGGTAGCGAGAGGGCGATCGCCAAGAGAGCCGCTGCCGGTTTACCCGGTCCGCGAGATCGCATCGACGCGCTCCTCGACCCGGGCAGTTTCATCGAGTACGGCGCGTTGATGCGGGCTCCGGGCAGCCCGAAGAATCCGTACGGCGACGGCGTCGTCACCGGCCGCGGAACTGTCGGGGGCAGGCCTGTTGTCGTGTATTCGCACGACAACACCGTGTTCGGTGGCTCGCTCGGAGAGATGTTCGGCCGCAAGGTCGTTGCGATGATGGAGTTGGCCGCGAAGACGGCGTGTCCGATCATCGGTATCAACGATTCCGGTGGCGCCCGGGTGCAGGACGCCGTGACGTCGTTGGCTTTCTACTCCGAGATCGGGCGCCGCCAGCGGTTGCTGTCCGGATTGGCTCCGCAGATCTCCATCATGCTCGGCAAGTGTGCTGGTGGTGCCGCGTATTCGCCGGCGTGCACCGACTTCGTCGTCGCAGTCCAGGACCAGTCGTACATGTTCGTCACCGGACCGGACGTTCTGAAAGCGGTCACCGGGGAGGATATCTCGGCGGAGGACCTCGGTGGCGCGACGAAGCAGGCCGGCTACGGCACGGTGCATCACGTCGCCGATTCCGAGGCCGACGCGTTCGTGTGGGTGAAGACGCTCCTGGGCTACCTGCCGAGCAACTGCCACGAGAGCGCACCCATCGTGAACCCCGGTCTGGAACCGACTGTGACGGAATCGGATCTGAGCCTCGATTCCTTTCTGCCGGACTCGGACAACACCGCCTACGACATGCACGACGTCATGATGAAGGTCTTCGACGACGGCGAGTTTCTCGAGGTCGGTGCGCTGTACGCACCCAACGTCATCACTGCCTTCACCCGAGTGGACGGCAGAACCGTCGGAGTCGTCGCGAACCAACCGACGTATCTCAGTGGAGCACTGGACATCGCCAGTTCGGAGAAGGCAGCGCGCTTCATCTACATCTGCGACGCCTACGCCATCCCGATCGTGTTCCTCGTCGACATCCCCGGCTATCTGCCCGGCTTGGAACAGGAGCGAGCCGGCGTCATCTATCGGGGCGCCAAACTGCTTGCCGCAGTGATCGAATCGACCGTACCGAAAGTGACCGTCGTCATCCGAAAAGCCTACGGAGGCGGGTACGCAGTCATGGGTTCGAAGAACCTCGGTGCCGATCTGAACTTCGCCTGGCCGACGGCACGGATCGCGGTCATGGGTGCCGAGGGTGCCGTCGGGTTGCTGAAGCGCCGGGAGATCGAGGCAGCGGGCGAGGACGGCCCGCGGGTGCGTCAGGACTTCATCGATTTCTACAACGAGTACGTCGCGACGCCGTACACCGCTGCCGAGCGTGGATACATCGATGCCGTCATCGAACCGTCGCAGACCCGGCTCGACATCAGGCGCGCGCTGAAACTGCTCGCGGACAAGACCCCCGAGCCTCTCCCACCTCGGCGTCGATCGCTGCTGCGGCCTGTGTGAGCACGAACATGAGTGGAGGGACCCGCATCGGAGCGTCGGCGATCGTCGTTCTGGCGTTCGTGTTCGGCGCGGGCACTGCCGGGATCTCGGGAGCGGCCCCTTCTCCGGACGTCACGACGGAGACCGTCGGTGTCGGACCCGAGGCGTCGACGCGGAACGAAGCGTTGCCGTACGCCCAGCTGCATCCCGACGCCGCACCGGCGGGGTCCAACGACTTCGGCTGCGTTCCGTCCGAGGAACATCCGGAACCCGTTGTGCTGGTTCACGGCACGTACAGCACTGCGTACGGAACCTTCGCGTCGTTGTCACCGGCACTGAAGGCGCAGGGCTACTGCGTGTTCGCTCTGAACTACGGGGAGGAGGCGACGAGCGCGGCCGGACTTCTGCAGCGACGTGGAGTCGCTTCTGTGGCCCGGTCCGCACACGAGCTGAGCGTCTTCGTCGACGGTGTCCTGGAACGGACCGGGGCAGAGAAAGTCGACATCGTCGGTCATTCGCAGGGTGCACTGGTGGCTCGACAGTATCTCCGGTTCGGCGACGGAGCGCCGAAAGTAGGTTCGGTGGTGAGTCTTTCGGGTTCCAATCACGGAACCACCCTCGGTAGCCGAACGGACCTGGCGCCCGACCCGAACCTCGGCTCCGTCCTCGGCCAGGCTGCAGTGGATCAGACGCGAGGATCACCGTTCCTCGAGGCGCTCGACGCAGGTGGTGACACCGAACCGGGCGTCGACTACACGGTCGTCGCCTCTACCGGCGACACAACCGTCACCCCGTGGGAGTCGACGTTCCTCACTGCAGGACCAGGGGCGAGTGTTCGGAACATCACGTTGCCTCAGCCCGTGGGCCACTCTTCCGTGCCGTACGCACCGGAGGTGCTGGAGATCGTCTCGGATGCGCTTCAGGGCTGAGTCGTCGTGCGATACCGATGCACTGGGCGGCCTGCGCGCCCGTACTCCAGGCGAACGGTCAGGACACCAACGGACGAATAGTGTTCGAGGTAGCGCCGAGCACTGACCCTCGACAGACCCGCGAGCTCGGCGCACTCGGTCGCCGATACTTCACGGCCGTTTCGAACGGCCTCGAGCACGAGCTGTCCAGTTTCCTGACTCAGACCCTTCGGTAACACGACGGGCTCGGCCGGTCGTGCTACGCCGAACAAGGAGTCGATGGTCGACTGGTCCATCGTGGTCGGATCTGCCAGCGCGCGAGCCCTGCGCAGATAGTTGTCCAGTTTCTCCACGAGCTGCGGATACTCGAACGGTTTGACGAGGTAGTCGGACGCACCGCCGTGCAAAGCTTTGCCGACGGCATCGAGTTCCAGCGCCGCCGTGACGACTATGACGGCGACGTCGTAGCCTTCACCCCGAAGCTGCTGCAGCGCAGTGAGTCCCGACGTGTCCGGGAGGTAGACGTCGAGCAGTACGAGATCTGGTTCGAGCTCGCGAACTGCTGCCACGGCATCGGCGGCGGTATGGACGATTCGAACGGTCCTGAAGCCAGGAGTGGCGTCGACGAAGCGACGGTGTATTTCGGCGACCATGAAGTCGTCGTCGACGACGAGCACCTTGCGCGGCGGGGACTGGTCAACCATCGGTGTCGATCCTATCGACTTCGGTTGGAATGAACACCGTGAACCGCGCCCCGCCGGTGGTCGGTGAGTCGTCGACCACCGCCGTGCCTCCGTGTTGGGTACTGACGATTCGTACCAGCGCGAGGCCGATACCGCGACCGCCAGGAGCGTCGGGTTTGGATGTCACGCCGCGTGCAAAGATCTCGTCGCGCATGCTCACGGGAACGCCTGGGCCGGAATCGGACACCTCGATTTCGATGCCGTCGGAATCGTCGATGAGTACCGTGACCCTGGCGCCGTGGACCGAGGTCGACGCTTCGACGGCGTTGTCGACGAGGTTGCCCAGGACGGTGATGATGTCGGTCGCGAGCATCGGGTCCAGAGCCGAAAGGTGAGAATCGGGTTCTAGTTCGAGAACGATCCCCGTCTCGGCGGCGAGGGAAGTCTTGGCAATGAGAAGCGCTGCGACCGCGGGGTCGGACACGGCGTGCGTGACGGCGTCGCTGATCTCGGCGCGCCGGCGAGTGAGGGCGCCGACGAAATCCGTTACCGCGGAATGGTCACCCAGTTGATTGAGTCCGGAAATGGTGTGCAGCTGGTTGGCGAACTCGTGGGTCTGCGCGCGCAGCGTGTCGGTGACGGATTTGTGCGAGGAGAGTTGGCTCTGCAACCTGGCCAACTCGGTACTGTCGCGCATCGTGGTGACCGTCCCGATGCGGTGTCCCCGGCTCGATGCTTTACGGCGACTCAGAACCAGAACCTTCGACGCAGTGGCGAGTACGACGTCGCCGCTGTCCTGTTCGTCCATGAGGTATTCACGCACCGCCGGTTCGATTATCACGTCGTCGACGGTGCGCCCCACTGCGGCGGTTCCGCTCGAGCCGAGGAGTTCGGCTGCACTGTCGTTGAAGACCGTGATGACCCCGTCCGGGTTCACCGCGACCACACCTTCGCGAATGTTGTGCAGCAGCGCTTCTCGGTGATCGGCCAGGCTTGCGATCTCGGCGATCTCCAGTCCCCGTGTGTGCATCTTGATCCGCCTCGCCAACAGCAACGAGCCGGCCAGGCCGAGGCCGGCACCGATTCCGAGATACAGGAGCAGCGGCGCCCCGGCCTCGCCGATGAGATGCCACGTCGACGGGTACGACGAGCTGACCGCCACAACGGCACGGACGTCACCGTTCGGAGAAAGAACGGGTACGTGGCCTGCGATCGCGCGTCGGCCGTCGATGTCGACGTCACCACTCCACGCCCGACCGCTGGCGGCGTCGCCGTCCAGTTCGTCGCGCTGCCCGACGCGATCCGGCGTCGACGACGCAATGATTCGGCCACTGGGTAGGACGATGTCCGCCAGAGTGGCACCCGAGAGATCCACGGCCCTGTCGACTTCCGGGGCCAGCACGCGGTCGGCCTCGAGTGAGTCCAGCTGCTCACGCACGACGGGTGTGGAGGCGAGATTTTCTGCTACCGCAACCATGCGTCCGCCCTGGCTGTCGCGGAACTCCGCTCCCGATTGGTGGACCGAGACCCCGGCGACGGCGACGAGCACGACCGCGACGACGACCAACTGCAACAGCAGGACCTGCTGCGCCAGGCTCCTGGCACCGGGTCGTCGTCGAGTCATGCTCTTCATGATGGCGGTCGGCTCACACGGATGCGAGTACGAACACGACGCAGGACAGCGCGAATCCGACCAGTGAGATGAGCGTCTTGATGACACTCCACGTCTTGAAGGTCGTCGGAACGTCCATTCCGAGCAACTTGCCGATGAGCCAGAAGCTCGCATCGTTCACGTGCGGGAAGATCGACGAACCTGCAGCCAGGGCCAGGATCATCGCGACGGTCTGGACCGGGTTCAATCCTGCGGCCATGATCGATGCGCCGAGCAGTCCTGCGGACGTGGTGATCGCAACCGTTGCGGTTCCGAGTGCGATCCGCAGAATCGCGGCGACGATGAACGTGGAAAGAATCAACGGGAGACCCAGTTCGCGCAGGGTCTCGGCCAGGGCGTCGCCGATGCCGCTTGCCAATAGCACTGCGCCGAACATGCCGCCTGCACCGGTGATGAGGACGACGGGTGCGATCGGTTTGAGGGCGTTGTCGAGCAGATCTTCGACGAATGTCGCGGTGCGTCCGCGTCGTAGCGCGAGCACGTAGATGGACACGAGAACGGTGATGAGTAGTGCGACCGGCGTCGATCCGATGACCTGAGGGATGGTGACCCACGGCGAGTTCTCGTCCAGACTGCCCGTCCGCGCGGCGGTGGTGACGGCGGTGTTGGCGAAGATCAGCAGCAGCGGGAGCATCAGGAGGGCAACGATGGTGCTCGGCTTCGGCGGATTCTCCACGGTCTCCACCTGTGGTCCGCCGCTCAGTAGATCGGGGACCGGCAGGTTGATTCGCTTGCCGATGAACGTTCCGTACAGGTGCCCTGCAATGAACCAGGTGGGGACCGCGACGACTATGCCGATGAGAATGGTCAGGCCGACGTCGCCGCCGAGAAGAATGGTCGACGCCACCGCGCCCGGGTGCGGCGGGAGGAAGACATGCATGGTCGAGAGTGCTGCCGCGCCGGGCAGTGCATAGAGCAGCACGCTACCGCCGAGCTTGCGGGCGACGCTGAAGATGATGGGCAGCATTACCATGAACGCTGCGTCGAAAAAGATCGGAAAGCCGAACAACAGTGATGCGACGCCGAGCGCGAGCGGTGCACGTTTGTCGCCGAATCGTCGAATCAAGGCGTCGGACAATGATTGTGCGCCGCCGCTGATCTCCGCGAGACGACCGAACATCGCGCCGAGTCCGACGAGCAGTGCGACTTCGCCGAGCGTCGTGCCGAACCCGACGATCAGCACGTCCTGTATCTCCGAGATCGGAATCCGAGCCGCGAAAGCTGTTGCGATGGAAACGATCACGAGAGCAAGAAGAGGATGCAGCTTGACCTTGATGATCAACAGCAGCAGAACCACGATGGCGACGACGGCTATGGACAGCAGTGCCGTTGTGGAAAGGGTTTGGACCCAGTCGTCCACGAGAAGTCCTTCCGTATTTTTCGGGCGCAGCGGAGTGTCCGCATGGCAGTGTTCATCGGCCGGCGTCGGGCCGGGGAGGGTCAGGGTTTCCTCGTTACCGAGGCACACCCAGTTCGCCGAGGGTGCTCTTCATCCGAACATCCTCGGCTGCAAGAAATTCGGAGAATCGGTCACCGGCGAGGAACGAGTCGATCCAGCCGTGTTCGACGGTTGCGCGGTGCCAATCGTCGGTATCGCGCATGCGGGCGAGCATGTCGATCAGGTCGGCGCGGACTTGATCGGGGATGTCCGGTGGAGCAACGAACCCGCGCCAGTTGGTGAACACGAGATCGATGCCGGAATCGATGAGAGTCGGTGTGTCGCCGGACGGATTCGACGCAGCGAGCACGCGGAGCGACCCTGCGCTGATCTGGTCGATGTACTCACCGGCCCCCGCGATGGCGACATCGACACTGCCGTCGATCGCCGCCGTCAGAAGATCCCCTGCACCGTCGTATTCGACGATGTGGAGGTCTCTGGTGTCGAGGCCGACAGCTCGGGCCAGTTCCAACGCGAAGACGTAGTCCGGACCGCCGACCGCCGAACCGACCCCGACGGTGAGAGTGGCGGGGTCGGCGTGCCAACGGTCGACGAACTGTTCGACGGTCTGCAGCGGCGCGCTCGATCGAACGATGAGCGCTTCCGGTTCGTCGACGAGCCGCGCGAGCGCCGTCGTGTCCGACAGACCCCACGGTGACCTGTCTACGTGTGCCGCACCCACCACGCCGACTCCGACCATGCCGAGAAGCGACACGTTTCCGCTTTCACGCATCACCCTCGCGAGCGCAACCGATCCGCCGCCGCCGACTACGTTGAACTTCTCGATGGGCCCGCTCAGCTCGTGGTTCTCGCAGATGCGTGCGACCGTGCGAGCGGTGACGTCGTATCCGCCGCCCGGAGTGTTGGGGATGAGCATGCGGAGATCCGACGGCGGCGGGTCCGCGGTCAGGGCGCAGCCGGCCGACAGCGCTATCGGCAACAAAGCCATAGCGGTCAGTGCGCGTCTACGCGTCATCGGATTCGGTCGGTTCGTCATCGCCCGTTCATCTTGACCCACCGTCGTGATCGCCGTCACGCATAGGAAACCAATGGACACAAAGGTCTTTGTGGTCGTGCGGGGGTCACTGGCGGCGGAGCCGCACGCGGGGGTCACTGGCGGCGGAGCCGCACGCGGGGGTCACTGGCGGCGGAGCCGCACGCGGGGGTCACTGGCGGCGGAGCCGCATAATGAAGGGTGACCGAATTCTGGGACCGCATTTCCGCGGTGAGTCCTGATCCACCCGTATGGATCGTCCAAGTAGCAGCGCTGGTCGCTCTGGCGATCGTGTTGATTCCGCAGACGTGGAGGGTTGCGCGCAATGTCGTGACGATCGCCCACGAGGGTGCTCATCTGTTCGTTGCTCTGATCACCGGTAGGCAACTGGTGGGACTGCGATTGCACTCGGATACGTCGGGCGTCGCGATTTCGAAGGGCAAGCCGACGGGCCTCGGGGTCATCGCGATGACCTTCGCGGGATATGTCGGGCCGTCGCTGCTCGGCCTCGGGGCGGCGTTCGTACTGGGCACGCAGCGCGCGTCGGCGGTGCTGTGGATCGGAATCGTCTCGATCGCACTGATGCTGTCGATGATCCGCAACGTCTACGGAGCGTTGTCGTTGGTCGTGGTCGGTGCGGCGCTGTTCGCGGTGTCCTGGTGGGGAACCGGCGAGCAGCAGGTGGCCGCCGCGTACTTCATCACCCTGTTCTTGCTGATCGCCGGACCACGGCCCGTCCTCGAACTGCAACGCTCACGCAGTCGAGGACGGGCACGCGATTCCGACGCCGATCAGTTGGCTCGCCTGACGTTCCTACCGGGAATCGTCTGGGTGGGCCTGTTCCTGCTGGTTACGTCCGGCTGTCTTGCAGTGGGCGCGTGGCGGATTCTGGCTCCGGTGCAGTGACCGGGGCGTCGCTTCCTGGGGTTTCCGGTGCGGTGAAGTAGAACATCGCGCGCCTGGCGTCGACTTGCTGCTCGGTCATCGCCAGCTGGCCTCGTCCGCGGGAGAAGAACGCGGTCAGCCAGGAGATCACGGTGGTGAGGCGGCTGCGGAAGCCGACGATGTAGAGCAGGTGAACCAACAGCCACATGACCCAGGCGATGAAGCCGGTGATCTTGATGGGGCCGACCTGCGCGACGGCGGAGAAGCGGGACACCGTCGCCATCGAGCCCTTGTCGAAATACTTGAAGTCCTTGCGCTCGGGTACCTGCTTGCCCGCGCGCACTGCTTCGACGCCGTCTTCGATCACGCGTGCCGCGTAGCGGCCACCCTGGATCGCGACCTGTGCGACGCCGGGGAGCTTGTCCAGTGCCATCATGTCGCCGACGACGAATACTTCGGGGTGGCCGGGGAGGGTGAGGTCCTTGTTCACCAGGACGCGGCCTGCGCGGTCGATCTCGGCGCCCGACTGTGCGGCGAGGGTCTTGCCGAGTGGGCTCGCGGCGACACCCGCAGACCAGACCTTGGTGCGCGAGGCGATGCGTCGGACGGTTCCGTCACTGTCCTTGACGGTCAAGCCGTTGGCGTCGAGGTCGGTGACCATCGCGCCGAGCTGGATGTCGACGCCCATCGTGGTGAGCCGTTTCGCGGCCGCCTGACCGAGGGAGTCGGCGAACGGGGGCAGAACCTTGGGTGCGGCGTCGAGCAGGATGATCCTCGCTGATCGCGAGTCGATGTGCCGGAAGGTGCCGTCGAGGGTCTTGTTCGCGAGTTCGGCGATCTGGCCTGCCATTTCGACGCCGGTAGGTCCGGCGCCGACGACGACGAAGGTCAGCAGCTTCTCGATCTCGGCCGGGTCCGTGGCGAGTTCGGCCTGATCGAACGCTCCGAGGATGCGGCCGCGGAGCTCGAGGGCGTCGTCGATGGTTTTCATGCCCGGTGCGTATTCGGCGAAGTGGTCGTTGCCGAAGTAGGACTGGCCGGCGCCTGCGGCGACGATGATGCTGTCGTAGCTGGTTTCGGTGATGCGCTCGAGGAACTGGGAGGTGACGACTCGCTTCTCGAGGTCGATGGCGTTGACCTCGCCGAGGATGACCGAGGCGTTGTGCTGGTCCTTGAGGATCATGCGGGTCGAGGGGGCGATCTCTCCTTCGGAGAGGATGCCGGTGGCCACCTGGTACAGCAGTGGCTGGAAGAGGTGGTGTGTGGTCTTCGCGATCAGCGTGACGTCGACGTTGGCCTTGCGCAGTTGTTTCGCCGCGAAGAGACCGCCGAACCCGGAGCCGATGATGACGACGTGATGCCGATGTACTCGCTGGGCGAGTGCGGGAGTCAGGTCAGGCGTGGTGGATGCGGACATTGGTTGTGTCCTTCTTCGGTTCGGGACGGTCGGGTGCGAGGCCGTCGTGTGTGCTGTGTCACTATGGTGCTTGAAGACTACACCAGTCCATGTGCGAATGTTAAGACAATATCGCCGACACTTTCGACCGTTTCGTCGAGGCGGTGGATGGGACATCCGGACACAGCACACAGCACACAGCACACAACGCCATCCGCGGTTCGCGGACGGCGCTGTGGATCGTTCGGGTGAATCAGTCCTTGTGCGGTGTCCGCTCACCGGTGTCGGGATCGATGTCGAGCACGACGTCAGGAGAGTCGGGATGGTAGAGGACGGGCCGAGCCGCCGTGGCGCGCTTCGCGCCGGCGCGTAGTAGAAGGACGCCGGACGCCACCAGCACGATCGTTGCGATACCGGCGATCCATACCCATCCCTCGAAGCCACCTGCGAGTGCGGTGATGAACAACGCGGCAGCGACGATGCCGGACATCACCAGGATGATTCCGGTGCGGTTCTCTGCGGTCTTGATCCAACGCGGACCGGGCGCGGTCTTGTTCTTGGCCATGACGAGTAGTCCCTTCGGGTTGCCTGGGCCTGAGATACCCGCTGGGAGATCGTTCACACAACCTGTGCTCGATTGCGGACGAGTCGATCGTCAGGCCGGCGGCCGGGGAGTCCCGACGGATGCAGTGGTGCCGCCGTCGACTGGGACGATCACGCCCGTCATGTAGGCGGCGTCGGGTGAGGCGAGGAAGAGTGCCACGCGCGCAATGTCTTCCGGCTCGCCGACGCGGTCGAGGGCGACGCGGTCCATCAGTGCGCCGCGGAATGTGGGGTCGTCGAGGCGGGACTTCGTCTGTTGGGTCGCCGTGAACGCGGGGGCGATGGCGTTCACCCTGATCCCACGTCGTCCCAGATCGAGAGCGAGGCTCTGCACCAAGGTGTTCACGCCGCCCTTCGTCGCGTTGTACGCGAACTGGCCCCAGTCGCCGCCCAGGCCGGCGACCGACGACATCGCGATCAAGTTGCCTCCCGATCGTTCGAGGTGGGGAACCGTGGCTCGCGCGACATGGATGAGCGCGTCGAGATTGACCGCCCGCATCCGGTCCCACGCCGAGTGGTCGAAGTCGTCGATGACCGTGGGTTCGCTGAGTCCCGCGTTGTTGACGACGACGTCGATTCGGCCGTGTCGCGCAACGATGTTCGCCACGACGCGGTCGACCTCGTCGCGTTGCGTCACGTCGACGACCCACGCCGATGCTCGGTCTCCCCAGCCGACGACGGTCTCCCGCAGTGTGGCGTCGGACCTGCCGAGGACGCATACCGTCGCACCCTGTTCCAGGAACGCGACAGCGACGGCTCGGCCGATACCCGAGCCGCCGCCGGTCACGACGACCACGTGCTCGGCGTAGGGATACGACGCCCATGCGATGGCCATTGGTACAACCTCCCGATCCGCGTTTTGTATGGACATTAGTTCTTGACGAGGTGGAGTACGGTTCGGGTATGAGTGATGCAGATCACCGGAGTGAGGAACTGCAGGAGCAAGCTCAGCGGCAGGCCGCGGCGGCACGGGTGAAGATGAAGCACCGCCGCGACCGGCAAGAAGGGGGATTGGGGGGATACGTCGCCGAACGGGCGGGGGACTGGGATCTGGACGATCAGAACACGGCCGCGATGGATCGGCAGGTGCGGTTCTGGCGGTTCGTCACCGACAAATGGTTCCGGATGGAGATCGACGGATGGGACAACATCCCCGACCCTCCGGTGCTCGTCGTCGGAGTCCACACCGGCGCACCGTTCGTGTGGGACGCATGGACTGTCGGTGCCCAGTGGTGGCGACGCTTCGGCGAGAAGCGGACTCTGCACGGCACAGCGCACGACGCGCTGATGGCGTTCCCCGTCATCGGAACGGTGTTTCGCGCGATGGGTGTGCTTCCGGCCGCCCCGGACTCCATGGCGACCGCACTGGCCGAGGGCCGCGACGTCATCGTCTGGCCGGGCGGCGAAGTGGACTCGCTGCGGCCGTGGAGCGAACGCGATGTCGCAACCCTCGGCGGGCGAACGGGTTTCGTCAAGATGGCGATCCGCATGGGCGTTCCGATCGTCCCGGTCGCGACGGTCGGCGGGGCCGACGCGATGCCCGTGCTCGTTCGAGGTGACAGGCTCGCGCGAGTGCTGGGACTCGACCGGATCGCACGGCTCAAGGTGTTCCCGATAGCACTGTCTCTGCCGTGGATCATCGCCCCCGCGGCGCTCCCTCAGATTCCGCTTCCGGCGAAGATCCGCACCAGGTTCATGCCGGCGATCACCGTCGACCACGACCCGACGCGTTGCGAGGACGAGGACTACGTCGACGCGAAATACGAGGAAGTGCGCGCGCTCATCCAGAGCGGAATGGACGACCTCGCGACGAAGCGTCGGTTTCCGATCTTCGGGTAGCTAAGCTTCCCTCCATGGATCGACCCGCGGTAATTCTGGAGAACGACACCACTGTTTACGACTTCTATCTGCGCCACCAGCAGAACCGTCAGGTCGCGAGATTGGCCTACGCAACGCTGGCCAGGCGCTTCAAGCCGCGCGTGAGCTACCCCGAGGGCGCGCGGGAGGAACTGCGTCGCCTCGTCTACGACGACACGCGCCTGATCATTGCCGTCAACCACCTGTCGGAGACGGACCCGTACACCGTCGCCGCGACGGCATGGGCGTCGCCGCTGCGCCCGGTCATCGGACGGACACGGGTGCTGGCCAAGGACGAGCTGTTCCAGGAACCCAAGCAGCGCAGGCGGATCGACATGATGGGCGGAATACCGGTGTTCCGCGGGAAGAATCACGGAATGCGGGCCGTCAGCGCGGCAGGCAACCGCATGATGGACGTCAGTGCCGAGCGGGTGCGACGCGGTGACGACTTGGCGATCTTCCCCGAAGGAACCTGCAACCTCGAGGATCCGACGAAGGTGCAGAAGGTGGGCAGCGGCATCGGCCACATCGTCTCGCGCGTTCGTGCGCTCGGCGTCGAGCCGGTTCTGATCTGCATCGGGCTGAGCTACGGCGACCCGCAGAAGCTCAAATCGGCGAGCGTGTACATCGACACTCCGATCACCGATCTGCCGGAGAAGCCGTTGCACATCACGCGCACTGTGTCCGACGGTATGCAGCAGGCCCTCGACGGCGCGGTGGCCGCTTACTGAGCGGTCACTCGGTTGTTGGTAGAACAGGTGACAGAGGTTTCATCCATCGCAACTTCAGGGAGACGCACGTGAGTGATGCAGTCAAGACCGCAGTGGTGACCGGAGCAGCACGGGGGATCGGCGCGGCGGTAGCGAAACGCCTGGCCAAGGACGGATTCGGCGTCGCCGTCGTCGACCTCGACGAGGCAGCGTGTTCCGATACCGTCGGAGCGATCCAGTCTGCGGGCGGGCAGGCTGTTGCCATCGGTGCGAACGTCGCCGACGAGGAGTCGGTCAAGACCGCGGTGGACCGCATCGCCACCGAGTTCGGCGCACCGACCGTGCTGATCAACAACGCCGGAATCACGCGCGACAACCTGCTGTTCAAGATGACCGTCGAGGACTGGGACTCCGTACTGGGCGTGCACCTGCGTGGTTCGTTCCTGATGACCCGTGCAGTTCAGAAGCACATGATCGACGCGAAGTGGGGTCGCATCGTCAACCTGTCCAGTACCTCCGCTCTCGGTAACCGCGGGCAGGCCAACTATTCGGCCGCCAAGGCAGGCATGCAAGGGTTCACCAAGACCCTGGCCATCGAGCTCGGCAAGTTCGGCGTCACCGCCAACGCCATCGCTCCCGGTTTCATCGAGACCGAGATGACGGCTGCCACGGCCGAACGCGTCGGCGTGCCGTTCGAGGACTTCAAAGCCGCTGCAGCGTCACAGATTCCGGTCAACCGAGTCGGCAACCCCGACGACATCGCACACCTCGCGTCGTTCTTCGTGAGCGAGGGCGCAGGATTCATCTCCGGTCAGGTCGTCTACGCCGCCGGCGGCCCGAAGGACTAGCGGCCGTGGGAGGTCTGCCTACCCGGCAGACCTCCCCTCCGCTCTACGGCGTCGGCATTCCGCCGTTGACGTTGAGGGTCTCACCCGTCACGTAGCCCGATTCCGCGGACGACAGGTAGACGTAGGCCCCGGCGAGTTCGGCGGGCTGACCGGCGCGGCCGATCGGGGTCTCCTTGCCGAACTCCGGCAGAGCCGACGTCGGCTGCCCGCCCGACGCCTGCAACGGCGTCCAGAACGGGCCCGGCGCCACAACGTTCACTCGAATTCCCTTGGGCGCCAACTGCTGCGCGAGGGCCTTGCTCATCGTGTTGATGGCCATCTTGGTCGTGGCGTAATCCACCAGGCCGGGCGAGGGGGTGTACGCCTGGATGGAACTGGTGTTGACGATGGTCGATCCCGGCGGCATGTGCGGAACAGCCTCCTGAATGGTCCAGAACAGTGCGTAGACGTTGGTCTTGAACGTCGCATCGAACTGCTCGGAGGTCAGGTCGGCCAGATCCTCGACGAACTGCTGCTTCCCAGCCACCGTGACGAGCAGGTCCAGCCCACCCAGTTCCTCGACGGCTGTCCGGACTATCCCGCGGGCACCCTGCTCGTCGGTCAGATCGGCAGGCGCGAGTACTGCAGTGCGTCCGGCGTCGCGAATCAGCTGCGCGACTTCCTGCGCATCCTTCTCCTCGGACGGCAGATAGTTGAGCACGACATCCGCGCCCTCACGCGCGATGGCAATGGCCGCAGCGCGTCCGATGCCCGAATCGGCACCGGTGACAAGGGCTTTGCGTCCCGCCAGCCTGTTCGTGCCACGGTAGGTGTCCTCGCCGTGATCGGCCTTCGGTTCCAGATCCGAGGCCAGACCCGGCGGATCCTGATGCTGCTCGGGGTACCCCTCCTGACGGTACTGCGTCACAGGATCGGTGAATGTGTATTGGTCCGTCACGGTGAATGCGTCTCCCAAACGTGGAGTGTGAATGCGAACCGGTGTCTCGATTCAGTACTCCCGCTGCTTTCCCTGCAGTCATGCGTCGCAAACGCATGACTGCGCCACAGCAACCGTCTGAGCGTTGTGCAGGGCTGTCAGAAAGCCACAGTGGCGCAGTCGTGCCCCGTTGGAGCGGTGGATCAGTAGGTGTAGAAGCCTTGACCGGTCTTGCGGCCGAGCTGCCCGGCTTCGACCTTGCGTCGAAGCAGCGGAGGCGGTGCGTAGTGGGTCTCGCCGAACTCTGCGTACAGCGATTCCGCGACGGCCAGGGTGACGTCGAGACCGACCGTATCGGTCAGGCGCAAGGGTCCCATCGGGTGGGCGCACCCGTTGACCATGCCCTCGTCGATGTCCTCGGCGCTGGCGAAGCCGGATTCGAACATCCTGATCGCGGACACCAGGTACGGGATGAGCAGAGCGTTGACGATGAACCCGGCCCGGTCTCCGGAGCGAATCGTCTTCTTGCCCAGCGTGTTCCCCGCGTACTCGGTCACGGCGGCGACGGTGTCTTCGCTGGTCACCAGGCTCACGACGATCTCCACGAGCGGGAGCACCGGAACGGGATTGAAGAAGTGCACGCCGACGACCTGGCCCGGCCGCTTCGTGGCGTTCGCCATCTTGATGACCGGGATCGACGACGTGTTGGTCGCGAGGATGCCCTCGGGCTTGACGATGGAATCGAGCTTGCCGAACAGCTCCAGCTTGAGCGACTCGATCTCCGGTGCGGCTTCGACGACCAGGTCACGGTCCGCGAAGTCCTCGATGTCCAGCGTCAACGAGATTGCCGCACGGGCTTTCTCGGCTGCGTCGGCCTCGATGCGTCCGGATTTGACTGCGCGAGCGAAGGACTTGTCCAGGCGTGCCTCGGCTGCGTCGGCGGCTGCCTGGCTGGTCTCGAGAACGATGACCGACGAGCCCGCACGCGCAGCGACCTCGGCGATACCGGCACCCATGGTGCCGCCGCCGATGACTCCTACCAGTTCGATGGTGCTCATTTCAGCAGCGCCCGGGACATGACGACACGCTGGATCTGGTTGGTGCCCTCGTAGATCTGCGTGATCTTGGCGTCGCGCATCATGCGTTCGACCGGGAAGTCGGTGGTGTATCCGGCGCCGCCGAACAGCTGAACGGCGTCGGTGGTGACCTCCATCGCGACGTCGGACGCGAAGCACTTCGATGCGGCGGAGATGAATCCGAGGTTCTTCTCGCCGCGCTCGGCGCGGGCAGCCGAGGTGTAGACCATGAGGCGCGCTGCTTCGACCTTCATCGCCATGTCGGCCAGCATGAACTGCACGGCCTGGAAGCTCGAGATGGACTGGCCGAACTGCTTGCGGTCCTTCGTGTATTCGATCGCAGCGTCGAGTGCACCCTGTGCGAGGCCGACAGCCTGAGCGCCGATCGTGGGACGCGTGTGATCGAGAGTCTGCAGCGCAGTCTTGAAGCCGGTGCCGGGCTCGCCGATGATGCGGTCGCCGGGGATCTTGCAGTTCTCGAAGTAGAGCTCCGCCGTCGGCGATCCCTTGATGCCGAGCTTCTTCTCCTTCGGGCCGACGACGAAGCCCTCGTCGTCCTTGTGCACGATGAACGAGCTGATGCCGTTGGCGCCCTTGTCGGGGTCGGTGACGGCCATGACTGTGTACCAGTCGGACTTGCCGCCGTTGGTGATCCAACACTTCGATCCGTTGAGGATCCAGTCGTCACCGTCGGCTGCGGCGCGAGTCCGCATGCTGGCGGCGTCGGAACCCGCCTCACGCTCGGACAGGGCGTAGGACGCCATGGCGCCGCCGGCGAGCGACGGCAGGACCTGCTTCTTCAGCTCGTCGGAGCCGTTGAGGATCAGGCCCATGGTGCCGAGCTTGTTCACTGCGGGGATCAGCGACGAGGAACCGCAGACGCGGGCGACCTCTTCGATAACAATGCAGGTGGCAACCGAGTCCGCTCCCTGGCCTTCGTATTCCTCGGGGACGTGGATGGCGTTGAAGCCGGAGTTGTTGAGAGCCGTCAGCGCCTCCTCCGGGAAGCGAGAATCCTCGTCGACCGCCTTCGCGTGCGGGGCGATTTCCTTCTCGGACAGCGCGCGGATGGCTGCGCGCAGCTCGTCGTGCTCCTCCGGAAGGCGGAAGAGGTCGAAGTCCGGATTACCGGCCATGGTGCAACTCCTACGGCATAGATCGGTAGGCACTCAGTGCCACGTATGAGTCGAGACTACGGCAGACTTGGACATTCGAGCAAGGTTTCCTGGCACTGGGTGCCAGGTTCCGCTCGCCCGACAAGCCGAGATGTCACCCGTCCAGGTGCTCCCCGAGTGCGTCGACGACGGCCTCGGTCGATGTTCCCCGCCGGAACACGGCCACCACGACGTCGTCGGATCGGCCCTCGGAGTCGGCAGAGTCGGTGCCTGCCCCTCTTGCCGAGGACCCGTATCCCTCGCGCACCGTGCTCAAGGCGGCGCGCAGGTCGCCGGGCGCGGTGTCGATGCCGTCGCGAATCATGCGCCGGAGTACGTAGTTGTGGGTGGCTGTGACCGTCGCGCAGAACTGGATCGTTTCGAGGTGCGAGTGGTCGGGGGCGGCGCTGCGCAGGTAGTCGACGAACAATCGCTCGTACTTGAACACGGTCACGATCTCTCGGTCGCGGAGCGCCGGATTCTGGTGAACCACCTGGTAGCGGAGTCGGGCGTACTCCTTCCAGTCGGTGAAACGATCGAAGACGAGCTGGGCGGCGTCGCAGACGGCAACCCAGGGATCGTCGTGTTCGGCGTCGAGGAACGCGGCGGCCTGAGCGAGGAGGATCTCGTGGTCGACGAAGATGACGTCGTCCTTGCCTTTGAACTGACGGAAGAACGTACGACGCGAGATGCCCGACGCCTCGGCGATGTCGTCCACCGAGGTGGCGTCGTATCCGCGGACGGAGAACAGGTCGAGTGCGGCCTTCGCCACGGTCAGACGAAAGGCCTCGGAGTCCTCGGTGTCACGCATAGCTGACGAAGGTATCCCAGTTTCGCGAGTGTCGAGAACTCCTACCTACGGAATCGGCTGCGTCGTTCGTCCGGGCCGGTAGAGTCGACTGAACCGTTTCTCGCGCTGGAAGGATCTTCGATCTTGGCTCTCGTCGCAGGTATCGACTCGTCCACTCAATCGTGCAAAGTCTTTGTACGCGATGCGGATTCGGGAGAGCTCGTTCGTAGTGGGCGGGCGTCGCACCCGTCCGGAACCGAAATCGACCCGGCCGAATGGAAGAAGGCGCTCGACACCGCTGTCGCCGACGCGGGTGGACTGGAGGACGTCGACGCCGTGTCCGTCGGCGCTCAGCAGCACGGGATGGTCTGTCTGGACTCGTCGGGCGACGTCGTTCGGCCTGCCCTTCTGTGGAACGACACACGGTCGGCGCCGTCGGGTGCCGACCTGGTGAACGAGTTGGGCGCGCAGGGGTGGGCCGACGCGGTCGGCGTGGTTCCGCTGGCGTCGATCACGGTGACGAAGCTTCGGTGGCTTGCGGACAACGAACCGGAGAACGCAGATCGCACTGCAGCGGTGTGTCTTCCGCACGACTGGCTGAGTTGGCAGCTTGCCGGCGCCCCGGGTCTGGACGCGCTCGCCACGGACCGCGGCGACGCCAGCGGTACCGGGTACTTCTCGGCGGCGACCGGACAGTACCGACACGATTTGCTGGAACTGGGATTCCGCGGCCGCACCCCCCGATTGCCCCGAGTTGCAACGCCGTTCGAGCGTATCGGCGAGACGGCAGGCGGTGTGGTGATCGGTCCCGGTACCGGTGACAATGCGGCAGCCGCACTCGGATTGGCTGCTCGCCCAGGCGACGTGGTGGTATCGGTCGGCACGTCGGGTGTCGTCTCGGCGGTGACCGACGTCGCCGCGGCCGACCCGTCGGGAATCATCGCCGGTTTCGCCGACGCGACCGGACGTCAGCTGCCGTTGGTCTGCACGTTGAACGCAGCCAGAGTGCTCGACGCGACGGCGTCGCTGCTGGGCGTCGACCATGCAGAACTGTCCCGGCTCGCATTGGCGACGCCGAGTGACGGCCTCGTTCTCGTTCCGTACCTCGAAGGCGAGCGGACTCCCAACCGGCCGGCCGCGTCCGGGGCCGTTCACGGTCTGCGCCTGGGTAATTCGACGCCGGGTCACCTGGCCCGCGCAGCCGTCGAGGGCCTGCTGTGCGGGCTCGCCGACGGCATCGACGCACTCCGGGATGCCGGAATCGAGACCACGCGAGTCCTGCTCGTCGGCGGCGGTGCCAAGTCGGCAGCACTGCGTGAGCTGGCGCCTGCCATTCTCGGTATGCCCGTAGTGGTTCCGGAGCCGGGCGAGTACGTCGCGGACGGCGCCGCCCGCCAAGCTGCATGGGCGTTGGCGCAGACTCCCGAGCCGCCGCAATGGGAGTCGGCGCCCGCCCGCACCTACGAGGCCGATCCGACGCCGTCGATCCGCGCACGGTACGCAGAGGTCAGGGACCTGACCGAAGGGGTGTAGGTCAGGGGATCAGTCGGGCGTCGCGGTAGCGCTGCACCACCGATGCGATGCCGTCGGGTGTCGATCGGAAGCCGAGGAATCCGGCTTTCTTGGACTTGTTCATGTCGGTGAGGCATTCCATGTCGCGACCGAGATCGCCGTCGGTGTGCCACCAGGAGGCGAGCTTCGTGACGTCGGGTTCGACCAGATCGTGCGTCGCGGCGATACGTGCCCACGTCTCGGCGGCATCCGCCATCCGAGGTTCGAGCGGGCGCGGTTCGCCGTCGTACCCTTCGGGCTCGACACCGAACATCTCCGCGAACTGCGGCCACATCCAGCGCCAGCGGAACACGTCGCCGTTGGCGATGTTGAACGCTTCGTTCCTACCGTTGTCGTTCGAC
Source organism: Rhodococcus sp. RS1C4 (assembly GCF_002258225.1). Lineage (NCBI taxonomy): Bacteria > Bacillati > Actinomycetota > Actinomycetes > Mycobacteriales > Nocardiaceae > Rhodococcus > Rhodococcus sp. RS1C4. Next base: position 50,837 of record NZ_NOXZ01000017.1, on the reverse strand, counting down.
GATGCCCACACCATCTGTTCGGCGAGCAGGTCCGCGTCGGTGAGGTCGGTCAGGCCGTTCCACTGGGTGTCCGACCCGGGAAAGACGAAGGGGGTGCCCAACTCGGCGCAGATCGAGGCGTAGACGGACAGGGTGAGCACCATGTTCATCGCGTTGCCGACGGCGAAGCCGGAGATCGTGTGCGCACGGTGCACACTCCACGTGAAGTCGTACTTGTCCGCTCCGGCGAACAATTCGTCTTCCTGGGCGTAGTAGAAGTTGGGTGTGTCGAGTCGCTCTTCCGACTCGTGGAACGGGGTCTCGGCCATCACGGCTTCGCCGTAGGCGTCGAACGGCCCGAGGTAGTGCTTGAGGCCGGTCATCAGCGCGACGTGTTTCACCGTTCCGGACGGCCCGAGCACGTCGAGGACGTTACGCAGTGTGGCCGAGTTGACCTCGATGTTCTCTTTCTCGGAGTCCTTCTTCATCCATGCCGTGAAGAAGACGATGTCGGGGTTCACCTCGGCGAGAGCGTCGGTCAGGCTTGCGGTGTCGAGCAGGTCGGCCGCCACGGGCGTGACGCCGTCGACGGGGGTCTTTCCGCTGCGGCTGAGCCCGTAGGTGGTCCAGCCTTTCGCGAGGGTCTCGCGGCATAGTGCTTGACCGGAGATTCCGGTGGCACCGACGATCAGGGCGCGGTGTCGGGGTTCGCTCATGTCCCGTAACTACCCAGTTGGTGAGTAGTTGACACTCACAGGGTGGCGAGCTGCTGTCCGATCAGGACGACAGCACCGATGGTCGACACCGCGATGGCGGTGAGTCTCAGCCGCCTCCGGTCCATCAGTCGGTTGACGAAACGAGACAGTACGTAGCCGAGGATCGTGGCCGGCGCGAGCAGAACGAACAGCCAGGCCGTGTGGCCGTCCACCGCCCCGGCGGCTGCGAGAGCGACCAACGACATGACGGATCCGACGAGGAAGAACGCGCTCATGGTGCTGCGGAGCTTGGCACCCGTGTTGCGCTGCCACACCAGCGCCATGGGCGGACCGCCGATCGACGTGGCGGTGCCCAGCAGGCCCGAAGCAGCTCCCGCCACCATCAGATTCCGCCTGCGCGGCAGGGGAATCCATCCGAACGACGTCAGCGCGATTCCGAGGAGAACAACACCCGCGAGCATCAACGCCAATCCACGCTCCGGCAGTGCCACCAACAGCAACGCCCCGAGAATCGTGCCGGGAACCCGGCCGGCGAGCGCCCAGCTGGCGCCGGAGAGATCCAGTGACGTTCCCTCCTTGATCAACACCATGGTGCTGACCAGAATCGCCAGCATGATCAGGGTCCCGGGCACGAGGCCCGGGTCGACGATCGCGACGATCGGCGCCGCGAGCATTCCCATGCCGAATCCGATCGACGCCTGCATGCACGACGCGAACAGGATCGCGCACGCCACCACGGCGAACCCGGACAGCGGCAGATCACCGATCACCGCACACCTCTCATGTTCCGGCCGCGACGAGGCCCAGATCGTTCTCGACGAGTGGGTAATGGCATTCGGCCATGTGGTCGACTTCGTTGCGGTCGCGGGCAACCGGTGGTGCGTCCGAGCTGCACAGTTCGGTCGCCTTCCAGCAGCGGGTGCGGAACCGGCATCCCGACGGTGGGTTCAGCGGAGACGGGACCTCGCCCTTCAGCAGGATGCGCTCTCCGCGTGACGCAGCGTCGAGCTTGGGCGCTGCGGACATCAGTGCAGCGGAGTAGGGGTGGCTCGGCCTGTCGAAGACGGCGTCGGTGGCCCCGGATTCGACGATGCGGCCCAGGTACATGACGGCCACCCGGTCGGCGACGTGTCGGACGACCGACAGATCGTGCGAGATGAACACGTAGGAGATCCCGAGTTGCTTCTGCAGATCGTTGAGCAGGTTGAGTACCTGTGCCTGCACCGAGAGGTCCAATGCCGACACCGGCTCGTCGCAGATGATCACGTCGGGGTTCAGTGCCAGTGCGCGAGCGATGCCGAGACGCTGACGCTGGCCGCCGGAGAACTCCTGCGGGAAGCGGTGCTCGTCGCTCGGGCGTAGACCGACCAGGTGCAGCAGCTCTCGGACTCTCGCGGACCGATCCCGGCGAGTCTTGTACAGGGTCTTGTGGCTCCGCCACGGCTCGCTGATGATGTCCGCGGCCGTCATTCGTGAGTTGAGGGAACCGTACGGGTCCTGGAACACCATCTGGACGCGTCGGCGAAACCCCAGGAGATCCTTGCCTTTCAGCGAGAACGGGTCGACACCGTCGAAGTCGACGGTTCCGGAGTCCGGCCGCTCCAGCATCATCAGCGTCCGGGCGAGTGTCGACTTACCGCAACCGGATTCGCCGACGAGTCCGAGGGTCTCGCCTCGACGCAGATCCAGATCGATGGCATCGAGTGCGCGGAGATCACCTCCGCTCACCTTGAACGTCTTGTTCAATCCGCGGACCGTCAGAAGCTGTTCTGCTCGGGCTGTTTCAGACATGAGACACCTCGTTCGAAAAGTGGCAGGCGGAGAATCGGCCGTCTCCGACGGGTTCGAGGGACGGGCGTCGGTCGATGCAGATGTCCCGGGCGAGCGGGCATCGAGCTTGATAGACGCATCCGTCGGGCACGGAGTGCAGATCCGGCGGAGTGCCACCGATGGACTTGAGGTCCTCTCCGCGCACCGCGTGTACGGGAACGGAATCGAGAAGTCCCTTGGTATACGGGTGGCGAGGATCGGCGAACACCTCGGACACCAGGCCCGTCTCGACGACGTTGCCCGCGTACATGATCGCCACTCGGTCGGCTTCCTCGGCGACGAGTGCGAGGTCGTGCGTGATGAGCACGACGGCCATGTCGTGTTCGGTCCGTAGCTCGCGGAGGAGGGTCATGATCTGTGCCTGCACCGTCACGTCCAGAGCCGTGGTCGGCTCGTCGGCCAGCAGCACCGACGGGCTGAGGGCCACGGCCATCGCGATGAGCAAACGCTGACGCATACCACCGGAGAACTGGTGGGGATAGGAGTCCGCTCTCGACTCCGGCTGCGGAATCCCGACGCGGCGCATCAGCGAGATGGCCTCCACTTTGGCTTCTTTCGCACTCAGTCCGCGGTGGATGCGGAACGGCTCGGCCAGCTGGGTGCCGACGGTGTACACCGGATTGAGTGCGGTGAGGGCGTCCTGGAAGACGATCGCCAGCTCCGTTGCGGCGATGTGGCGTCGCACCTTGGACTTCGCGGACACCAGGTCGACCTTGCCGAGATCCGAGCTGTCGATCTCCACGGAACCGTCGGTGACGTCGGCGATCGGTTCGAGGAGGCCGACGACGGCCTGTGCCGTCATCGACTTACCGCAACCGGATTCACCGAGCAGAGCCAGGGTTTCACCACGCCGCGCACTGAACGTGACGTGGTCGACCGCGCGAATGACGCCCGAGGGGGTGCGTAGATCGACCGTCAGGTCTCGCACGTCCATGGCGATGCGGTCGGTGTCCGGGCGTGCTGGGGCAGGTGCACTCATGAGACGACCTTTCGGACGGGGAGAAGGCGGGACTTGGCCGAGCGCGGGACGGTCAGACGCCAGCGCTGAGCGGGATCGGTGGCGATGCGTGCCCAGGCTGCGAGCACGGTGGCCGACACCGTGGTGATGACGATGGCAAGGCCGGGGAAGAACGACAGCCACCAGGCGGTCTGCAGGTACGTGCGGCCCTGCGCGACCATGAGACCCCAGCTGACGTCGGGTGGCTGAATTCCGATGCCCAGGAAGCTCAGTGACGATTCCGCCAGCATGACGAAGCAGAAGTCCAAGGTGGCGACGGTCAGCAGCGTCGGCAACAGGATCGGTGCGACGTGCCGACGAATGACCGACCCGCTCGACGCACCGAAGGTACGGGCGGCGTCGACGAACAACCGGCTCTGCAGTTCCGCGGATTCGGCACGGGCGGTACGCAGGTAGATCGGAATGCGGGTGATGGCAAGAACCAGAACGATGTTCGCGGCGCTCGGGGAGAAGACGTACAGCACGACGACGGCCATCAGCAGCGACGGGAAGCTCATGATGACGTCGGCGACGCGCATCGCCGTCGTCTCACGCCACCCGCGGTGGTAGCCGGCCCACATTCCGATGATCGAGCCGATGATGGCGGACAGGATGACCGCCGGGATCGCCACCGACAGCGTGGTCTGGCACGCGACGATCAGACGAGCGAGCATGCTGCGGCCGAGCGGATCGGTCCCGAGGATGTTCATCCAGCCGGTGTCGAGGGAGAACGGTGCCAGGTTGGAGCGGTTCAGGTCCTGCGCGGTGGCGGCGTCGCCGACGAGCATCGGGCCGAAGATCGCCGTCAGGAAGACCAGGACCAGAATGCCTGCTGCGACGGTCGCGACGCGGTCGCGGAGAAGGAGCTTCCACAGCGGCGCGGAGCTGGTGCGCGACGCCGGCGTCGGATCCGGAACATTTTCCGGCTCGGACGTTTTCGGGGCTTCGAAATCGAGTGACATGGTGGCTCCTAGACCTTCGCCTTGTCGCGGACACGGGCGTCGAGCAGTGCGTAGCAGGCGTCGATGACGATGTTGAGCACGAAGATGCTGATGGCGGTCAACAGCACGGCTGCCTGCAGGACCGCGAAATCACGCTGCAGGATGGCGTCGATCATGAGCTTGCCGATACCGGGCCATCCGAAGATCGCCTCGACGACGACTGCTCCGTTGACCAGACCGACCATGAGGTCACCTGCAACGGTCAGCGCCGGTGCCGCTGCGTTGCGCAGTGCATGGTGGGTGACCACTCGGATGTCGCTTGCGCCCTTGCTGCGTGCCAGCCTGACGTACGGCGCGGACAGCGCGGCCACCATCGCGCCTCGCACGACCTGCGTCAGTACACCCAGTGGGCGGATGAGCAGTGTCGCGATCGGCAGGATCCACGACAGCATGCCTGCACCGGTTCCCGACGTCGGGAGCACTCCGAAGGTCACGGCGAAGAGCCAAACGCCCATGATCGCGAACCAGAAATCGGGGATGCTCGCCGCCGTCATGGACAGCAGGCTCGAGATCCGGTCGGCGAGGGAGTTGGGTCGGTACGCCGCCCAGCACCCGATGACGATGGCACCGACGATCGCCAGGAACATCGTCATGAACGCCAACTGCAGCGTGGCGGGGAACGCGCGAAGGGCCATCGTCGACGCGGCTTCACCGGTACGCAGCGAGTCACCGAAGTCGAGGTGGACGACGCCGCTGAGGTAATCGAACAGCTGCGTCAGGAGCGGCTGGTCGAGCCCGTTCGACGCCCGGAACGCCTCACGCTGGGCCTGGGTGGCGGACTCCGGCAGGTAGAGACTCGTCGGGTCGCCGGTGAGACGGGCCAGGAGGAATACACCGAGAAGCACGACGATCAGCGGAACCAGGCTGGTGTAGATCCTTCGTCGCAGAAATCTGAACATGATGGGCCTCTAGTCCGTTTCGGGTGAGTCGGCGCGGGTCATCGCGGCGAGATGCATCTCGTCGACAGTGGCCGAGTTGGGGGTGTAGTCGACGGAATCCGCCTTGGCGAGAACACCTTCCATGTGGGCGATGAACGCCATCTGCATGATCTCCTTCGGCTCCTCCGCGAACAGCTGTGCGTATGCGTCCTGCCGAGCGTCGCCGGTGAGAACAGCGGCCTGACGGACGCGCTCGTCGAACTCCGGTGTTCCGCCTGCGCTCTGGAACCCTTCGCTCATGAGGTACTGGTCGGCGGTGAACGCGGCGTCGCCTGCTTGATTTCCGTGCTGAATGACCAGGAGGTACGGGCCGACCTTGGGGAACGGGCGTTCCTGGTACTCCGCTGTTCCGGCGGAGTCCGTCATCTCGATCGACACGTTCATCCCCAGCTGAGACAGGGCGTACTGTACGACCTCGAGGGTTTCGTTGACCTTCGGGAACTGACCGGTACGGCCGATGAGCCGGATCGGGGTGTCGACGGGTACGCCGTCCGCACGCGCTTCGTCGATCAGCTCCTGGGCGCGGGCGGGGTCGTACGGCCACGGTGAGAGTTCGTCGTTGTATCCGATCACTCCGTCCGAGACCAGCTGTGCCGCAGGCTTTCCGAGTCCCTGGAACAGGGCGTCGACGATTCCCTCGCGGTTGATCGCGTAGTTGATCGCCTGACGTACCCGCATGTCGTCGAGCGGAGTCTCCTCGAGCTGGATGCGGACCGCCGTCGTCTCGTTGTTCGGGTAGGCGACTCCGAGGTCTCCTGCACCGTCCTCCGGTCCGAGCGAGGTGGCGATCTCGGCTTCCCCGTTGGACACCATCGACGCGCGGACGCTGCCCTCGCTTCGCCACTGGTACGTCGCGCGGGCGTAGTCCGGCTTGTCGCCCCAGTACGTCTCGTTGCGGACGAGCGACAGACGCTGACCGTAATCCCAGTTGTCGATCGCGAACGGTCCGGTGCCGATCGGCTCCCGCACGCGTTCGGTGAGGCTGTAGGTCCTCGGCACCATTTCGACGAACGAAAGCTTCAGCGGAAGGATCGGGTCCGCACTCGGTGCCGCGACGCTGACGGTCAGCGGATCGATGATCTTCACGTCCAGGTCGGCGTCGCCGAAGACGTAACCCTCGACGTTGCATCCGAGGTCCGAGTTCACGGCTCGCTCGATCGAGTGCGCTGCGTCCTCCGCCTCGAACGGGCTGCCGTCGCTGAAGGTGACGCCGGGGTGGAGCTGGAAGGTCCATTCACGGTCCGACACCTGGGTCCAGGAGTCGGCCAGCTTCGGCTCGAGTGTTCCCTCGCTCGGGTTCCGTTCCATCAGCGGTTCGGTGATGTTGGACCGCGTGACGACTCCGACCGATGTGAGGGAGACGTCGCACGCTTCGAGGGTCGGCGGCTCTTCCTGCAGGACGATGCGGAGGGTGTCCGCGCTCGCGGCGGTACCGCTGCCGGAGTTCGCCACCGTGCAACCGCTCGCGATCATCGAAAAGCTCAGTGCGCCAGCGATGATGATCGCGCTGCGCGTGGTCCGTCCCTGCTGCACTGCTCGTGCAGGGCTCATGGTGACCTCCAAGTGGATGGGGAGTGCGACTGCACCGGGTGCAGCGCATATCTGTGACGGTAGACACACGGTAGGAGTGGCGCATATCGGCGTCAACACGACAATCGGCCGTAACCAGGGAGTTTTGTGGGTCACATCGAGTCGAATCGAGAGGTGTGAATCACAGTACGATGCGTCTGACCTGGTCGGACGGCATCGAGCAGCAGGAGATAGGGTGTAGTAAGTACGTCGACAATGCCGTTTGAGTATCAATCCATGTTATTTACGTGTTGGACAGGTATCCGAAAAGCGGCATAGCGTACTGGAAAACGCGCACGCGGCGAGTCCTGTGAGGAGCTGAGTTATGGCAACGGTTGGAGCCACGGAATCATCTGCAGTGCAGAGTGATTCGAAGAAATCCGGACGGGTGCTTCGGGTCGGGCCGCTCAAGCCGTCTCTGATGGACACCCTCGCCGGCGACTACGACGCCCTCGTGCTCCCCGATGCGGCCGAGCGTGACGAGTTCCTGGCTCGGCACGGCGAGTCGATCACCGCAGCGGTCACGTCCGGCCGAACGGGAGTGGACGCGACACTCATCGAGCAGCTTCCGAACCTGGGTGCGATCGTGCACTTCGGCGTCGGGTACGACACCACCGACGTCGACGCTGCCTCCGCGCGCGGTGTCGTGGTCAGCAACACCCCCGATGTCCTGACCGACTGCGTCGCCGACCTCGCGGTGGGCCTCGTGATCGACGCACTCCGGCAGGTGTCGTTCAACGACCGTTACGTCCGCGCAGGCCGCTGGGCCGCCGAGGGCAACTCGCCGCTGACGTCGCAGGTCACCGGAAAGCGAGTGGGAATCATCGGTCTCGGACGCATCGGAAGCGCAATCGCGGACAGGCTCACCGGGTTCCGCTGCTCCATCGGCTACCACAACCGCAACGAGATCGCCGACTCCCCGTACACGTACTCGCCCACGGCCGCAGGGCTTGCCGGGAGCGTGGACATCCTGATCGTCGCTGCCTCGGGAGGTTCGGGCACCAAGCATCTCGTGGACAGTGACGTGCTCGACGCACTGGGCCCCCAGGGATACCTCGTCAACGTCGCCCGGGGAAGCGTCGTCGACCAGGACGCGTTGGTGGAACGGCTCGCCGACGGCAGGCTGGCAGGCGCCGGGCTCGACGTCTTCGCCGACGAACCGTCGGTACCGGAGAAGCTTCTCGGCCTCGACAACGTGGTCCTGCTGCCTCACGTCGGCAGTGGAACGGTGGAAACACGCGCAGCCATGGAAGCGCTGACGCTGCAGAACCTGGACCAGTTCCTGGCGAACGGAACTCTCACGACGCCGGTGACCCGATGACCGTCGTGGTCGGCTACTCGCCGACTGTCGAAGGTAGAGGCGCACTGCCCTTCGCGTTCGGCGAAGCCGTGCAACGCGGCGTCGACCTCGTCGTCGTCGCCGAGGAGGACAGTGCCTCGGAAGAAGGTTTCGGCGCTGCGATCGAATCCGCGCGCGACGAGGCAGGAGCCGGCGGCGTCGTGGTGAAGGTGCACGACAACGAACCCGGGCGCTCGCACGCCGACAACCTGATAGACCTGTCCTACGCGGAGGGAACCGACCTGGTGGTGATCGGCATCAGGCGCCGATCACCGGTCGGAAAACTGTTCCTGGGCAGCATCTCTCAGCGAGTACTGCTGGAAGCTCAGTGCCCGGTGGTTGCGGTCAAACCAGCAATAGGTCTGCCCCGCTGATCCGACGGATCACCAGAAGCCGAGGCTCTGTCCGTTGGAGAAGATGTTGAACGCGTCGCTGAACAGGGAGAACAAAATTCCGAGCATGTGAGATCCACTTTCCGAGATTGTGTGAGGACACATCAGTTTAGAGTCTCGTGGGTGAGATGTCACAATTCCGCTCATCTCAGGCGGGATCCCGCCCGAGACGCGCGGAACTGCTACACCACGCCCGTTGTCCACAGTCACCGAGTTGTCCACAGGCTTCTCGAAACCCCAGGTCGACGACGAATCATGGGTAGCCGGGTGTCCGACACTTCGGGTCATGCACCCTCACGGACTGGCCACCAGAGACCAATTGCTGGCGTCGGGTATCTCCAGTAGCGCCATCTCCCGTAGGTTTCGACGGATTCTGCCGCGGATCTACTGTTCCGGTGAACCCACCGTCATTGCCCGGTGTCATGCCATCACGCTGTGGCAACCCCGGGCTGTGCTCAGTCATCGCACTGCGGCGTGGCTGTTCGGGTGGATCGATGCGCCCGAGCAGCACGACTTCACGGTGCCCATCGGAATCACCGCGCGAACGCCGGACTGGCTGACTGTTCATCGACGCACGCTGGAGATCGGGGAGCTGTCCGAATGCCAGGGGCTCCCGGTGGTCGCTCGGCCCCGGACGCTGATCGACTGCGTTTCGGTGATGGAGCCGGAGGTCGTGGCACGCATCGTCGACGAGCGCCTCACGGGCGACGTTCCCTCCGAAGAGGTGCTCGCCTTGTTGGACGAGTTCCCGAGGCGCAAAGGTAACGGTCGCGCGCGCCGGCAGCTCGAGTCGGCGGCAACCGGGTTCGCATCCGAGCCCGAGCGTGTGCTGGATCGCCGGCTCATCGTCCTGGGCCTGCGCCTCGAGACCAACTACTGGGTCGGCCGGTACCTGTGCGACTTCGTGGACGTCTGGGCAATGGTGATCGTCGAGGTGGACGGCCGAGAATTCCACAGTGCACCGGATGTGTTCAGCCGGGACCGTCGACGCCAGAACGACTTGGTCCTGGAAGGCTGGCTGGTCCTTCGGTTCTCGGCCGTGGATGTGTTGTCGAACCCGGAAGCGGTCGCTCGTCGGATCGTCGAGGTGGTTCGACGACGGAGGAAGTCGCGCCGTCCGGGTGTCGTGTGACAATTCCGTGTTTTTCGGACGGGATCCCGCCTGCCGAGAGCGGAACTGTTACATCACGCCCGCCGACCTACTGCCATTCCCGGGACGGGAGGACGTCGGACATGAAGCGGTGCAGGGCGGGGTTGTCGTTGTCCACGCGCCAGGCTGCGTTGAGTTCGACGGGGCGTCGGGGGGTGGTCTCGACGGGACGGAAGACGACGCCGCTCGGTTGCATGGTCGTGGACGATTCGGGCACCAGTGCCATTCCGATTCCCGAGCGCACGAGGACCAGCATCGTGTGGACCTGTGTCACGTACTGCACGTATCGGGGCGTGACGCCGACGACGGTGAAGGTACTGATCAGCAGTTCGTGGAAGTACCGGGCGTCGACGGGCGAGTACATGATGGTCGGCTGGTCGTCGAAGTCGGCGATGGTGAGCTTGTCGAGTTCAGCGAGGGGATGGTCGGCGGGCAGCGCAGCGACGAGTGACTCGTGCAGGACCGGCCGGGAGGCGATGCCGGGGCGTTTGAGCGGTGGTCGAGCAAGACCGAGGTCCAGGTCTCCGATGGCGAGGGATTCCATCTGCACCGCGGACACCATCTCGCGCAGAACGATTTTGACGTCCGGTAGCTCGATGCGTGCCTTCTCCAGCAGCTGCGGCAGCACTGCGTGCGCCGACGCTCCCGTGAAACCGACGACGACGGTACCGAGGTCTCCGGTGGGCACGCGCCGGACGGTGAGTACCGCGCCTTCGGCGAGGTCGAGGATGCGTCGGGCGTCGGGGAGGAAGGCGATGCCTGCCGCGGTGAGCATCACCGATCGGCTGGTGCGGTCGATCAGCTGCACGCCGAGTTCGTTCTCGAGCTGCTGGATCTGACGGCTCAGCGGTGGCTGAGTCATGTGTAGGCGTTCCGCGGCGCGACCGAAGTGCAGCTCCTCGGCGACGGCGATGAAGCAGGTCAGGCGATTGAGGGAAAACAACCCATTCACTCCCGATATCGAAAAAGGCCACTCGCGGTCAGGTCGGGTATCAACCTAACCCACGAGTGGCCTTGCTCGATGTAGTTACCAGCGTGGACTGGTGTTCACGAAACTGGGATCGATGCTCTGCATGTACCCGGTGTCGTCGCGGTCGCGGAGTCCGCAATCGAGGTACTGCTGATGCAGCGCGGCGAGTGCGTCCTCGTCGATCTCGATGCCGAGCCCGGGACCGGTGGGAACGGCGACGGATCCGTCGACGATCTTCAGGACACCGGGCTTGATCACGTCCTCGTTTTTCCACGGCCAGTGGGTGTCGCAGGCGTAGGTGAGGTTGTCCGTCGCGCCGGCGAGATGGACCATGGCGGCCAGGCTGATCCCCAGATGGCTGTTGGAATGCATGGACAGTCCGAGGTCGAACGTGTCGCAGATCCCGGCGAGCAACCGAGACCGCTGCAGCCCTCCCCAGTAATGGTGGTCCGACAGAACCACTTTCACCGAGTCCTTCGACACCGACGGTGCGAGCTGGTCGAACGCGACGACACACATGTTGGTCGCGAGAGGCATCTTCGCCTCCCGAGCGACCTCGGCCATGCCGTCGAGTCCCGGCGTCGGATCCTCCAGGTACTCGACGATGCCGTCCAGCTCGGACGCCACGCGAATCGACGTGTCGACCGTCCACGCGGCGTTGGGATCGAGCCGCAGGGGAAGGTCGGGGAACGCTTCCCGCAGCGCCTTGATTCCGGCGATCTCCTCGTCGGGCGGGAAGACGCCTCCCTTGACCTTGATCGCGCCGAAGCCGTACTCGTCGATCATCTTCCGTGCCTGACGAACCAGGCCGTCGGGATCGATCGCTTCGCCCCACTCGTCGGGCTCGCGGCCGGGATGCGCGGCCCACTTGTAGAACAGGTACGCGCTGAACGGGACGGAGTCGCGCACTTTTCCACCGAGCAGATCCGACACGGGACGCCCGAGGACCTTGCCCTGCACATCGAGGCACGCGACCTCGAACGGCGAGAAGACACGATCGGTGGTGCTCGCGGTCGTGATCATGCCTGCGACGCCGTCGCCACCGGTGATCGTCGACGTTGCCAGTTGCGTGTCGATGGCCGCGCGAATCGCGTTGAGTGCGAACACGTCCAGGCCGGTGATGGCGTCGGCGGCTGCTTCGAGCCTGGCGACGTGCGCTGTGTCGGCGTAGGTCTCACCGAGGCCGACGATGCCGGCCTCGGTGTCCAACTGGATGATCGCGCGCAACGCGTACGGCTGGTGCACACCCACGGTGTTGAGCAGGGGCGGGTCGACGAACGCGACGGGCGTGATCCGTGCGCCGGTGATGCGGACGGGTCCGCGAACACTGCCGGGCATCAGTGGACCGCGAGCTCGTTCGCCAGAACTGCACGGCCCGCCGCGACGATCTCGGTGAGCTCGCTCAGATGCGGTGCGCTGATGTCGACGAGCGGCGGACGGACAGGTCCTGCCTCGATGCCTTCCATGGTGACGCCTGCCTTGATGAGGGAGACGGCGTATCCGGGAACCTGGTCGCGCAGGCGCACCAACGGGTGGAAGAACTCACGAAGCAGCGCGGCCGTGAGCTTGTCGTTGCCGCTCTCCATGGACTGGTAGAAGGCCAGTGCCAGTTCGGGCGCGAAGGCGAAGGTCGCGGAGGAGTACAGCGTCACGCCGATCGCGCGGTACGCCTGCTGCGACACCTCGGCGGTGGGCAGGCCGTTGAAGAACTGAAAAGCCTTGCCCGACGGTTCGAGCGAGTCCAGAACTGCACGAACGATGCGTCCGACCTGGTCGAGATCGCCGGTGCCGTCCTTGAATCCCACGACTGTCGGGAACTGTGCGACCTCGACTGCGGAGGCTTCGGTGAAGCGCGCGTTGCCGCGGTTGTAGACGATGAGCGGAAGATCCGTGGTCTCGGCGACGGCCTTCGTGTAGCTGACGAGCCCTGCCTGCGGCATCGTCACGAGGTAGGGCGGGAGGAGGAGAATGCCGTCGGCGCCGTTGATCTTCGCGCTCCGGGCGAAAGCCTTTGCCTGCGCGACGGATCCGCCTGCACCGGCGTAGACGGGGACGCGTCCGGCGACGACGTCGACTGCGGTGCGGACGATCTTGCCGAACTCCTCGGCTTCGAGGGCGTGGAATTCGCCGGTGCCGCAGGCGATGAAGACTCCACCCGGGCCGGCGTCGACGCCCTTGGCGACGTGAGCGGCGAGCAGGTCGTAGTCGACCTCGCCGGATGCGGTGAACGGGGTGACTGGAAAGAAGAGGACTCCGTCGAGCATTTCGTATCTCCTGTGTGGTGAGGGAAAGGTGTCAGTCTTGGGTGAGTCGGCCGTCGATGCGGCGCCAGATTCCGTCCGGATTGCCGTCCGCGACAGCGCTGGGGAGCAGCGAGTTCGGAACGTCCTGGTACGCAACGGGCCGGAGGAAACGTTCGATCGCGAGCGAGCCGACGGACGTGGTGGCCGAATTGGACGTCGCAGGGAACGGGCCGCCGTGCACCATGGCGTGTCCGACCTCGACGCCGGTGGGCCATCCGTCGAACAGGATCCGACCGGCTTTGAGCTCGAGCTCGGACAGGAGCTTGCCGGCTTCGGCATGGTCGGTGTCGTCGGCGTGGATCGTCGCCGTCAACTGGCCTTCGAGAAGGGCCGCGACGTCCCGAACCTGCTGCGCGTCGGTGCACTTGACGACGAGGCTCGATGCACCGAAGACCTCCTGCTGCTCCACCTCGGACGCGAGGAAGGAATCTGCGTCGGTCACGAACAGCGCTGCGCGGCAGGCGTTCGGGGCGTCGGTTTCCGTCCCGCGCGCGACCTCGGTGGCCGACTGTGCGAGTTCCTCGACGCCGCTCGCGTAACTGGCGGCGATGTTCGGTGTGAGCATGGTCGTCGGGGCGGTCTCGGACACTGCTGCACGCGCGGCGTCGACGAACGAGTCGAGGCCGGGGCCGTCGACGGCGATGACCAGGCCTGGGTTGGTGCAGAACTGGCCCGATCCGAGTGTCAGCGATGCGACGAACGCGCGGCCGAGGTCGGCGCCGCGGGTCTGCAGCGCGTGGTCCAGAACGAACACCGGGTTGATCGAGCTCATCTCGGCGTACACGGGGATCGGTTCGCGGCGTCCTGCTGCAGCGGCGACGAGAGCCGTTCCACCCGAACGTGATCCGGTGAATCCGACTGCCTTGACGCGGGGGTCCGTCACCAGCGCCGTACCGAGCCCACGGCCGGAGCCGTAGAGCAGCGAGAAGGTGCCCGACGGCATTCCGGTGGAGGCCACCGCGTCGGAGATCGCGCGTCCGACCAACTCGGACGTTCCTGGGTGCGCGTCGTGCGCCTTGACGATGACGGGGCAGCCGGCGGCGAGTGCGGACGCGGTGTCTCCGCCCGCGACGGAGAAAGCGAGAGGAAAGTTGCTGGCGCCGAACACGACTACCGGTCCGAGTGGGATCTTCCGCTGGCGAATGTCGGCTCGGGGGAGCGGAGCGCGATCCGGCTGAGCGGGGTCGATGCGTGCACCGTTCCAGCTGCCTTCGCGGAGTACGGAAGCGAAGAGTCGTAGCTGGCCCGTCGTGCGGCCGACTTCACCGGTGATGCGTCCGACAGGCAGTCCCGATTCTGCGACTGCACGCTCGATCAGGGTGTCGCCGAGTGCGGCGATGTTGTCGGCTATCGCGTCGAGGAACTGGGCCCGGGTCTCGGAGGAGGTGGCGCGGTAGTCCGCGAACGCTGCCCAGGCGGCAGCAGCGGCAGCGTCGACGTCGCCCAGATCGCCGTGGTGGTAAGCCGGTTCGAGCGACTGGCCCGTACTCGGATCGATGCCGTAGATGGCGGTTCCGGAACCCTGCACCGCCTTGCCCGCAATGATCGACTTGCCGGTGAGTTCGGTGGACTGCGTCAGTGATGCTGTCATGGGTGACTCCTTGTACTCGACTCGATCGGCGACACCGCGTGAGGGTGTGGCTCGGACTCGACATCAACGTTAGGAGTCCGATCGATACGTGTCCAAGTCAAAAAGTCTTACCTTCGATACCTGAACGGCATCGATCGACGAGGGCTACCGAAGAGGTGAGCTACGAGAGCAGGGTGCGTCGAAGATCGTCGATGACCGCAGCTGCGGCCGTGAGGTTGTACCCGTCGAACCACGGCGCGGAGTCGACCTTGTAGGCGCGTCCGGCCTGCACTGCGGACAACGTCGACCAGAGTGGACTGGACACCAGTGACTGCTCCACCTCATCGCCCGCGTCGGCCTGACCCCCCGCGCCGACGTAGTAGAGGATCACGTCCGCGTCGATCATCGGTAGGTTCTCCGAGCTGACGGCGACGTTGACCTTGGTCGGATCTGCACCTGGCGCGGTGTCGGCCGTCGGAGCGATCCCCGCGCCGGACAGGATGTCCGCGTACAGGAACGTCGACGACGCCGCGAGCGTGTTGTACGACCGGACGTCGCCCGACGTGTCCGAGACGCGCACCACGGACAACCTGAGTCCGTCGGGCCACGCCTGTGCGATATCGGCTCGGAGATCGGCGATGCGATCGTCGAGCCCGACGAATGCACCGACGGCGTCGTCCTTGCGGCCGACCGCGTCGGCGACGTCGATGTACTGGTCACGCCAGTAGGTGAACGGAATCAACACGGTGGGGGCGATGGTCGACAGTTCGGAGTAGAACGGCTCGCCGATGGGCTGACGTCCGACGATCAGATCGGGGTTCGCTGCCGCGATGGCCTCGAGTTGGACATCGCCGAGAGCGGTGACGCCGATGGACGGCAGTTGCTGCGATGCCTCGCCGACCAGCGTGCGGACACCTCCACCCAGCGTGCCCGTGGCGACGACGGGAACGTCGAGTTCGTCGAGCGTCTGCAGGCCCACATAGGCGTCGAGGCTGACGATTCGCGTCGGGCCGGCCGGGACGACGACGTCACCCATGGGCGTCGAGAGGGTCCGTGTCCCGTCGTCTGCAGCGGGTGTGGTGTCGCTGTCGGGTGCGCAGGCCGCGAGCAGCGACGCGAGCGCGAGGCCGGCCGCGGCTCCGAAGTGTCTACGCGAGAGATCGTCGGTGACGGGTGCGTGGGCGGTGAGGGTGGTCATTTCTTCTCCTGGTGGTGGTGTGGTGGTCAGAGTCCGGATTCTTCGAGGGCGGCGTCGACGACCTGGGTCAGTTCGTGTCCGCTGAGGCCGTCGGCGAGGGCGCGGTCACGGACGGAATCGATGTGCTCACGGACCTCCGCGAACCGTTGCTGCCAGGTCTCCTTGTCGCGTCGCCAGTAGCCCTTGATCTCGAATCGGTCCGGAGTCCACCCCAGTTCGCGGTGGTAGAGCTTCCGGATCGCCCGGGCGTCGGACGCTTCGGTCGCCGCCCACAGATAACCGGTGCCGCTGGGTCTGTCGAAGGATCGAACTTCCGCGAGCAACTCCTGGTCGGTCGTCCACTCGTACGTGACGGTGGCTGCGCTCGGCACCTGCTGTTCGTCCTCCCGGCTCGGCACCGACGCGATGACGTGCGCTGTGGCGCCCCGGGGAAGCTGTTCGACGGCACGGGCGAGAGCAGGTAATCCGGTCATGTCGGCAACCAGCAGCTGCCACTCGGTGTCGATGGGCGGCCGATACCATCCGTGCGGCTCCGAGACGCGGATGCGATCGCCCGGCTGCGCCCGTACTGCCCACTGCGCGGCAACACCGCCGTCGTGCACCACGAAGTCGATGTCGAGGTGAGGGCCGGCCGGATCGAACCGGCGGACGGTGTAGCTGCGCAGGGTGTCGTCCTCGAAGATCAAGCGAAGACGCTCGTCGGGGACGCCGGTGGTCGCGAAGCCGGACAGATCGGCACCGCCCAGGCGTACGCGGAGCATGGAGGGCGTCACGTACCACGACGACAGGGTCACGGCGTCGAACGTCCTCGGTTCCGACGGGCTGCGTTCAGCGGGAACGGTCGGGGGCATCCGGGCAGCTTCCTGTCGAGACCAGTTCAACTTTGGACCCTTCGATATTAGGGTAGCCATACTTCGCTATTCCATAGTCCCCGCATCGATACCCGCGGGGTATCGATCCATGCCTATCTCGTCTTGGACACGCATAGGTACGGAACCATAGGGTTCGTGTGAGCCGAGTCACGACCACGGAAGGTTCCACCGATGAACGCGCGCACCACCGCCACCCCCGTCGTCACCGAGATGCGAGTGATCCCCATTGCCGGCCACGACGGCATGTTGCTCAACCTCAGCGGTGCGCACGCACCGTATTTCACGAGGAATCTGGTGGTGCTCACCGATTCGGACGGCCGCACCGGCGTCGGCGAGGTCCCTGGTGGGGAGCCCATCCGGCGGTGCCTCGAGGATGCGCGGTCTCTGGTCGAAGGCCAGTCGGTCGGCGCATATAACGCGATCCTGCAGTCGATGCGAACAGCGTTCTCGGACCGGGACTCCGGCGGTCGAGGCGCGCAGACGTTCGACCTGAGGATCGCCGTCCACGCAGTCACCGCGGTCGAATCGGCCCTGCTGGACCTGCTCGGACAGCATCTCGGAGTCACCGTCGCCGCGCTGCTCGGCGAGGGACAACAGCGAGAGAAGGTCCAGGCCCTCGGCTACCTGTTCTTCGTCGGCGACTCCGCCAAAACGGATCTGGCGTACCGGACTGCATCCGACGAGCCGGCCGGCGCCGACGAGTGGGCTCGCATCCGTCATTCGGAGGCGCTCACCCCCGATGCCGTCGTTCGACTCGCCGAGGCCGCTCAGGCGCGCTACGGATTTCAGGACTTCAAGCTCAAAGGCGGCGTACTTCCCGCTGCCGAGGAGGCGGCTGCCGTGACGGCGCTGCACCGACGCTTCCCTGACGCTCGAATCACGTTGGATCCCAACGGTGGATGGTTGCTGAAGGACGCGATTGAGACCTGCCGCGGATTGCGCGACGTCCTCGCCTACGCGGAGGATCCGGTCGGCCCCGAGGGCGGATTCTCCGGCCGAGAGGTCATGGCGGAGTTCAAGCGGGCGACCGGGTTGCCGACCGCGACCAACATGATCGCCACCGACTGGCGGGAGATGGGCCACACCATCCGCTCCGGCGCCGTCGACATTCCGCTGGCGGACCCGCACTTCTGGACGATGAGCGGTTCGGTCCGCGTCGCGCAGCTGTGCGACGCCTGGGGGCTGACGTGGGGATCGCACTCCAACAACCACTTCGACGTATCGCTCGCCATGTTCACCCACGTTGCCGCCGCTGCACCGGGGCACATCACCGCAATCGACACGCACTGGATCTGGCAGGACGGTCAGCGAGTGACCGAGGAGCCCTTCGAGATCGACGGCGGATACCTCACGGTGCCGGACAAGCCCGGTCTCGGTGTCGAACTGGACTGGGAGCAAGTCGATGCCGCGCACGAGCTGTATCAGCGTGAAGGCCTCGGTGCTCGCGACGACTCCATCGGGATGCAATATCTGATCGACGGATGGGCCTTCGACAGCAAGCGACCGGCGCTACTGCGATGACTGCACGCGCGCTGAAAATCGTCGTCGGTGATCGGAACGTACTGCCGCACAGGGCGGAGTTCGAGAAGGCATTACCCGTCGGGGCCGAAGTGGTCTGGGTGGTTCCGTTCGACGAATCTCGTGTGCTCGAGGAACTGCCCGACGCCGACGTGTACGTGGGCGGAAAGTTCAGCGCAGCGATGGGTGCGGCCGGGTCCCGGTTGACGATGGTTCACGTCGTCGGTGCTGGAACCGACAACGTCGACCGATCCGGACTGAGCCCGGACGTAGAGGTGTGCACCACCTTTCACCACGAACGGTCGATAGCGGAATACATCGTCTCCGCGACGGTGATGTTGCGTCGCAACTTCCTGGCGCAGGACCGGGCGCTGCGGGCCGGCGTGTTCCGCACCTCCGTCTACGACCCGTCGATTCCGCAACCACTGTCGCTCGTGGGTGCCCGGATCGGCTTCGTCGGCTTCGGGCACATCGGCCGCCAGGCATGGAGGCTGTTCGACGCCTACGGAGCGCACGGAGCCGCAGTGACCGGTAGCGGTACAGCAGCCGACGTCGGCCTCGAATGGTTCGGCAGCACAGCCGAACTCGGAAAACTGATGGAATGGTCCGACGTCGTCGTCGTGTCGGCGCCGCTGACCGACGCGACGCGCGGCATGATCGGTGCGGACGAGTTGTCCGGGCTGGGCAGTAGCGGCGTCCTCGTCAATGTCGGCCGTGGTCCACTCGTTCAGGAGCAGGCACTGTTCGATGCATTGTCCCGGAATGTGATTGCCGCTGCCGCGATCGATGTGTGGTACCGGTACCCCGGCCCCGACGGCGTCGGTCAGCCGAGCACGCTGCCCTTCGCGGATCTGGACAACATTCTGATGACCCCGCATTCCTCCGGCGTCACCCACCACACGTTCGTCGGGAGAGTCGCGGACATCGCCGCCAACATCTCACGCCTGTGAACGCTCGGCCGGGTCAGCGCACGCCCTCGGCGCGGAGCTCACGAGCCCAGGCGTCGGCATGCTTGGTCAGAACGCCTGCAATACGTTCCAGCTCGCCCGGATACGACGCCACCTCCGCGGGCATCGACACACTGAGCGCGTCGGTTGCGGGAATGCGGTAGGGCACCACCGTCGCGATGCAGACCACGCCGACCGTTCCCTGTTCCTGCTCCAGTGACCACCCGCGCTTGCGCACCTCGGCCAGCTCCGCGATCAGCGCGTCGCGGTCGACGATGGTGTTGTCGGTGTACCGCTCGAGCTGCTGGGGCAGCAGCTGAGTCACCTCGTCGGTGGTCAGCTCCGCCAGCAGCGCCTGACCCAGCGCGGTGACGTGGCACGGCAGCTTGCGTCCGACGCGGTGCATGCGCCGGACTTCCAGCTTCGAGCCCCGGCTGGCGAGGTAGATGACGTGGTCCTCGTCGCGTCGGGCGAAGTGAACGGTGTGCCGGACGTCCGATCGCAGCGCCTCCAGTACTGCGGCGGCACGCCCCACGACGGAATCCTTGTCGAGGTAGGACGTGCCGGTCAGCAGTGCGTGAGTGCCGATGCCGTAGCGCGAACCCGATTCGTCGGCCTCGATCCACCGCAGTTCCTTCAGGGTGCGCAGGAGGGCGTGCAAGGACGACCGTGGGTACTTGCACGCCTCCTGCAGCTCGCCGAGACTCATCCGGGTCGGCGAGGCGGCCAAGGTCTCGAGGATGTGAATGGTCCGTTCCGCAGACTTCACCGGCTGGGAGTCGGAAGCAGCGGGTGCGGGAGCCTTGAGATCGTTCACCATGAGGACAGTGTCCCTCATCTGGAACGCAGTTTCACCTACAGACATCAGTATTCTTCGACAAGGTTTTCCGAGACGTACTCGTGGTCGATCTCTTCACCGAGGCCGGGGCGGTCCGGCATGTGCACGATTCCGTTCTCGTCGATGGGATCGACGATGGACTTGAGGTGCGGGGGAACCCAGTCGTAGTCGGTGTGCGGGTGCAGCAGCCCCCGCTCGTACCAGTGAACGTTGGGCGCCCCGCCGACGAGCGCGAGGTTGGGGGCACCGTTGCCGTGGATCTCGCACTCGAGCCCGAACCCGTCGGCCATGTGCACCGTCTTCATCGCCGGCGTGATCCCGCCGCCGTTCATCGCGCCGACCCGCAGGATGTCGCAGGCTTCGTTGGCGATCCACTCCGACCTCGACTTGTGCCGTCCCGGAGTGGTCTCGGGACCGATGACGGGGGTGTCGATCTGGTCCGCGAGCCACTTGTACGAACGCAACGAGAACTCGTCCATCGGTTCCTCGAACCAGGCGAACTTCAACCGGTCGAGTTCGCGGCCCAACGTGAGGGCTTCGGTGCGCGAGTACCAGTGGTAGCCGTCGAGCATCAGTGAGAAGCCGGGGCCGACGGCGTCGCGTACCGCGGCACAGGCGTCGATGTCGCGGTGGAGGTCGGGGGCGCCGGGGTGCGGCGGCATCCAGGTGTGCAGCTTGATGCCCTGGTAACCGCGTGCCTTCAGATCGCGAGCGAAGGACGCGAAGTCCTCCGGTGAGGACAGGCCGCCCTCGATGTCGTCACCGCACATGGTGCTCGCGTACGCCTTCACCTCGGATCGGGCTCCGCCCAGCAACTTCCACACCGGTGTGCTGAACTTGTTGCCCGCCAGATCCCACAGAGCCTGGTCGACGTAGCTGAGCGTGTGCTCGGGCAGTTCGACGGCCTTGGTGCGTTGACGGATCGCGAACTTCTTCTCGACGGACTCGCGGGCGAGCGGATCGGTGCCGATCAGGACCGACTGGAAGTACTGCTCCACCTGGTCCTGACGCAGGTAGTTGGGCTTGCCGAGAACGTAGCCGCTGGCTCCGTCGGAGTCGGTGATGCGCAGCAACGCCTGGGTGGACTGGCTGGACGGGCCGGGGTGACGGTGTCCGTAGGAGTCGACCGACGTGCGCGCCTCCGTCTTGAACACCTGCACGGCAACTTCCGTGATGACGCTGGACATGGTGCTTATCCCCTATTTGCCCTGACGGGCATCGTATTTGGCCTTGGAACGATTGAGCTTCTCGGCGAAGTCGTCGGCGAAGTCCTGGGCGCTGAGCTGCCCGATCAGAACCTTCTGCCACTGGCCCAGCATCTGCACCTGGACGATCTTGCCGAAGTCCGGCAGGTAGTCCGGCGGCGTGACCAGGACGGTCTTCGGGTCGTCGAGTGCGGCCTGAGCGGCCTGTACGGACGGCATGTCCTGGAACGACGGCGCCGATCGCGCAACGGTGTTGACCGGAATCTGGCCGACGTTCTCGTTCCAGTACGCCTGCGACTCCGGAGACGTCATGAACTCGAGGAACTTCCAGGCTGCAGCCTGGTGCTGACTGGACTTGAAGACCGTGTACGACGGGAACGGGTCGGTCATCACCGTGCGGACGCCGTTGTCCGCGAGTGGAAGTGCGACTGCGCCGACCTTGTCGCCGAGCGCCTTCCTGTGGTTGCTGAGCGAGCCGAGGTTGTGCTGCATCATCGCAACCGACCCGCCCCCGAAGCTGGCCACCATCTGCGGAAATCCGTTGTTGACGTCGGCGGTGGGAGTGTCGACGTCGTACAGAGCGGCGAATCGTTCGATGGCCTCGACCATCTCGGGGCGGTTGACCGTCGATTCGCTGCCGTCGAAGAAGTTCTCGATACCGGTCGTCGCGAACATGTGCTGCAGGAGCGGATAGATCGATCCCGCTCCGCCGCGGATGGTGAATCCGTACCGGCCGGCGGCCTTGTCGGTCAGTGCGTCCGACGCCTCGTAGAACTCGTCCCAGGTGTCCGGTGGTTCCAGGCCTGCCTCGTCGAACCAGTCGGCGCGGTACCACAGCGTTGCGTTGTTGCTGGTGAACGGCAGACCGTAGAGCACCTCTCCGCCGCCGGACTCACGCGCGGATTCGATGATCTTGGGGTCGTAGTCCGCCTTCTGAGGCGAGGCGTCGAGGAACTGGTCCAGCGGAATGACGGCGTTCTGAGCGACGAGCGGAGCCAGGTAGGCCGTCGATACGATGCCGAGGTCCGGGGCCGAGCCGCCGGCCAGTGCCGTCTGGTACTTCTGCTGCGCACTGTCCGACGGCAGACCGACGTACTCGATGTCGATACCGGGATTCGCAGCTTCGAACCGGCGAATCAGCTCCTCGTACAGCGGAGTTCGATCCGGTCCGGCATTGTTGTCCCAGAAGGTGAGGGTGCCGCTGTTCGGGTCGCCCAGTGCGCCGTCGGGCAACGATGTTTCCGAACTGCATCCGGCGAGGACGAGTGCGGTGACGGCGCCGACGAGGAACGTTCTTCTGGCGAAATGTGTGGTCGTCATTGTTCAGCCCTTCACCGCTCCGGCGCTGAGGCCCTGGACGAGGTATTTCTGGATGACGGCGAAAACGGCGACGACGGGCACTGCAGCGATGAGACCGCCGGCCGCGAGGACACCGAAGTCGACGTTGTAGGAACCGATGGTGTAGCTCAATCCGACTGGCAGCGTGAACTTCTCCTGGCTGCTGATGAACATCAGGCCGAACAGGAAGTTGTTCCAGCTGCCGATGAAGGCGAACGAGCCGACGGCGATGAGGCCGGGCCGCAGCAGTGGCAGCATGATGATTCGGAACGCTTTCATGCGGGAGCATCCGTCGACCATCGCTGCTTCTTCGAGCTCCACGGGGATCTGGGAGATGAAGCCTGCCATCAGCATCGCGGCCAAAGGTAGTTGGAACACCGTATCGGCGACGATGAGGCCGAACAGGTTGTTCACCAGACCCATCTCGCGGAACACCTGGAACAGCGGGATGAGCAGCATGGCGCCGGGCACGAACTGGCTGCACAGCAACGCCATGACAAGGGGGATCTTGGCGCGGAATTTGAAGCGAGCCAACGCGTATCCGGTTGCCAGGGCCACGAAGGTCGTCAGGACCAAGGACAACCCGGCGACGATCAGGGAGTTCTTGAAGAAGAAACTGAAACCCAGTGTGTTCCACACGGTGTCGAAGTGATCGAACGTGATGGGCCAAGGAAGCATCGAGTTCGATCCCGCGGGACGGAACGCGAACACGATCATCCAGTAGAACGGAACGAGCGTGAACAGAAGGTAGAGCGCGAGCGGAAAGCCGACACTGAAGAAACGCGGTTTGGTCTTGTGCACGCGCAGTTCGGTGTGGGAGTCGGGTGCCGGGGTGGTGATCACCGGTCGATCGGCGGTAGTGGTCATGTTCTCAGGCCTTGTCGCTGTTGAACTTGCTCAGGCGCAAGTAGAGGATCGAGCAGAAGAGCAGGATCACGAATGCCACGGTGGTCAGTGCCGAGCCGTATCCGAAGTCCTGGGCAGTGGTGGCGAGTTGCGAGACGTAGAGCGGCAACGTCGTCGTGACGTCTGCCGGTCCACCGGCGGTCAGTGTGTACAGCAGGTCGACGTTGTTGAACTCCCACACGCCGCGAAGCAGCGTCGAGAGAATGATGACGGCCTTGAGGTGCGGGAGGGTGACGAAACGGAACCGCTGCCAGCGGTTGGCGCCGTCGACGTTCGCAGCCTCGTACAGATCCTTCGGTGCGCTCTGCAGTTCCGCGAGGATCAGGATCGCGAAGAACGGGACACCACGCCACAGTTCGGCGACCGACGTGGCCCAGAACGCGGTGTCGGGATCGGCGATGGGCGCGGCCGTGCCGTCGCCGATGCCCATGTCGCCGAGTAGCTTGAACAATCCGGTCGACGGGTTGTAGATGAGCAGCCAGATGCCGGTCGTCAGAACTCCGGACACGGCCCACGGCGAGAACACCAGCGCGCGGGCGAGTCCGCGACCGCGGAAGACCTCGTTGACCAGCAGTGCCAGCCCGAGTCCGAGGATCAGCTGGAAGACGACCTGCACACCGACCCATTTGGCGGTGACGACGAGGCTGTTCCAGAACGCGTCGTCGGCGAACATGAGCTTGAAGTTCTCGAGGCCGGCAAAACCGTTGTCCCACGGCGTCGTCGGGTTGTAGTACTGCAGGCTGTAGTAGAAGACACTGCCCACGGGGTAGAAGATGAAGACCACGAGCAGTACGACGACGGGTGCGATGAGGATGTAGGGCGCCGAGATGCGGCGCTTCTTCCGGATCGGGGCAGCTGCGGTGGACGCAGCCGTTCCTCCCGATCTGGGTTCGGTGGTGGTGACCATGGGTGACGCTCCGAGGGTGACGGGCCTGTGCGGCATGGGTTCCGGTGGGCGTGAAGAGGAACGGTTCAGGTAAGTCCGGGTGACGGGGTTCCGGGTGACGGGGCTGGGCGAGCGAGCCGCAGACGCTGCGGTACGGGCGCGTCGTTCAGGCGTCGTTCAGGCGTCGTTCTAGGGTCGCTCGATCGCTCTCATCCGTTCACGTACATGAACTCACGTCTTCTATGTGAATTGCTGTGACTTACTATGACCGCAGTCACAAGCCGTGTCAAGCGTGACGGGTCATACCATTCTGCCCAACCACGCAGCTGCGGCGTCCTGCATGTCCGAGGTGAACACGTGGCCGCCCTCGAACCACTGGGTGGTGAGCGCGTCGGATCCTCCGTACGCGTGCTGAAGTGCAGCTTCTGCGTCGGACATACCCTTCGGCCCGAAATGGCTGTCACGCTGGGCGAATTGAACCAGCAACGGCGTCGGGAAACCGGAGGCGGCCACGTCCGGCCAATCGCACACAGCCGGAAGGCCTGGGGTGATCATCAGCCAGGTGGTGTCGTCGGCGTGACCGTCCGCGACGTCGGCGAACGTGCTCATCATCGCGGTGATCACCGCTGCCTTCACCTCCGCCGCGGCGAGCAGATGCGCGACCCTGGCGCCTCCACCCGAGAACCCGGTGACACCGATTCTCGACGCATCCACACCAGGAATCCCCCGCAGCACCTCCAGCGCCACCAGGTCCTCCCGGAGAACCTGTCGAGCCAGCGAAGACCCGGTCAAGGCAGCTGTCTTCGCCAGTCCGTGCTCGTGCTCACGAGCCGCGACCTCGTACCGAGCGCTCGAATCCAGCGCCGACGCGCCGGCTGCCTTCTTTGCTCGCTCGGGAAAGTCCTCCCACGCCACCCGGCGACTGCCCCAGGGAAAGACGTCGTGCACCAGGACGGCAAAGCCGGCGGCGACGAGTCCCGCCGCCACGGACCTACCGTCGTACCCGCGTCGTCGCATGTCGGACAGGGCGGCGATCGGTCCGTCCGGACCGTCGGCCACCTTCTCCTTGCCGTGGAACTTGATCCCGTCGTGCGCGTGGAGGAGCAGAACGGCGGGCAGGTCACGGTCCGTGCGGTTCGCGGGCGTCAGCAGCCAGGCCTCGGTCGGAGCCGTCTCCCCGGGCACCGTCCAGGTCAACTCGATGCCGTCGACGCCGGAGTTCTCCGTCTCTGCGGCTGTGTCGACGTGCCACGTGCGGCCGAAGGCGACGTGGGGAGTGCTCTCGTGCAGGTCGGGTGTGGACCCCAGGGCGCGGAGGATCGCTGCTCGACGGTCCGATCGTGGACAGCCGCGCTCGTCATGTGTTCCCATGTGTGAACTCCGTCCCATCTGTTGAATCCATCCTGAGGGGTTTGAATGTCCGAGCACACCGTCGACCGCATCGTCGCGCACGCCTACCCGTGGGACGTGCTGGGCGACCCGCACTTCGTCCAGCGCGCCCTGGACCTCGGCGTTCGAGAGGTCGCGCTCGCCGCGAGCTACCACTCGACCCGCGCAGCCACCCCCCTGCATCCGCAGCACAAAGTGGTCGACGCCCACCACGCGGCTCTGTACCGGCCCGTGCGCGGCGACGCGTGGGACGGCCTTGCGATCGCCGCCCCGACGGCATCATGGGGTGGCTCCGAGGACGCATTCGGCGACGCCGCCGCGCTTCTCGTGGCAGCCGGAATCAAGGTGCACGCGTGGATCGTGCTGTCCCACAGCACGATCATCGGCCAGGCCAACCCGGACGCAACCGTCGTCAACGCATTCGGCGACCGGTACCCGTACGCACTGGCACCCGGCCACCCGGACATCGTCGCGTACGCACGCACCCTGGCAAGCGAAGCGATCCGCGGTGTCGACGTGCACGGCGTGTCCGTCGAAGCCGCAGGTCAGCTGGGAATCGCGCACGTCGGGCCGCACGAAAAGACCGACGGGGCCTACCCCGGAATCGGGGACACCCTGATGTCGATCAGCTGCACTCCCCGCGAGCTGTCCGCCTGGGCCGAACACGGCGTCGACTCGGACAAGATCGTCGCGAAATTGCGCGACGGAATCGGCGCATTGTCCGCGGGAACGTTGGCGCCGTCGTCGACGATCGAGGACGTACTCGACAGCGAGGAAGCCGACGCCGTGTTGACCGTGCGCCACGCCGACGCCGACCGGCTGCGCGGAGCAGTACTCGCCGCCGTCCGAACCGAGTCGCCCGACGTCCGCGTCACGCTGCACGGCCACCCCGATCCCTGGAAGACCGGCCCATCGCCTGCCTTGACCAGCACCGCCGCCTCCGACGTCGACGCCGTCCTCGTCTCGGCCTGGCCCGGAACCGCCGAAACCGTCTCCGTCGTGCAGCGCACCCGAGCCCTGGTGGGAGAGAACACCGCCGTCGGCGCCTACGTCTCCGTGTTGCCGCCGAAGAAACTCGACGACACCGGCGCCCACGTCGCCGCCACCGTCGCAGCCGGGGCGAACGAACTCCACCTCTACCACCTCGGACTGGTCAACAAGCCACAGCTGAACGCCCTCGGCTCCGTCATCGCGGACTACTCCTAGCCGCCACCCCCGCCGCACCGAACGTGACGTTCGGTCACTTCAAGTGACCGAACGTCACGTTCGGTGCGAACAGGGCAGCCCACTAGTGCATGCGTGTGCCCAGTGGGTGGTCGCAGAAGGCACCACCGACGCGCTGGAGGATCGGGTCGTCGAAGGTCCATTCGTGGTCGGCGAGGAATTCGTCGGCGAACTGCTCGGCGTCGTCCTGGGGCTCGTATCCGATGGCGGCGCCCTGCTCGCCCGACCACCAGGCGCGGGAGTTCTTCGAGATTCCCCAGACGGTGTGGAATCCCTTGGCGCTGTCGGAGAGTGAAGCTTCGATGAGGCGGGCGGTGTCGGCCGGCGACATCCAGCTGGCCAGGCCGCGGTAGTTCGGTGGCTTCTCGAAGCTCGATCCGATGCGCAGATTCACCACGTCGATTCCGAAACGATCGTGATACAGCCGTCCGAGTGCTTCGACGGCAGCCTTCGACCAGCCGTAGAAGCCGTCGGGACGCGGGCCGACGTCGCCGGGCAACGGCTTTCCGCCTGCCTCGTCGTGCGTCCAGAAGCCCACCGCGTGATTGCTCGACGCTGCCACCACCCGGGTCACTCCGTGGGTCACGGCAGCGTCGAAGATCGCCTGGGTGCCGTCGACGTTGACCGAGAGGATGTTGACCCAGGAGTCCTCGGTGCTGAGGCCGCCGAGATGCAGGATGGCGTCGACGCCGTCGACCGCACGCGATACGGCGTCGCGATCCGTGACCGATCCTTGGACGAATTCTTCTGTGGCGGAGTCGATATCGGCGATCTCGGCGATGTCGAACAACCGCAGTGTCCGGTCCGGGCGACGTAGCAGTGGCCGGAGCATCTTGCCCATGTTTCCGGCCGCGCCGGTGATCAACAGCGTCGTCATGTTTCCTCGTTTCCGTCGAAAAGTCTTGTGCTGCGCATCACGTTAGTGCATAGTTCGAAACGAAGTCACCATCTTGACTCAAGTTCACATACATGAACAATACGTTCAACTCCCACTCGGATCGTCCGGCACGTTCCTGCCGGTGAAGGAGCACACCCATCATGGCAACAGTTGCGTTCGAGAACGTCACCAAGTTCTTTCCCGGCGGGGACAAGCCTGCCGTCGATCAGCTCGATCTGGCGATCGAGGACGGCGAGTTCCTCGTCCTCGTCGGCCCGTCCGGCTGCGGAAAGTCGACGTCGCTCCGCATGCTCGCGGGGCTCGAGGACGTCGACCGCGGCGCGATCACCATCGGCGGCAACGACGTCACCGAGTTCCAGCCGAAGGACCGCGACATCGCGATGGTGTTCCAGAACTACGCGCTCTACCCGCACATGACCGTCGGCGAGAACATGGGCTTCGGCCTGCGTATCGCGGGTGAGGACAAGGGCGAGATCAAGCGGCGCGTCGAGGATGCGGCCAAGATTCTCGACCTCACCAAGTTCCTCGACCGCAAGCCCAAGGCGCTGTCCGGCGGTCAGCGTCAACGTGTCGCGATGGGCCGCGCGATCGTCCGGAAGCCGCAGGTGTTCCTCATGGACGAGCCGCTGTCCAACCTCGATGCCAAGCTGCGTGTGCAGACGCGCGCGCAGATCTCCGCGCTCCAGCGTCGCCTCGCCACCACCACCGTCTACGTCACCCACGACCAGGTCGAGGCCATGACGATGGGCGACCGCGTCGCGGTGCTCAAGGACGGCGTGCTGCAGCAATGCGACACTCCGCGCCGGATGTACGAGCACCCGAACAACGTGTTCGTCGCCGGGTTCATCGGGTCGCCCGCGATGAACCTTCTGGAACTTCCGCTTGTCGACGGCGGCGTCAGCTTCGGCGGGGAGATCGTGCCGGTCCCACGCTCGGCTGTTGCGAGCATCGGGGAAAGCTCGGTCACGCTCGGCGTACGTCCCGAGGATCTGGAGATCACGACGGGAGAGGGCCTGGAGGTCACCATCGACGTCGTCGAAGAACTCGGCGCCGACGCCTACGTCTACGGCCAGGCCGACGTGAACGGAGCCAAGCAGCCCATCGTCGTGCGCGCCGACGGCCGCATTCCGCCACGTCGGGGCGAGAAGATCACCTTGTCCTATGCGGCGGAGCGGACGCATCTGTTCTCGACCGTGACCGGCGAACGCCTCGTCGACTGACGGGCTTTCGGGATGGAGATGCATGCAGTCCGGTGTATTTCCATCCCGCGTCGGCGATGCTGAACCAGTATCGATGTATCCACAAATAGTCTTGGACTTGAATGAATGGACCCCCTAGCGTGTGAGGTACACCACCAGCCGTTCAAGGGAGATCAGTCGCAGTGTCCATCGACGTAGAGACAAGAACCTCGAAGCCCACCAGCGGCCTCACCGCACCCGACGCGGCGATCAAGGCACTCGCGGCCGGCGACGCGACCATCGACCGGATCGCACACGTCACGCTGAAGTCGATCACGCTGCCGCTGAAGAACCCCATCAGCGATGCCAAGGTTCTGACCGGCAGGCAGAAGGCCATGACCGAGGTCGCGTTCCTGTTCGCGGAGATCAGAACCGAGCAGGGCCACGAAGGAATCGGTTTCAGCTACTCCAAGCGTGCCGGTGGACCGGCCCAGTTCGCACACGCGAAAGAGATCGCACCGGTGTTGATCGGCGAGGATCCCAGCGACATCGCCAAGATCTGGACCAAGCTGCAGTGGGCAGGGGCGTCGGTCGGGCGCAGCGGCGTTGCCACACAGGCCATCGCGGCCGTGGACATCGCACTCTGGGACCTCAAGGCCAAGCGTGCGCAGCTGCCGCTCGCGAAACTCATCGGTGCGACACGCGATTCCGTGCAGACGTACAACACCTCCGGCGGGTTCCTGCACACCCCGATCGAAGAAGTCCTGGACAATGCGACGGCATCCCTCGCGGCCGGAATCGGCGGCATCAAACTCAAAGTGGGTCAGCCGGATTGGCGCACCGACATCGCCCGCGTCACAGCTGTCCGCGAGCACCTCGGCGACGACGTCCCGCTCATGGTCGACGCCAATCAGCAATGGGATCGCCCGACGGCGAACCGTATGTGCCGCATTCTCGAACAGTTCGACCTCGTCTGGATCGAAGAACCGCTCGATGCCTACGACGCCGAAGGTCACGCGATGCTCGCGCGCACCTTCGACACGTCCATCGCGACCGGTGAGATGTTGGCCAGCGTCGGAGAGCACGTCCGCTTGATCGAGGCAGGTTCGGTCGACATCATTCAGCCCGACGCCCCGCGTATCGGCGGAATCACGCAGTTCCTCAAGTTGGCCTCGCTGGCCGAGCACCACAACCTGCAGCTCGCACCGCACTTCGCGATGGAGATTCACCTCCACCTCGCGGCGGTGTACCCGTTGCAGACGTGGGTGGAGCACTTCGACTGGCTCGATCCGCTGTTCGACGAGCACCTCGAAACCCGCGACGGCAGGATGCATCTCTCCGACCGCCCGGGCCTCGGCTTCACGCTCAGCGATCAGGCCAAGGCCTGGACCGTCGGAACGGCGGAGTTCGGCAAGTAACCCCTGTGTGAGTGGAGATGTAGGCCCTGCCCTACATCTCCACTCACGTGTGGCGGAGGCGTTCCAGGGTCGCGCGGGCGCCTTCGGAGTGCAGAGAGTCCAACTGCGTGCGGTATTCGGTGACGAAGCGTTCGTTGTCGATCAGGTCGCCGAAGACTGCGCGGTTGGCGATGAAGGCCGTGGGATCGTCGTGCTGCTTCCGGGCAATCGGAATCAGGGTGTCGGCGAGCTGGTCGACGATCTCGATCGGCTGACCCTGCTCGTCGACACCTTCGGCGTACCGTGCCCAGCTGGCGACGACGGCAGTGGACAACCTGATGTCTCCGCCGGTTTCGAGATTCTTGCGGATGACGGGCAACAGCCACTTGGGAATTCGGTCCGACGACTCCGCGCACAGCCGCGCGACGGTGTCGCGGATCTCCGGGTTGGAGAAGCGTTCGATCAGTGTCTTCTTGTAGTCACCCAGATCGATGCCGGGGACCGGCTGCAGCGTCGGAGTCGCTTCGTTGTTCATGTAGGCCAGCAGGAACTCGGAGAACAGTGAGTCCTGGGCTACCTCGTGCACCAACCGGTAGCCGCTGAGGTAGCCGAAGTACGCGAGTGCCTGATGGCTCGCGTTCAACAGTCGCAGCTTCATCAGCTCGTACGGCGTGACGTCCTCGACCACCTGTACTCCGACGTCCTCGAACGGAGGGCGACCGAGCGTGAACTTGTCCTCGAGGACCCACTGCGTGAACGGCTCGCCCGCGACAGGCCACTGATCGTCCAGCGCGTAACGCTCCGAAAGGCTCTGCACCACTTCGGGAGTGGTCACCGGCGTGATGCGATCGACCATCGAGTTGGGGAATGTGCCCTCGGCGGTCAGCCACTGCGCCAACTCGGGATCTTTCAGGTGCGCGAACGCAGTGAATGTCGACTGCGCGATGTGCCCGTTGCCCTCGATGTTGTCGCAGGACATGATGGTGAACGGCTTCAGTCCGCGGTCCTTGCGTCGCGCGAGAGCGGCGACGACCAACCCGAACGTCGTCGACGGAACGGCCCCGTCCTTCAGATCGGCCTGGATGGACGGATTCTCGGCGTCGAACTCGCCCGTCGTCGCGGAGAAGTTGTATCCGCCTTCGGTGATGGTGAGCGAGACGATACGCGTCGACTCCGCGGCCATCTTCTCGATCACGGCCTCGGGATCGTCCGGTGCGAAGAGGTACTCGACGATGGACCCGATGACTCGGGTGTCCCAGGTGCCGTCCGCGTGCTTGAGCGCCAGCGTGTACAAGCAGTCCTGGGCGTCCAAGACGTCCTTCATCTTCCGGTCACCGGGGAGGACGCCGACACCGCAGATTCCCCACTCCGACGCCTCGCCCTGCTGAAGCAGTCGGTCGACGTACATCGCCTGGTGGGCGCGGTGGAACCCGCCGACACCGAAATGCACGATCCCGGCCGTCACGTCGGACCGATCGTAGGTGGGCACTGCGACGTCCTCGATGAAGTCGTCGAGTGTGCGCGAGTTCAGCTTCATACGTCGGTCTCCTTCGAGAGTCCTGGGATGACAACAGCTTTGATGCTTCCAGCGGCCTTGTCCGCGTTCAACGCGTCCTCGGCGTGAGCGAGATCGAACCGTGCGGTGACCATTGCGTCGAGGTCGACCAGTCCGCCGAGAACCAGTTCACGAGCGATGGGCCAGGTGTTGGCGTAGCGGAACACTCCGGTCAGTACGAGTTCGCGGTTCTGGATCAACGAGATCGGCAACGCGTAGTCGGATCCACCCATACCCACCAGCACCACGGTACCTGCGGGCCGAACCGCATGAATGCCGTCGACGACGGCCCTGGCCGCACCGGACGCGTCGATGAACGCGTCGACCTCGAGCTCTCGAACATCGTCCGTTGCAGGGTCGAGGACCTGCGTCGCGCCGAAGGTGGATGCGTTGACCCGACGAGCCGCGTCGATGTCGCTGACGATCACGGTCGTGGCGCCGAATGCGCGGGCGACCTGTGCGGTCACGAGGCCTACCGGGCCCGCGCCCGCGATCAACACGCTGGAACCCGCCGTGATCCGTGCCTTCTGGGCCGACGCGATGCCGACCGACAACGGTTCGAAGAGGGCAGCGGCTTCGTCGGAGATCTCGTCGGGAATCGTGTGCGCGAAGACCGACTGGATCAACACGTACTCGGCGAGGGCGCCGTCGATCGGCGGCGTCGCGAAGAACTCCATGGACGGGCACAGGTTGTATCGGCCGGCGCGCGACTGTGCGCTCGTCGGATCCGGGCGCTGAGGTTCGATCGAGACGCGCTGGCCGATTCGGGTGTCGGCCACTGCGGAACCGACTCCGACGATCACGCCTGCTGCTTCGTGTCCGAGTACCAGTGGGCCGTTCACGACGTGGTCGCCGATTCGGCCTTCCCGGTAGTAGTGCGCGTCGGATCCGCAGACTCCGACGGCGGTGACCTGGACCAGAACCTCGTCGGCCGCCGGGGTGGGAACCGGTCGCTCCTCCAGTCGAATCTCGTGGGGTCCGCTGAGAACGCTGACCTGCATCGACTGTGGCACCTGAAACTCCTCTTGGGTTGGTGTTGTGTAGATCACACCTGAATGTTAGCTTAATGAGCAGAAGAACACACCCTGAGCATATGCTCACCGTCCGCAGGAGAGTTGTGACAATTTCGGTCCCCGAGGTTCCGGGACCGCAGCGTTCGTCGAAAACCACCGACGACCTGCGGCTCGCCCTCCGTGCGGCGTCGATGTATCACGTCGAGGGGGCGACGCAGGCGGAGATTGCCGCCAAGCTCGGGGTCTCCCGCCCCACCGCAGGACGGCTGGTCGCCAAAGCGCGAGCGCTCGGGCTGGTCACCATCGAGATCAACGTGCCCGATGAGTTGCAGGGCACCGTGCACGCCGATATCGAGCGCGATCTCGAGCGAACCTTCGGGCTGACGGAAGCTCTCGTCGTTCCCGACGTCATCGACGGCACCGACCGGGGGTACGGATCGCTGGGGCGTGCCGCGGCCGCGGTGCTGTCAAGGCGGTTGGCGTCGACCGACACACTCGGATTCACGTGGGGCCCGGAAACCGTGGCCGTCGCACACTCGCTGAAGTCGAGGGGCGCGAAATGCGCCCAGGTGGTCCAGCTCGACGGGTCGATGAGTTCGGCCGACTACCAGACCGGTGTGGAGTACACCCTGGGCCGCTGCGCGGAATATCTGCAGGCGCGGCCCGTCCGGCTCAACGCGCCGCTGTACGCCGATCCGGCGACAGTGACGGCGTTGCAGCAGGATTCGGTGATATCCCGCGCCCTACAAGCCGGGACCGAGGCCGAAGCGATGATGTACGGCCTCGGTCCCGTTTCCACGTCGACCACGCTGTTCGAGGGCAGCTTCATCGACTTGGAGATCATCGACGAGCTCCGCAGTCTCGGCGCCGTCGGTGAAATCGGTGGACGATTCTTCGATGCCGACGGGACCCCGACGGGCGGTTCGCTTCCGGACCGAACGGTGTCCGTCGGACTCGACGCCATTCGGTCGTGCGACCGGGCAATTCTGATCTCCGGTGGTGTGAAGAAACACCAGGCAATACTCGGTGCACTTCGCGGTGGCTTCGCCTCCGTACTCGTCACCGACATCGAAAGTGCGCGTTGGTTGATGGCGCATACAACGGAAGGTGTGTCCCAGTGAGGTTATTACCCAAGGTGGTCGTCGCGGCCTCGCTCGCGACGACCCTGACGCTGTCCGGCTGTGCCGGCGCAGGTTCGATCGGTGGTGACGGTGACGGCACGACGATCACCGTCGCCATCGTGTCGAACTCGCAGATGTCCGACGCCATCTCGTTGGCGCCCGAGTTCGAGGCCGAGAACCCGGGTATCAATCTGAAGTTCGTGTCTCTGTCGGAGAACGAGGCTCGTGCCAAGATCACCGCGTCCGTCGCCACCGGTGGCGGTGAGTTCGACGTCGTGATGATCAGCAACTTCGAGACCCCGCAGTGGGCCGAGAACGGCTGGCTCACCAACCTGTCCGAGTACGCCGACGCGACGCCTGGCTACGACGAGGACGACTTCATTCCGACGCTGAAGGAGTCACTGTCCTACGAGGGCAGCATGTACTCCGTCCCGTTCTACGGTGAGTCGTCGTTCCTGATGTACCGCAAGGATCTGATGGAAGCGGCAGGCATCACGATGCCGGAGGAGCCGACGTGGCAGGAAGTCGCCGACGCCGCCGCGAAACTCGACAGCCCTGACGTCTCGGGAATCTGCCTCCGCGGAAAGCCCGGCTGGGGAGAGGTTCTCGCCCCGCTGAACACCGTCATCAACTCGTTCGGTGGACGCTGGTACGACGAGGACTGGAACGCACAGCTCACCAGCCCGGAAACCGAAGCCGCCGTTCAGTTCTACGTCGACACCGTCCGCGAGCACGGCCAGCCCGGCGCCGCAACCAGCGGATTCAGCGAGTGCGGAACGCAGCTCTCGCAGGGCAACACCGCGATGTGGTACGACGCCACCTCCGCCGTGTCGGTGCTCGAGGATCCGACGTCCAGCAACGTCGTCGGCAAGATCGGATACGCCAAGGCCCCGAGCGAAGCCAAGGGCGACAATGGCTGGTTGTACTCCTGGGCGCTCGGAATCCCCACCACCTCGGAGAATCCCGACGACGCATGGAAGTTCGTGTCGTGGATGACCAGCAAGGAGTACCTGAACAAGGTCGGAAACGAGCTGGGGTGGGAGCGCGTTCCGCCCGGAAGCCGCCTGTCCACCTACGAGATTCCCGAGTACAAGGAAGCGTCTGCGGCGTACGGCCAGGTGACGTTGGACTCGATCAACGGTGCGGACCCCAACAATCCGACGGTCGACCCCGTCCCGTACACGGGCGTGCAGTTCCTGACCATTCCCGAGTTCCAGGACCTCGGAACTCGTGTCAGCCAGCAGATCAGTGCAGCAGTAGCAGGACGAATCAGCGTCCAGGACGCGCTCGAACAAGCGCAGCAGTACGCCGAAGTGGTCGGTAAGACGTACCAGGAGGGCCAGGGATGACCACCACCGAAACGCGATCGGCGGAAGCCGATTCCGAGAAGTTCGTACCGAGACCGAGAACCATCTCCAAGGCCGAGGGGTGGCGTCGACGAGGCCCGCTCCTGCCCGCGATGGTGTTCGCTATCGTCGTCACCCAGATCCCCTTCCTGTTCACGCTGTACTACTCGACTCAGTCGTGGAACCTCGTCCGACCTGGTTCGCGAGAGTTCAACTGGCTCAACAACTACGTCGACGTGTTCCGCGACAGTCAGTTTCGTGAAGTCGCACTGAACACGGTGATCATGATCGTCGGCACCGTCATCATCTCGGTGATCCTCGGTCTGTTCCTGGCGTTGCTGCTGGATCGAAAGTTCATCGGCCGCAGCCTGATCCGTACGCTCTTGATCACACCGTTCCTGATCACTCCGGTCGCCGGTGCGCTGATCTGGAAGACCACGATGTTCGATCCGGTCTTCGGCCTGATCAACTTCGTGCTCAGCCCGTTCGGCGTGGACCAGATCGACTGGGTCTCTCGCTACCCGCTGCCGGCCGTCATGGCCAACCTGATCTGGCAGTGGACGCCGTTCATGATGCTGCTGATTCTCGCCGGTCTGCAGTCGATGCCCAAGGACATCTCCGAGGCGGCGCGAGTCGACGGCGCAGGGCCCTTCAAGCTGTTCCGGGAGCTCACCCTCCCGCACCTGCGGCGGTTCATCGAACTCGGTGCCGTCCTCGGTGCGATCTACCTGGTCAACACCTTCGACGCGGTGTACATGATGACCTCGGGCGGCCCGGGTGTCGCCTCGGCGAACCTGCCGTTCTACATCTACCAGCGCGCCTTCCTCGGATTCGACATCGGGCAGGCCGCGGCCATGGGTGTGGTCACGGTGGTGGCCACCATCATCGTCAGCACCTTGGCGCTGAGACTGATCTTCAAGAGCTTCAGTGGAAACGAGGAGGCTGCGTGATGAGTACCGCTACCACGAACAAGAAAGCAGTACCGCAGACATCCGACGGTGTCGCCATCAAGCGCAAGAGCAAGTGGGGCCCGGGCACCATCTGGTCGTTCGTCGCCTGGGTCGCGGGCATCACGTTCTTCTTCCCCGTGCTGTGGATGGTGTTGACCGGTTTCAAGCAGGAGGCCGACGCCTACTCGGACCCACCGAAGCTGTTCTTCACCCCGACGCTGGATCAGTACCGCGGAGTGCTCGAGAGCGGTATCGGCACCACCCTGCTCAACTCGGCGTTCGCGACCGTGGTCTCGACGCTTCTCGTTCTGCTGCTGGGTGTTCCGGCCGCGTTCGCTCTGTCGCTGCGGCCGGTGAAGAAGACGAAGGACGTGCTGTTCTTCTTCATCTCCACCAAGATGCTCCCGGTGGTCGCGGCAATCGTTCCGTTGTACGTCATCGTCGGCGACATCGGCATGCTGGACAACATCTGGACACTCGTGATCCTCTACACCGCAATGAATCTCCCCATCGCGGTGTGGATGATGCGGTCGTTCTTCCTGGAAGTTCCGAGCGAGTTGCTCGAGGCCGCCAGCATGGACGGTGCATCGCTGTGGACCTCGGTGCGTGAGGTGATCCTGCCGCTCGTGTCTCCCGGTATCGCCGCGACGTCGCTCATCTGCGTCATCTTCTCGTGGAACGAGTTCTTCTTCGCCGTCAACCTCACCGCCGTTCAGGCACAGACCATTCCGGTCTACCTCGTCGGCTTCATCACCGGACAGGGCCTGTACTGGGCACAGCTGTCCGCCGCTGCGACCTTCGCAGCCCTCCCCGTCGTCCTTGCCGGATGGTTCGCGCAGAACAAGCTCGTGCGCGGTCTGTCCTTCGGCGCCATCAAATAGGTACAGGAGCTCACTGAAATGGCTGCAATCACGTACAAGAAGGCATCCTGCGTCTACGAAGGTGCCGACAAGCTCGCCGTCGATTCACTCGACCTCGACATCCAGGACGGTGAGTTCGTCGTCCTCGTCGGACCGTCCGGTTCCGGCAAGTCCACCGCTCTGCGCATGCTCGCCGGGCTCGAGGAGATCGACGGCGGTGCCATCGAGATCGGTGGCAAGAACATGGTGGGCGTGCCGTCCAAGGACCGCGACATCGCCATGGTCTTCCAGAACTACGCGCTCTACCCCAACAAGACCGTCGGGGAGAACATGGGCTTCGCGCTCAAGATGCGCGGCGTCCCGCTGGAGGAGCGCAAGGCGAAGGTCGCGGAGGCCGCCAAGATCCTCGACCTGACGGAGTACCTCGACCGCAAGCCGGGCAAGCTCTCCGGTGGTCAGCGTCAGCGAGTTGCCATGGGCCGCGCCATCGTTCGTGAGCCCCAGGTGTTCTGCATGGACGAGCCTCTGTCCAACCTCGACGCCAAACTGCGCGTGCAGACGCGTACGCAGATCGCGGCCCTGCAGCGTCGTCTCGGCACGACGACCGTGTACGTCACCCACGATCAGGTCGAGGCCATGACGATGGGTGACCGGGTTGCCGTGCTGCGCGGTGGCAAGCTGCAGCAGTTCGCGTCGCCCACCGACCTCTACGACAATCCGGTCAACGCCTTCGTCGCCGGCTTCATCGGCTCGCCCGCGATGAACCTCATGACGGTGCCCATCGGGTCCGGCGGAGTGCAGATCGGCAACTTCCTGTTGCCTCTCGAACGCGACGAACTGACCAAGCTCGCCTCGCTCGGACTGGACAACGTGACCGTCGGGCTTCGGCCCGAGCAGCTCGGGATCACGCGTGGAAGCGGGGAAGGTTTCGAGGGCAAGGTCGACCTCATCGAGGAGCTGGGCAGCGAATCGTACGTCTACGCCCACCTCGACGACCCCAAGGTCAAGGGACTCGACGGTGGACCGGTGTCCCTCGTCGCACGCTCGGCCGTTCGCGCTCCCGCGAAGATCGGCGAAAGCGTCGCCCTCACACGGCTGGACGGTGCAATTCACCTGTTCCACCCGGAATCGGGTGAGCGGATCTGAGCACCCCCGGAACCAAGCGGCTACCCCCGTACCCCTGTTCGGGGGTAGCGCGCTCACCACTCGACTCAATAGCGTGAAGAGTAAGTGAGATGTGCGCCACAGCTAGGGAGTGATCATGACGGACGGAACGGCCTACACCGCGTTCAAGCAGGCCCGCGACGTACTGCTGGATGCCTACGGCGATTACGACGCTGCGACGGAGAACTTCCAGTGGCCCGCCTTCGGTGAGAAGTTCAACTGGGCCATCGACTGGTTCGACGCGTACGCACGAGGCAACGACGGCACCGCCCTGTGGATCGTCGAGGAGGACGGGTCCGAGGGCAAGTACACGTTCGACGCCATGTCGCGGCGTTCCGACCAGGTGGCGCGGTGGCTGGAATCTCTGGGCATCGGCCGAGGCGACTCGGTGATCCTGATGCTCGGCAACCAGGTCGAGCTCTGGGAGTCGATGCTGGCCGTCATGAAGCTCGGCGCCGTTCTGATGCCGACGACCACGGCGATCGGCTCCGCGGACCTGACCGACCGCCTGCAGCGCGGGAAAGCCAAGGCCGTCATCGTCAACCCCGCCGACGCACCGAAGTTCGACGAGGTGCCGGGTGAGTATCTGAAGCTGTCGGTCGGTGCGCACGACGGTTGGACAGACTTCCGTTCGGCGTACGACGTCCAGGACGCGCAACCGTTCGAGACGGTGACAGCCCCCGACGATCGCCTTCTGCTGTACTTCACCTCGGGAACGACGAGTAAGCCGAAACTGGTCGAGCACACCCAGGTGTCCTACCCCGTCGGCCACCTCAGCACGATGTACTTTCTCGGTGTCAGGCCGGGCGACGTCCACCTCAACATCAGTTCACCCGGGTGGGCCAAACACGCGTGGAGCTGCTTCTTCGCACCGTGGATCGCCGAGGCGACGATCTTCGTCTACAACTACACCCGGTTCGACGCCAAGGCTCTGCTCGCGCAGATCCGTCGCGCCGAGGTGACGACGTTCTGCGCCCCGCCGACGGTGTGGCGCATGCTGATTCAGGCCGACATTTCCGGTGGCCGGGGTGCGCTGCGTGAGGCCATCGGTGCGGGCGAACCGTTGAACCCGGAAGTCATCTCGCACGTGCAGAAGCAGTGGGGCCTGAACATCCGTGACGGTTTCGGTCAGACGGAAACCACTGCGCTGGTGGCGAACACGCCGGGCGCGGAGCTGAAGTTCGGTTCGATGGGTCGACCGCTCCCCGGTGTGCCCGTCGTGATCATCGATCCGGTGACCGGTGAGCGCGCGGACGAGGGTGAAATCTGCCTGGACCTCGAGCAGCATCCGTTCAATCTCATGACCGGCTATCTGGACAACCCGGCTCGCAACGCCGAAGTCATGTCCGGCGGGTACTACCACACCGGCGATGTGGCATCCCGTGACGAACGCGGCTACATCACCTACGTCGGACGCACCGACGACGTGTTCAAGGCGTCGGACTACAAGGTCTCGCCCTTCGAGCTCGAAAGCGTGCTCATCGAGCACCCAGCCGTGGCCGAAGCGGCCGTCGTCCCTGCTCCCGACGAGACGCGCCTGGCCGTGCCGAAGGCCTACGTTGCCCTCGCCGCCGGCTGGGAACCGAACGAGGACACAGCAATCGAGATCCTGAAGTACGCCCGCGAACATCTGGCGCCGTACCTGCGGGTGCGTCGAATCGAGTTCTTCGAGCTTCCGAAGACCATCTCCGGCAAGATTCGACGCGTCGAGCTTCGAGCCCGCGAGAACTCCGGTGAAGTCCTGTCCGGGGAGTATCGAGACGACACCATCCGCATGTGATGCTCATAGGAGCATCACATGAAAGGTGTTCCGACCGAAACATTTCTCGAGTCACGGGCCCGTGTGAGACCGCGCTTCTCGAGGATCGGCCGCACGCCTTCACCGAAGTGGTAGGCCTCTTCGAGGTGCGGGTAACCGGAGAGAACGAAGTGATCGAGCCCGATCGACGCGTACTCGGCGATGCGATCGGCCACTTCCTCGTGTGAGCCCACCAAGGCTGTGCCCGCCCCTCCGCGGACCAGGCCGACTCCCGTCCACAGATTGGGCGCGATCTCCAGTGAGCGGGCGTCGGCGCCTGCCGTGTACGCGCTGCCGCCGCCGTGCAGTTCACGCATACGACGCTGGCCCTCGGACACCGAGCGGGACAGGCTTTCCTGCGCCGCTTCGATGGTCTTGGGATCGAGGCCGCCGAGCAGGCGGTCCGCCTCTGCCCACGCCTGCTCGGACGTGTCTCGTGAGATGACGTGCAGCCGGATGCCGTAATCGAGGGTGCGGCCCTGCACCTCCGCCAGGTCCCTGATCCACGCGATCTTCGATGCGACCGCCGCTACTGGTTCCCCCCACGTCAGGTAGGTGTCCGCGAACTGCGACGCCACCGTTCCCGCGGCCGGCGACGAACCACCGAAGAAGATCGGCGGCACCGGATCCGGATGACGCTGCAGCGCAGCTTCTTCCACCTTGATGTATTTGCCGTCGAAGGACACCGGCCCGTCGTTCGCCCAGAGGCGACGGGTGACGTCGAGGAATTCACCGCAGCGCTCGTAGCGCTGGTTCTTGTCCAGAAAATCGCCGAACCGTCGCTGCTCGTGGTCCTCGCCACCGGTGACGACGTTCAGCAGGAGACGTCCGCCGGACTGCCACTGGAACGTCGCGGCCATCTGAGCGGCCAACGTCGGACTGAGCAGACCTGGCCGTAGGGCGACAAGGAACTTGAGGGTTTCGGTGGTGTCGATCATCATCGCCGTCGTCAACCACGCGTCCTCGCACCACGCACCCGTTGGCGTCAGGACCGCCTCGAATCCGTTGCTCTCCGCTGCGGCGCCGATCTGGTTGAGATACTTCAGCGTCGCGGGTCGATCTCCGGACATCGACGATCCATGTCCGCCCGCCATCAGATTGCGGGAGTCGCCGTACGTGGGCAGGAACCAATGGAAGCGTAGAGACATGTTGTCCGATTCTGGCAACGTCCACAGACGGTGTCCAGGGTTGCAATCAGGCTGATTCGAATCCATGACCTGCTGTCGAAGCAGGCTTACTCTGGCTCCACATGACTGCATTCGCCGAGGCCGCACCGGCCGAATCGGACCCGGCCAGACGCAAACGACTCCGCACCGTCGTCGCGGCGAGCCTCCTCGGAACGACAGTCGAATGGTACGACTTCTTCCTCTACGCCACCGCCGCAAGCCTGGTGTTCAACCGACTCTTCTTTC
Organism: Rhodococcus sp. RS1C4; assembly: GCF_002258225.1. NCBI lineage: Bacteria > Bacillati > Actinomycetota > Actinomycetes > Mycobacteriales > Nocardiaceae > Rhodococcus > Rhodococcus sp. RS1C4. The sequence continues at coordinate 9,070 of NZ_NOXZ01000017.1, read as the reverse complement.
CCGATCAGAGCTCGTTCGTCGGCACGATGCTGTCGTTCGCGACCTTCGCCGTCGGATTCGTCGTCAGACCCATCGGCGGCGTCGTGTTCGGGCACTTCGGCGACCGGATCGGCCGGAAGAAGACGCTCGCTCTGACGATGTTCATCATGGGCATCGCCACGGCACTGATGGGCGCGTTGCCGACGACCGAACAGATCGGCGTACTCGCACCGATCCTTCTGCTCCTTCTTCGGATACTCCAGGGCTTCGCACTCGGTGGCGAATGGGCCGGCGCCGTACTGCTCGCCGTCGAGCACAGTCCGGCGAAGAAGCGCGGCCTGTTCGGAAGCATCCCGCAGATCGGACTGGCACTCGGCTTGGCGCTCGGCACAGCGGTGTTCGCGCTTCTGCAAACAGTGTTCGACGACGCCGCCTTCCTCGCCTACGGATGGCGCATCGCGTTCCTGCTCAGCTTGGTGCTCGTGGCAGTCGGCCTCGTGGTACGCCTGAAAGTGGAAGAGACACCGGCGTTCCAGGAAGTCACCGACCTGAAGCAACGCTCGTCGGCACCGGTCCGTGAGGTGTTCGCGCGCAAGTCCATTCGAGGAACCGTGCTCGGTCTTCTCTCGCGGTGGGGTGAAGGCGCTGCCTTCAACACGTGGGGTGTCTTCGCCATCACCTACGCAACGACACAACTGGATTTCGAGAAGGTTCCGGTGCTGCTCGTCGTCACCGTCGCAGCCGTCGTCATGGCACTGCTGCTCCCGCTGTCCGGACTGCTCGTCGACCGATACGGCGCCAAGAGGATCTACGTCATCGGCATCGCACTCTACGGAGCGGCAGTGTTCCCGGTGTTCGCCCTCTTCGATACCGGAAGCCTGTGGCTGTTCGGCCTCGGCCTCGTCCTGGTCTTCGGATTCGTCCACGCCCTGTTCTACGGCGCACAAGGAACGCTGTACGCAAGCCTCTACCCGACGGAAATCCGCTACACCGGACTGTCCATCGTCTACCAGTTCTCCGGCATCTACGCCTCGGGCGTCACACCGTTGATCCTGACCGCCCTCATCGCAGCAGGCAGCGGATCACCCTGGCTGGCCTGCACGTTCCTCGTCGGAACCTCCGTCATCAGCGTCATCGCCACAGCCCTCGTCCGTAAGCGGGATCTGTACCTCTGACCGTGTCTTTTCCGGACCGAACGTGGCGTTCGGTCACTTCAAGTGACCGAACGGCACATTCGGTCCTGAAAAGCGGGAGCCTGAAAAGCGGGAGCCCGAAAGGCGGGAGCCCGAAAGCGGGTGTCCGAAAAGCGGGTACGACGCTAATGCTTCAGGAACGGTTCGACGACGGCGAGGACTTCGGCGCTTGCGGCGGGGGTGGTCGAGTGGTCGAATCCGCGGATGGTGTGCAGTTCGGAGTTCTTCACGAGTGCGGCTGCGGATGCGGTGTCGTCGAGTCGCGTGGTGTCCTGGGATCCGACGTAGAACAGTGACGGGATCTTCAGGCCGCGCAGGTCGGCGTCGGACAGTCCGGGTTCTGCGTCGGATGCCCGGAAGTAGGCCGCCATGGCGTCGGAGTCGTTGGCGGAGAACACAGCACGTGTAGCGGCGTCGACGGGGAACAGTCGGTGCTTGTTCCACTCCTCGATGAATCCGTCCATTCCTCGGTCGGCGAGGACGTCGGCGCAACCGGGGAAGAACAGCCGGTCGAAGGCGCCTTTCTGCGGTCCGTGAGAACCGCCGCCGGAGATCAGCTTGGTCACCCTCTCGGGTGCGCGCGCTGCCAGGGTCAGGCCGGCTCGGGCGCCGTAGGAGTAGCCCCAGTAATCGACGCTGGGAACGCCTACCGCGTCGAGGACTGCCACGAGGTCGCCGACGATGGAGTCCATCGTGTACGCCTCGATCTCGTGCGGCTTGTCGCTTCGCCCGTGGCCGCGCATGTCGACGAGGATCAACGTCCGGCTGGGTCGAAGTGCCTTGACGTATCCGAAGGTTCGCCAGATCGTGTGCGTCAGCAGGCTGCCGTGCACCAGCAGCAACGGTGGTCCTGATCCCACGACCTGGAAGGCGATGCGGGTTCCGTCGGCGGGGTTGGTAGCGAAGTCCACCGCATCATTGTCCTGTATCGGCCATACGTGGTCGGGAGCGGGATTCGCCCAGGAACTTCTCTGCCACCACATCCCAATCCGTGGCAGCGGGCCAATGGTCCAAAGCCCGTGCGGACGCTGCTCTGACGTGTTCCGCCAGACCGGGGTCGATTCCCGCTTGGTGACTCGATTCGACGATGTGCGTCAGGAACGACAAGCACATGTCCAGCCGGGCGTCGCCCTGGTCGTACCGACGGTGTCGAAGCGACGTCGTCGACGCGGGCAGGGAACCGCCGAGAGTGTCGACGATCCCCCGGGCATAGGGCAGAAACGCTGCAGGCTCGACACCGTGAGCTGCGGCCAATGCAGCTGCGTGCAAGTAGGCGTACATGCCGGAGAAGTAGATGTCGAGCATCGCGAGATCGAGCGCCGGTGGCGTCGAATGATCGTCCCCGACGATGTCGCTGCTTCCTCCCAGTGCGTCGAGGATCGGCTGTGCGGCGGTCAAGTCCTCCTCCGCGCCCGCGTAGAGCGCCGAGCAGTGCTCGGTTCCCACCATCGAAGTCGGCACCATCATCGCGCCGGTCACGTACCGGACTCCTCGGGCAGCGGCCAGCGCAGCCGAGTCGACGGTGTCGGTGGGAGTACCTGTCGAGAAGTTGATCAACACTCCGCTGGTGTTCGTTGCTGGAATGCGATCGATGACGGTTCGGCTGATCTCGTGGTTTCGCACGCACACGACGACGATGACGGCATTCTGCGTGCAGTCCTCCACCGTTGCCGACATCTCGACGTCGATTCCATCGATCGTCCTCGGGGTTCGGTTCCATGCGCGAAGGTGATGTCCCTTGCCCGCCGCTGCACGTGTGATTGCTTCACCCATCGCGCCGAGGCCCAGAATTGCTGTCGACTTGGTCATGATCGGAATGATTCCCGGGTGCAGCGCTGCCGTCGAGTACGCACAATGAAGTAAGTACAGCCGCGGGAGGGGTGCGTCGTGAACGATCCGAATCCATGTGGAGTGAACGTGGTCTTCGGCTTGATCGGGTCGAAGTGGAAGCCGACGATTCTGTGGCGGCTCGCGGAGGGCGATCGTCGTTTCGCGGAGCTGCGCACACAGATCGGTGGGATTTCCGAGAAGGTGCTTGCCGACCAATTGCGCGAGCTCGTTCGTGACGGTCTCGTGGTGCGCACCGCAGCCGACGGGTTTCCGTTGCGCGTCGACTACCGGCTCAGCACGGACGGGAGCGAGCTCAACTCACTTCTCGATCCCCTGTCGGAATGGGGTGATCGCCTGTTCGCGCGCAGATCGCGGGAGTAGTTCAGCGGCGATGGAAGGCATCGACGGCGGCTTCGACGGTGTAGTGGAATCTGGACCCGTCGAATCTGCTGCCCACGCCGAAACGGATGAGCCGATCCTTGATCGGGCCTTTCATCTCGGCGAAAGCAAGGCGAATTCCCTTGTCCTCCAGGAATTGATCGAGCTCGACGAGTTCGTCGACGGCTGTGGTGTCGAGCCCGGTGATGGGTTCGGCAGCCACGACCACCCATTCCACCGGGACCGGAGCATCTGCGACGGCAGTGCGAATGTACTGGTCGAAGATGTCGCCGTTGGCGAAGAAGAGCGGCGCGTCGAATCGGACGAGAAGCAGACCCGGGATCCGTTCACCGTCGGGATGCCGGTCGATGTCGTGGAAGCCAGGACGGTCCGACGTTCGGACCAGCTCGGTGCGGTACGGCTGCCAGGCGCGCGCGACGACGGCGAAGAACGACAGGGCGATCGCGACGAGTATTCCTTGCAGCACCCCGACGAGGGCGACGCCGAGGAAAGCGGCTGCCGCCAGCCCGAATTCGACCCGGCTCATGTGCCACATCCGTACGAGACCGGACACGTCGATCAACGACGTCGCGGCCACGATCACGACGGCACCGAGCGCCGCGTCGGGGAGGTAGGCGGTGACCCCGGGTGCGGCGAGGACGAACGCGAGGACCGCGAGGGCTCCCACGACGCCGGTCAGTTGAGTTCGAGCACCGTTCTGTTCGGCGACCGGTGTTCGAGATCCACTCGCCGAGATCGGGAATCCGCCGAACAAACCCCCGGCGACGTTGGCCACGCCGATGGCTTTCATCTCGGTGCTGCCGTTCACCTCTTCGCCGTGTCGGGCCGCGAAAGTGCGGGACAGAACGCCCGTGTCGGCGAACGCCAGCAGGGCTATCGCGGCGGCGGGCCCGATCAGCGACACGACGTCACCCCAGTCGACCCCTCCGAACGAGGGGAGAGGCAGTCCGCGGGGTAGCTCGCCGACCATCGACAATCGATCGGTGAGATCGAGAAGCGCGGCTGCGGCCATCGCGCCGACGACCGCAACGAGAACGCCGGGAATGCGCGGGATCCACCGTCGGAAAGCGGGAATGACGAGGAGACATCCGAGTCCGACAGCAGCGGTGACCGGGTCGATGTCGCCGCCCAGAACGGAACGGACGATCTCCGTGAACTGCCCCGTCACACCGTCTGCATCCACGGAGAACCCCAGGACCTTCGGCAGCTGGCCGACGATGACGATGAGCGCTATCGCGTTCAGATAACCGAGCCTGATGGGTTTCGACAGCAGCTGGGTGACGAACCCGAGCCGAAGATAGCCACCCGCGATCAAAATCACGCCGACGAGCACGCCGAGGATCCCCGCCAACGCCAGAGCGCTCGACGGGTCGTCGGTGACGGCCAACGGGATGACGGCGGCGGCGATGAGTGGCGCCAGCGACGAATCCGGCCCCAGGACCAGAATCTTCGACGGACCGACGACCGCGTACGCGAGCAGCGGAACGATCGTGGCGTACAACCCGGCGTACGCGGGCAACCCTGCTGCCTGCGCGTATCCCATTCCGGCTGGAATGAGAAGAGCTGTCAGTACCAGGCCTGCCGTGATGTCGCTGCGCAGCCACTCGCGGCGGTAACCGCGGGCAGTGACTACTCCGGGCAGTCGGCCGACGATTCCCGCTACGGTCATCGCTCGAACCTACAGTGACTCCGGCAAATCGGTCTCCTCGTCTGGGCCCAACTCCACCCATCTCGTCGGCTGGAGGTCTCGTAGGAACGGCAGATCATGGCTGACGACGACGAGTGCGCCCCGGTAGCTCGCCAGCGCCTCGGTCAGATGCTTCTTGCTGGCGAGGTCCAGATTGTTCGTCGGTTCGTCGAGCATGAGCAGTTTCGGTGCAGGGTCGGCAAGCAGGATTCGGGCGATCGCCGCCCGCAGGCGCTCCCCGCCCGACAACGTCGACACCACGGCGTCCGCGTCGCTGCCGCGGAACAGGAATCTCGCGAGTTGGGCGCGGATCTGCTCGTTGGTGGCGTGAACGGCCACATCGGCGACATTCTCTGCCACCGTTCGTGATTCGTCGAACACATCGAGGCGCTGCGGCAGGTACCGCCACGGTACCGATGGTCCCGCCTTGTCGATCGCACGCAGCAGGGTGGTCTTCCCGCTGCCGTTCGGCCCGATCAACGCGATCCGCTCCGGACCGACGATGGCGAGTTCGTCGACCGCCGTGATCTGCTGTCCGGCAAACACTTCCGTGTCGGGAAGGTCGACGCGAATCTCCTTGTCGTCACGGAGCCGTTCCTCGGCAGCGGCAAGTACCTCCTGAGCGTCGTCGACCTTCTCGATGTGGTTGTTGCGTAACTTGCCCGCCGAAACCTGAGCTGCCCGTTTACGCGCGCCCATGACGATCTTGGGCTCGCGCTTCTGCTCGTACATCTTCTTGCCGTACCGCGCCCGTCGATCGATCTTCGTTCTGGCCTCGACCAATTCGCGTTCCTGTTTGCGAACGTCGTTCTTGGCATCGTGCAGTGCGGCCCGAGCAGCCTCCTGCTCGGCATCGATCACCGATCGATAGTGCGAGTAGTTGCCGCCGAACATCCGCAGCCGAGTCGGCCCGGATCGGTCGGCCCTCAGCTCGGCCGTGGAGTCCATGAGATCGAGGAGTTCGACGTCGTGACTCGTCACCACCAGGACGCCGTCGAACGACTGAACAGCCTGGTAGAGCCGGGCGCGAGCGTGCAGATCCAAGTTGTTCGTCGGCTCGTCGAGCAGCAGTACGTCCGGCTCCGCCAGCAACTGTGCGGTCAGAGCCAACAGCATCGATTCCCCGCCCGACAGGGTTCCGATGACACGGTCCAGATCGGTTCGGACAGAAACGATGTGGCCAAGACCGAGTTGCCCGAGCAGTGCGACGGCCTGGTCCTCGGCGTCCCAGCGGTTGCCGACCACACCGAAGTCGTTCTCGGATCCGTCACCGGATTCGATGCGATGCAACGCTTCTCGGAGAGCACGAAGGCCGAGAATGTCGTCGACCCGGCGATCGGTGTGCAGGGCGATGTCCTGTGGAAGGTAGCCGACGACTCCGTCGACGGTGGCCGAACCGCGGGTCGGTGTGTACTGGCCTGTGACGATCTTCAGCAGGGTGGACTTACCGGCCCCGTTCGATCCGACGAGTCCTGTTCTGCCGGAGGAGAACACAGCGTCGAGTCCGTCGAAAACGGGATCGCCGCTCGGCCACGCGAAGGTGAGATCGGACATGCGCAAGGAAGGGGATGTAGACATGATTGCTCCAGAGGTGTGCGTGCAGGGATGCAGGCGAGAAAACCTCTAGAAGAGCAACGGCCTCTCCGATTCTGTTGGCAGCAAGGCGAGAACCACGATAGACCCGCTTCGGGTCCCCCGCAACCCATTTACGTGAGTGGAAATGCAGGCCCTGGGACAGGCGCGGAGCCTGCGGAGCGACCAGAAATCACCTGTCATTTCCACTCACGTAGGAATCAGGCATGATCGGACGGGTGCGCACATCCATGAAGACGGTTCCCGCTCTGTGTGCTGTGGTGGCACTGGTTCTTGCCGGCTGCGGGGACGACGGTCCACCGGAACCCATGACCACCGCGCAAGCATTCGTAGACGCGATCAACAGCGGGTCGGCCGACGCGGCGGCCGCGCTCACCACCGACCCTGCCGCCGCGACAGCGTCGCTGAACGGCCTGTACGACGGTTTGAGCGGGGGCGGCACCGTGACGGCGACTCCCGATTTCGAGGTCGCCTCGGCATCCGAGGAGGGCGGCGCGGTGACCCTCGACGCCACCTGGCGGTTCTCGACGACCAACGACGGCACCGAGGAACCCGACGGCGAACCGAAGCAGTGGCAGTACGACACCTCCGCCACGGCAACCGAAACCGACCAGGGCTGGCGCATTCAATGGGACCCGGCCGTACTGGCACCGGGACTGTCCGCCGACACCACCGTCAGATACACCCCGACCGACGCGCTCGTCGCTCCCCGAGTGTTCGACCGAAGCGGCACCGAGTTGATGTCGCAGCAGACGGTCACCCTGGTGAACGTCGATTCCACCGCCGACCCGGCGGCCGTCGCGTCGTACATCACGCCGATCGTGCCGACCATCACGGCGGAGTCGATTGCCGCCGATCAGGCTGCTTCTCAGGGGAATTCCACAACGGTGGTGTCGCTCCGGCAGTCGGACATCGATCCGATCGCCGCACCCCTGTCCGCGACGCCGGGCGTCACGCTTGCCCCGCAGCTTCGACTGCTCACCACCGACCGAGCGTTGACGTCGCCCGCGCTGACCGGGGTGTCCGAGCTGTGGCAGTCCCAGGTCGACGACAACAAGGGCTGGTCCGTTCAGTCGGTGAACGCCGACGGTACGGTGACGCAGCTCGCCGGGCTCGACGCCACCCCCGCGCCGGACATCGCGACGACGCTCGACACCGGCCTGCAGCTGAAAGCAGAGAACGCGCTTGCGTCGATCCCGCAGCAAGCGGCGATCGTCGCACTGCAACCGTCCACCGGCAACGTTCTGGCGGTCGCGCAGAACTCGGCCGCCGATGCGCAGGGGCCGATCGCGCTGACCGGTCTCTACCCGCCCGGGTCGACGTTCAAGACGGTCACCACGTCCGCCGCCCTCGAAGCCGGAACAGCGACCCCCGACACGATCCTGCCGTGCCCCGGCACCGAGAACATCGAGGGCAGGCAGATACCCAACGACGACAACTTCGATCTGGGCGACGTGCCACTGCACACGGCATTCGCTCGCTCGTGCAACACGACGATGGGACGACTCGGCGTCGGCCTGCCCGCCGACGGACTCCAGCAGACGGCACTGCAGTACGGCCTCGGCGTCGACTACGTGACTCCTGGGCTGACCTCCGTCACCGGCAGCGTCCCTCTCGCGGACACCCCGGCTGCACGCGTCGAGTCGGCCATCGGTCAGGGAGCCGTCACGGCAACACCGTTCGGGATGGCGCTGGTGGCGTCGTCGATCGCCGGTGGATCCCTGAAGCCCCCGACCCTGGTCCAGGGTCAACCCGGTGTCGCCGACAAGACGGTGGCGCCTGTCGATGCCACCGTCGCCGACCAGGTCAAGACGATGATGCGAGAAACAGTCACCGCCGGAACGGCCACTCAGCTGCAGGACATCCCCGGCCTGCTCGGCAAGACCGGCACCGCCGAATTCGGTCCCAGCAACGAAGGCGCACACGGCTGGTTCGTCGGCATTCAGGACGACCTCGCCTTCGCAGTCTTCGTGTACGACGCCCAGAGCTCCGCACCCGCCGTCGACGCTGCAGGTCGATTCCTGCGCTGAGCGTCGGGCGGTGCATTGACCGAAGAGGGAGCCGGCGACGCCGAATCGTGACCGGAGCGAGTGAATACCGTGCTTGTTACTCGTGTGACTCTAGTGAATATTGTGACTCATGAGTTCTGTGGGGATGCCGGTTGTGCGCCGGATACGCGGCCGCTACGTGGTTGCTGTGGGGGCAAGTCTTGCTGTGACGTCGACTGTTGCGTTCTGGGCGCTGGACAGTCCGCCCAGTGAGGGCGAGCGCGTCGTGGACCAGTTCGTGGCGGCGCTGAACGACCGTGATGTCCAGGCTGCGGCGGCGTTGACCACGTATCCGAACGCTGCGGCTGCGAGTCTCCAACAGATGTTCGACGGTTTGGGGG